>NZ_JBJGZL010000009.1:0-161159 GCF_054050495.1 Blastococcus sp. SYSU D00922
GGCGCGGGCCCCCCCCCCCGCGCGCCCGCCGCCGCGCCGCGCGGCCCGCCCCCCCCCCCCCCCCCCCCCCCCCCCCCCCCCCCCCCCCCCCCCCCCCACCGGCTATCCGGCGTCCCGGCGGAGCAGCGACCAGCCGCCCACCGCGAGCGCGGCTCCGGACCAGCCGACCAGCAGCGTCGTCGCCTGGCCGGCGCTCATCTCCGGCTCGCCGAGCAGCGTCCAGATCGCCGCCGAGCCCGGCAGGAGCTCACCAAGGTCGGCCATCCACTGCACCCCGAACGCCGGCAGCATCGCGGGCAGCACGAGCTGCAGCAGGAACACCGCCGCCAGCGCACCGGCCGTGCTGCGCAGGAACAGCCCCAGCCCCACGGCCAGCGCCCCACCGGCCAGCAGGACAGCGGCGACGCCGCCCACGCTGTCCACGAGGTCGCCGGCCGAGAAGGTCAGCGACGGCGCGAGCAGGGCGGCGACGACGTCGGCGGTCACGGCGAGCAGCACGCCGACGACGGTCGCCACCACCACCGGGACGGCGACCCGCGCGGCCAGCAGCACCCCGCGGCGCGGCGTCCACTGCAGCGTCGGGCCGATCGCCCCGCTGGCGTACTCCTGCGTCACCGCGAGCAGCACGAGGACGAGCAGCGCGAACTGCCCGATCATCACGCCGTACTCCCCGGCGAGGGTCGCCGACGCCACGGACCCCGACGCCTCCGCCATCTCCGCCTCGTCGAGGGCGGTGAGCACCCCGATGCCGAGCACCGCGACCGCGGCGGCCAGCAGGCACCACCACGTCGTCCGGACCGTGCGTAGCCGCAGCCACTCGGCGGACGCCGCGCGCGTGAACACCGGGACCGTGCCCGGCTCCTGGACGGCGATCGCGGTCATGACCGCACCAGCTCCTTCTCGCCCGAGACCTTGTACTGGACGCTGTCGCCAGTCAGGTCGAGGTAGACCTGCTCGAGCGAGGTGTGCTCCTCGGCGAGGCGGTGCACCGCCGCGCCCACCTCGAGGGCGACGTCGCCGACCGTCTCGGCCGACGCGCCCTCGACCAGCAGGTCGCCGTCGTCGGTGGGGTGCACCCGCAGCTTCCGGCGCAGCAGCGCGCCGGCGAGGTCGTCGACGGACGGCGTCCGCACCCGGACCTTCCGGGCGGCGCCGGTACCGGCGAGCACCTCGGCGATCGGCGCGTCGGCGATCAGCCGGCCGCGGCCGATGATCACCAGGTGGTCGGCGGTCTGCTCCATCTCGCTCATGAGGTGGCTCGACAGCAGCACCGTCCGGCCCTCGTCGGCCAGCTCGCGCACCAGCCGCCGGATCCAGCGGACGCCGTCCAGGTCGAGCCCGTTCATCGGCTCGTCGAACAGCAGGACGGCGGGGTCGCCGAGCAGCGCGGTCGCGATGCCGAGCCGCTGCCGCATGCCCAGCGAGTAGCCCTTCACCCGGCGCCGCGCGGCCGGGCCGAGGCCGACCTGGTCGATCACCTCGTCGACCCGCCGCACCGGGAGGCCGTGCGTGCGGGCGGCCACCCGCAGGTGGTCGCGGCCGCTGCGCCCGGGATGCACGGCCTGCGCGTCGAGCAGCGCTCCCGCCGCCCGCAGCGGCTCGCCGAGCGACGCGAACGGCCGCCCGGCCACCAGCGCGCGGCCCGCCGTCGGCCGGTCGAGGCCCAGGATCATGCGCATCGTGGTGGACTTGCCGGCGCCGTTCGGACCGAGGAAGCCGGTCACCTTGCCGGGCGCCACGTCGAAGGTCAGGTCGTCGACGGCGCGCACCGCGCCGTACTGCTTCGTCAGCCCGCGGACCTCGATCATGCGAGCCGCCGGCGGAGGGATGGAGTCATGGCACGGAGCCTGTCGGGGGAGCGGACCCCCGCGGATCACCCCGCAGCGCCCACTTCGGTCCCCCGCGTGGGGGAGGGCAGGAGTGCCCGCACGGGGGAACCGCCCGCCCCGTCAGTCGGTCAGGATCGGTTCGTGCCCTTTCCGACGTTCCCGCACTCCGGGCCCGAGCTCGCCGCCCGAGCGCGGGAGCTGCTCGTCGCCGCCCGCCCCGGCTGGCCCGGCCGCGCCATCTACGCGCTGGCCAGCGTGCCGGTCGGTGTGCTGAGCCTGGCCCTCTACTTCGCCCTGTTCGGCTCGGTGTTCGCCGTCATCTACGGCATCGGGCTGCTGCTGATCCTGCTCGTGCTCGCGGTCATCCGCGGCTTCGCCGGGGTGGAGCGCCAGCTGGCCGGCATCCTGCTCGGCGTCGACATCCCCGTCGGCGAGCGCGTCCGGCACCAGCCGGGCGTCATCCGCAGGGTGCGGCGGCTCGTGCAGTCGTCCGGTACCTGGCGGGCGGTGGGCTGGCTCGGCGCGCGGGTGCTCATGGGAGCGGCGACGCTGACCACCCTGTTCTTCGGCGGCATGGGGTTCGCCTACCTCGGCTGGGGCGCCGACTGGAACGCGCTCACCGCGCTCCCGCTGCTGGCGCTCATGGCCAGCGACGTCGTCCTGACCCTGGTGGTGCTCGAGCTGCTGGTGCGGCTGGCGGCGGCCGTGGCGCCCCGCCTGCTCGGCGCCTCGCCCGAGCAGCAGATCGCCGCGCTGCAGCACAGCGGCCGCCGGCTGGCCGACCGCAACCGGCTGGCCCGCGACCTGCACGACACCATCGGCCACGCGCTGACCGCCAGCCTCCTGCAGGCCACCGCCGCCCGCCGCACCCTCACCCCGCCCGAGGGCAGGCCGCTGCAGCCGGACTTCGCCCGCCAGGCGCTCGAGCACATCGAGACCAACACCCGCACCGCCCTCGCCGAGCTCGACCGGGTGCTCACCGTGCTGCGAGCCGAGGACGACGGCCGTGACCCCGCCCCGTTCGCGGCCCCCTCGCTCGCCGACCTAGAGGAGCTGCTCTCCGGTCTCCGGGACGGCGGCCTGCCGGTGGCCCTGGTCGTCGACGGCGACGTCGACGACGTGCCCGCGGGAGTGCAGGAGCTCGCCTACCGGGTGGTCCAGGAGGGGACGACGAACGTGCTGCGGCACGCCGGCACCCCGCTGACCGTCGCGCAGGTGGTGCGCAGCGGGGACACCCTGGTCGTCCGCGTGTGCAACGAGCGGGCGTCCTCGCTGGAGAGCCGTCCCGGCCCGGGCGGCGGTCGGGGTCTGGCCGGCCTGCGCGAGCGGGCGGCCGCCGCCGGCGGCACGCTGAGCGCCGAGCCGACGCCGTCGGGCGGGTTCGAGCTGTGCGCGACCCTCCCGCTGGCGGGCGCCGCGTGACGCTGCGGCTGCTGCTGGTCGACGACGACGTACTCGTGCGCTCCGGCCTGCGGGTGATCCTGGAGAGCGAGCCCGACCTGACCGTGGTCGGCGACGCCGGCACCGGGCGCGAGGCGGTGAAAGTGGCCGCGGACACCGACCCGGACGTCGTCCTGATGGACGTGCGCATGCCCGACATGGACGGCATCGCGGCCACCCGCGAGCTGGTCGCCCGCAACCCGGAGCGGCCGCAAGTGCTGGTGCTCACCACCTTCGAGGACGACGACTACCTGTTCCGCTCGCTGCAGGCCGGCGCCAGCGGCTTCGCGCTGAAGCGCTCGGACCCCGACGAGCTGGTCGACGCGATCCGGGTCGTCGCGCGCGGGACGTCGCTGGTGCTGCCCGATCTGACCCGCCGGCTGATCGCCGCGCACGCGCCGTCCCGCGCACGGGGTCACGCCGCCCTGCCGGTGCTGACCGGGCGCGAGGCCGACGTGCTGCGGCTGGTCGCCGGCGGGCTGTCCAACGCCGAGATCGCCACCGAGCTGTTCCTCAGCCGCGAGACAGTGAAGACGCACGTCAGCAGCGTGCTGCTCAAGCTCGGAGCGCGGGACCGGACTCAGGCGGTCATCGCCGCCTACGAGAGCGGCTTCATGACGGCCTAGAGGCCGAGGGCGGCGAGCTGCTCCGCGAGGTGCTTCCGCGTCTCCGCCGCGCCCGCCCGGTGAAGCTCGGCTGCCTCGGTGTCGCCGGTCAGCTCCGCCACCTCGGCGAGCGCGTCGTCGACCGGGCCGAGCACGAGGGTGCCGGAGTCCAATCCGGCGATCCGGCCGGCCCACGGCAGCAGCTCCTCGCGGGCGGCGACGGCGGTGTCGATGTCGCCCAGCCGGACGGCGGCGTGCGCCCGCAGGGTGGTGGTCACCAGCCAGTAGTAGTCGCGGGCGATGGGACGGCGGTTCGCCCACACGCGGCGGGCGTCGTCCTCCCGCCCGGCGTCGAGGAAGGTCAGCGCGACGGCGTCACCGAGCGCCCCGGGCATGACGCTGTCCAGCCACTCGAAGTCGGCCACGCTCGGGGTCAGGTCGCCGCGGGCGAACCCGGCGACGAACCGGCCGATCATCGCCATGAGCCCGCCGTTGGTCTGCCCGGTCTCGACCAGCCGCTGGGCGATCTGCTCGTAGCGGGCGAGCCCCTCGTCGACCCGGCCGGCCAGCACCAGCAGCGCCCCTGAGTGGATGCCCAGGGCGCCCAGCACGTGCCCGAGCTGGCCGCTGCCGGACAGCGCCAGCGCCTGATCGCCCTGCCGCCGCGACTCGACGAGGTCGGTGCGCGCGGACGCGGCGAGGAACAGCAGCCAGTGCGCGACCGCCTGGTGGTCGGTGGCGCCAGCGGCGGTCGCGACCGCGCACAGCTCGTCGGCGAGCTCCTCCCGCTGATCCGCGAGGTCGGGCCCGAGCGCGGCGTAGGCGCGGGCGTTGAGCGCGGCGCACAGCAGCCGCCGGTCGTCGGTGCGTCGGGCCAGCCGGAGCGCCTCGGACGACGCCCGCTCGCTGCGTGCGTCGTCCACGCCCTCCACCTCGCGGAACAGCGCGACGAACAGGCGGGCGCGAACGTCGTCGGGCAGACCTTCGCCCGCGGGCGTCTCCAGCAGCTCGACCAGCGGGTCGAGCAGCTCGGGGTCCTGGGCGCCGTCGTCGCGGACGGTCCACACCAGCGGGGCATCCCACTCGGCCAGCGCCGCGACATGCAGGTCCCGCCGGCCCAGCCGGGCGGCGGCCCGCACGGCCAGGCGCTGCTGCTCCCGGGCGACGACGGCGTTGCCGCTGCGGGCGTGCGCGGAGATCGACGGCAGGAGCAGCGCGAGCAACGCCTCGTCACCGCCGGACCGCGGCCCGGCCATGTCGTGCAGCCGCAGTGCGGTGGACCACTGGCGGGCGGCGTCGGCGTGGGCGCCCAGCTGCTCGGCCTCACGTGCCGCGGCGATCACGTACGGGACGGCGTCGGCGGCGGTGGCCGGACTGGCGGCGGCCACCGCGTGGTGGGCGAGCGCGGTCGCGTCGGCACCCCGCTCGCGCAGCGCCTGCAGCGCGGCCGAGTGCACCCGGGCTCGGCGCATGAGCGGCAGATCCTCGTAGAGGGTGTCGCGCACCAGTGCGTGGCTGAACCGCACCTGACCGGGCGCCGGCTCGTCGAGCAGCCCGGCCAGCACCGCGGTCTCCAGGGCGTCGAGCAGCTCGTCGGCGTCCCGCCCGGCGACGGCGGCCAGCAGGTCGACGTCCACGTCGCGGCCGAGGACCGCCGCCTGCCGGAGCGTGGTGACCGCGGGCGCGGGGAGCCGCTCGACGCGGCGCCGGAGCACCTCGCGCACGCCGGCCGGCACCGTCGTCCGCCCGGCCGCGGTGCCCTCGGAGACGATCAGCCGGGTCAGCTCGCGGACGAACAGCGGGTTGCCGCCGGTGCGCTCGCGCAGCAGCGCGACGACGTCGTCGGTCGGGTCGAGCCCGGAGTCGCGGGCGATGAGCGCGACCCCGGCGTCGTCGAGCCCGGTGAGCGAGAGGTGTGCGGCGCTGGCGGTGGTGAGCGCGGCGCGGGTGGCGGCAAGGGCGTCGCTGTCCTCGGTCGGGCGGAAGGTGGCGAGCAGCAGCACCGGGGCGCCGGACAGCTCGCCGACCACCTGGCGGAGCAGTTGGAGGGTGAGCCCGTCGGCACGGTGGACGTCGTCGAGGACGACGAGCAGCGGGTGTTCCTGCGCCCGCTCCGACAGCCGCTCGGCGGCGGCGCGGGCCAGCCAGAAGGCGCTCTCGGCCTCGGGCAGCTCGCCGAGCACCTCGTGCCACGGCCACGCCGGAGGAGCGCCCTCCACCTCGGGGCAGCGGCCCCAGGCGACGTCCCAGCCCTGCTGGCGGAGCGCCGTCGCGGTGGCGTCGACGAGCGTGGTCTTGCCCGCGCCGGCCTCGCCGTCGATCCAGACGACCCGGACGCCGGAACCTGACGCGATGGCCAGCAGCTGGTCGAGCTCGGCGGTGCGGCCGACCTCGGCGGGCGGTGCGGCCGCCGGGGGAGCGGCGGGTGCCGGGGCCGGGGCCGCTGCCGCATCGAGGGACGGGTCGTGGTCGAGCAGCGCGGCCTCGAGCTCGCGCAGCTCGCGGCTCGGGTCGACGCCCAGCTCGTCGGCCAGCCAGGCGCGCGCCCGGCGGAGCGCGGCGAGCGCGTCGCCCTGCCGCCCGCTCCGGTACAGCGCGAGGGCGAGCAGGCGGACGGCCCGCTCCCGGCCCGGGTGGTCGTGCAGCAGCCGCTCCAGCTCCGGGACGGCGGCGTCCGGCCGCCCGAGCTCGAGGTCAGTCTCCGCGCGGCTCTCGCGGGCCACCAGACGCAGCTCGTCGAGGCGCGCGACCTCCGGAGCGGCCCACGAGGTGTCGGCGACCTCCGCGTAGGCCGGTCCCGCCCAGCAGGCGAGCGCCTCGTCGAGCAGCTCGCGCCGCCCGGCCGGGTCGGTGGCGGCCTGGGCCTTGGTGAGGAGATCCTCGAACCGCCACGCGTCCACCGCCTCGCGCGGCAGCTCGAGCGCGTAGCCGGGCGGTCGGCTGACGAGCACCGACGCCGCCGAGCGGGTGCGGCGCTCGGGCTCCAGCGCCCGCCGCAGGTGCGACACGTGCACCTGCAACGAGGCCAGCGCCTTGGGTGGCGGCTCGCCCTCCCACAGGTCGTCGATGACCCGGTCGGTCGAGACGACGTGCCCGCCCGCCACCGCGAGCCGGGCGAGCACCGAGCGCTGCCGCGGCCCGCCGAGCTGGGTGGGGACGCCGCCGACCGTCACCTGCAGTGGCCCGAGCACCGACACCCGGACGGCGGGGGAGTCGGGGTCGGGGGCCATGGCGGGCAAGAACCTAGCTCAGGAACGTGTCGATGGGGTCTCGATTCCGGGCGCTAGGTTCGCCCGGTGACCGAGCAGCAGAGGCAGTGGTGGATCGACGGCGAGCGGGCCGTGGCCCGCATCGTCGAGCAGCTCAGCGACGAGGACCTGCGCGCCGACTCGGCGCTGCCCGGGTGGTCGCGGGCGCACGTCGTCGCGCACCTCGCCCGGAACGCCGACGCGCTGGTCAACCTGCTCACCTGGGCGCAGACCGGCGTCGAGACGCCGATGTACCCGTCCCGCGAGGCGCGCGACGCCGCCATCGAGCAGACCGCGGCCCTGCCGGCCGACGAGCTGCGCGGCTACTTCGCGGCGGCCGCCCGCCGGCTGGCGCAGGAGGCCGACGGGATGCCGGACGAGGCGTGGGACGTCGAGGTCCGCAACGGCCAGGGTGCGACGGTGCCGGCCGCGCTGGTCCCGTGGATGCGCGCCAAGGAGGTCTGGGTGCACGGCACCGACCTCCGCGCTGACCTCGCCTTCCCCGACCTCCCCTCCGGCTACTGCGCCGCCCTCGTCGACGACGTGCTCGGGCTGTTCACCAGCCGCGGCCAGGCGCCGGAGGTGACGATCCGCGCCACCGACGTCGACCGGACGTGGGGGAGCGGCGAGACGCTGATCGAGGGCCCGGTGTCAGCGATCGCCGCCTGGCTGACCCGCGGCGAGCGCGCGGGCCTCAGCGGCGACGTCCCGCCCCCGCCCGTCTGGGTCTAGGCCGAGAAGGCAGTTGCGGTCCTCGACACGCGGGGACACGCCGGCGCGGGCGACCACAACTGCACTCTCGACGCGCCGACCTCAGACGAGGAACCGGTAGGCCGTCGTCCCCGGGGCGACGTGCTGGATGCGCAGCGGGCTCGCCTCGATGCGCGCGAGCAGCCCGCCCAGCCCGTCGGCCGACCCGAGCTCGATGCCGGTGAGCGCCGCTCCCGTCTCGCGGTTGTCCCGCTTCACGTACTCGAACAGCACGATGTCGTCGTCCGGGCCGAGCACCTCGTCGAGGAACCGGCGCAGCGCCCCGGGCTCCTGCGGGAACTCGACCAGGAAGTAGTGCTTGAGCCCGCGGTGCACCAGCGAGCGCTCGACCACCTCGGCGTACCGGCTGACGTCGTTGTTGCCGCCCGACAGCAGGCAGACCACCGTCTGGCCCGGCTCGACGGTCACCAGCCCGCCGCTCAGCGCGGCCGTCGCCAGCGCGCCCGCGGGCTCGGCGATGATCCCGTCGGTCTGGTACAGCTCGAGCATCTCGGTGCAGATCTGCCCCTCCGGGACGGCGAGCAGCTCGGCACCCGAGTCGCGAACCAGCGGGAACGTCACCGCCCCCGCCCGGCGGACCGCCGCGCCGTCGACGAAGGTGTCGATCTCCGGCAGGTCCACCGGCTCCCCGGCGGCCAGCGCCGCCGCCATGCTGGCCGCACCCGCCGGCTCGACCCCGACCAGCCGCGTCGACGGGGCCACCGCGCGCAGCCAGGTCCCGCACCCGGCCATCAGGCCGCCCCCGCCGACGGGCAGGACGACGACCTCCGGCGCCGTCCCCAGCTGCTCGAGGACCTCCGCGGCGACGGTCGCCTGGCCGGTCACCGTGGAGAGCGCGTCGAACGCCGGCACCAGCGTCGCGCCGGTCATCCGCGCCGAGGCGTCCGCGGCGGCCGCCGCCTCGTCGTAGGAGTCGCCGGTGACCACGAGCTCCACCATGTCGCCGCCCAGCGAGGCGATCCGCTCCCGCTTCTGCCGCGGTGTCGTCCCCGGCACGAACACCCGGCCGCGCACCTGCAGCGCCCGGCACGCGTAGGCGACGCCCTGCCCGTGGTTGCCCGCGCTCGCGCACACGACGCCGGCCGCGCGGTCGGCCGCGGAGAGCCGGCTGATCGTGTTGTAGGCGCCGCGGATCTTGTACGAGCGGCCGACCTGCAGGTCCTCCCGCTTGAGCCACACGTCGGCGCCGGTCAGCGCGGACAGCCGGGCGTTGCGCTGCAGCGGCGTCCGCTCGGCCACCCCGGCCAACCGGCGGCCGGCGTCCTCGACGTCGGCGGGGAAGGAGGCGCTCACGCGAGCCATCCAAGACGACGGCGGACGACGTCGCCGCGCCGCCCCGCCACTCCGCCGGGTGGACCTGCTCGCGATGTGACCCGGGTCCCACCAGGATGCACCCCATGGACTCCGCGCTGACCAGCGTCGCCCTGCCGCTCGCCCTCGCCGTCGTCATGTTCGGCCTCGGGCTGGCGCTGACCGTCGGCGACTTCGCCCGCATCGGCCGGCAGCCCAAGGCGGTGGTCATCGCGCTGGTGCTGCAGCTCGTCGTCCTGCCCGCCCTGTGCTTCGGCCTGGTGCTGCTGTTCGACCTCGAGCCGCTGCTCGCCGTCGGCCTGCTGCTGCTCGCGGCCTCGCCCGGCGGGACGACGGCGAACCTGTTCAGCCACCTGTTCCGCGGCGACGTCGCGCTGAACATCAGCCTGACCGCGGTCAACTCGCTGCTCGCCGTCGTGACGCTGCCGCTGGTCACCAACCTGGCGATCGACTGGTTCGACCCGCCGGCCGCCGGCGAGCTCGGCCTGCAGTTCGGCAAGACCGTGCAGGTGTTCGCCGTCGTGCTGATCCCCGTGGCCATCGGCATGTTCGTGCGGGCCCGGTCCGCTGCCTTCGCCGACCGCATGGACAAGCCGGTGCGCATCGCGTCCGCCGTCGTCCTGGCCCTGGTGATCGTCGGCACGATGGTGGCCGAGCGGGACAACGTCATCGACTACGTGCGCGCCGTCGGCCTGCCCGCCGTCGTCTTCTGCGTGCTCAGCCTGACCCTCGGCTTCCTCGTGCCGCGGGCCCTCGGCGTCACCCACCGCCAGGCCATCGCCAGCGCGTTCGAGATCGGCGTGCACAACAGCACGCTGGCCATCGCGGTGGCGGTCAGCGTGCTCGGCAGCGTCGGGCTCGCCGTCCCGGCGGCGGTCTACGGCGTGCTGATGTTCCCGATCGCGGCCCTCTTCGGCTGGGCGATCACCCGCTCCGCCCGCCGTCTGGAGGACGAGCCGGCCGACGTCGTCTCCTGAGGACGCGAACCGCCCCACGGAGGGGGCTCCGGCTCTACCGTCGGACCCCCGGTCGCGAGGCGGTGAGCGAGCCATGGCCCGAGCCCTGGTCGTCTACGAGTCGGTGTTCGGCGACGCGAAGGCGATCGCCATGGCGATCGCCGAAGGCCTGGCGAGCCGCCTCCCGGTGGACGTCGCCTCGGCCCGCGACGCACCGATCCAGGTGTCCGGCGACGTCCGGATGCTCGTCGTGGGCGGGCCCAACCACGCCTTCGGCATGCCGCGTCAGGCCACCCGCGAGGGCGCGGTCAGGGACCAGGGCGCCGACATCCCCGACACGCACTACGGACTGCACGAGTGGCTCGACCGCGTGCAGCTGCCGCGCGTCATCAACGCGGCCGCCTTCGACACGCGGATGGACCACCCGAAGCTGATCACCAAGCTCGACCACGCCGCGAAATCGGAGGAGAAGCTGCTCCGCGGGCTCGGCGCCACCCTCGCGGCGCCGGCCGAGCACTTCTTCGTCGTCGACACCAAGGGGCCGCTCGCCGACGGCGAGGAGGACCGGGCCCGCCGCTGGGGGCAGGCGCTCGGCGAGCTGGTCGCCGCCCGCCCGGCCAACGCCAGCGGCTAGGTCAGGTCGGCAGCAGGCGCAGCCGCGGGGAGGTGACCAGCTGCTTCTCCAGGTGGACGCCGTGCCGGCCGTCCTCGGTGTGCGCGAAGTCGAGCCGGTCGACCAGCGCCTGCATGAGGACCAGCCCGCGTCCGCCGTCGAGCGGGGAGCCGGGCCGCGTCGCGGCGGCCGCCTCCACGTCGAAGCCCTCGCCGTGGTCGAGCACCGTGATCCGGCAGACGTGGTAGTCGATGGTGACGTCGACCTGGTACTCCTCGTGCTCGCCGGCGTGCTGGACGACGTTGGCGCACGCCTCGGACAGCGCGAGCAGGATCTCGTCGATCCCCGAGGCCACGACACCGAGGTACTGCAGGGCCTGCCGGACCAGTCCGCGTACCAGCGGGACGCTCTGCGCGTCCACCGGAAGACGGACGCTGAACGCGACGTTCACCGGCGGCTCACCTCCTTCACCTCGTTGCCCGTACCCTCATCGGAGCAGTCAGTCGCTGACGAGGGAGCCGTTTCGTGCTGTTCGACGTGGAGCGGACGACCCTCGCGGGGCGTCCGGCGCTCACGGTACGGGGTGAGCTGGACCTCGCGACGGCCCCCGAGCTCGGCGCCGCCGTCGACGCGCAGCTCGCCGGTGCGCCGTCCTCGCTCGTCGTCGACCTGACCGACACCTACTTCATGGATTCCTCCGGCGCCCGGCAGCTGGTCCGCATCGCACGGGTCGCCGCCGCGCAGGGGGTCGCCCTGCACGTGGTCGTGCCGCACGAGAACGGACCGGTGCGGCTGACCATCGACCTGCTCGAGCTCGGGGCCGTGGTCCCACTCGTGGAGTCGGTGGCCCAGATCGGGTTCGGCGACCGGGACGCCCGCACGTGACGTCGCGCCGGTGACCACCACCGAACCGGTCGGCGTCAGCGAGGAGGCGCTGCTGCGCTGCGCCGACGAGCCCATCGCGATCCCGGGCGCGATCCAGCCGCACGGCGTCCTGCTGGCGGTGACCGAGCCCGACCTGGCCGTCGTCGTCTCGTCCGCGAACGCCGCCGAGCTGTTCGGCAGGCCGGTGGCCGGCGCCTCCCTCGACGAGCTGCTGGGTCCGGACGACGCCGCCCGCCTGCGGGACGCTCTGGCCGGCGACCTCGCGGAGGCCAACCCGCTCCGCGTGCTCGACGACGTCGACCTCGTGCTGCACCGCGCCGACGGCCTGCTGGTCACCGAGTGGGAGCCGGTCGCCGGCGCCGAGCAGGCCGGCGTCGCCTGGCACCGCCGCCTGCCCACCGTGCTGCAGCGGCTCTCCGCGACGGGAACCCTGGACGAGCTCACCGACGTCCTCGCGCGCGACGTCCGCGCGCTCACCGGATTCGACCGGGTGATGGTCTACCGCTTCGACGCGGAGTGGAACGGCGAGGTCATCGCCGAGGCCCGCCGCGACGACCTCGAGCCCTTCCTCGGCCTGCGCTACCCGGCCAGCGACATCCCGCCCCAGGCCCGCGCGCTCTACGCCACCAACTGGATGCGGCTCATCCCCGACGCCGGCTACCAGCGCGTCCCCCTGGAGCCGCCGGCGGTCGACGGCCGTCCGCTCGACCTGTCCGGCGCGATGCTGCGGAGCGTCTCCCCGGTGCACCTGGAGTACCTGGCCAACATGGGCGTCGTCTCGTCGATGTCGATCTCGCTGATCGACGACGGCGAGCTGTGGGGCCTCATCGCGTGCCACCACTACGCCGGCCCGCACCGCCCGTCCTACGCCGACCGCGTCGCCGCCGAGTTCCTCGGTCGCACCGCCTCGCTGCTGCTGCCCACGAAGGTCGCGGCGGGGGAGCAGTCCGGCGTCGTCGAGGTGGCGCACCGGCAGGCCCAGCTCGCGGCTGTCGTCGGCCGGACCCCGCGGGAGCTGGCCGCCGCCCTGTCCGACGGCGACGTGACGGCGCTGGACCTCGTGCCCGCTGCCGGGGCCGCCGTCCGCGTCGACGGCCAGCTGCGGCTGCTCGGGACGACGCCGCCCGCCGACCGCGTCGAGCCCCTCGTGCGCGCGCTGCTCGCGGCGGGGGCGCCGGTGACCGATGCGGTCAGCCGGGTCCTGCCCGAGGCCGCCGACCTCGCGGACGTCGCCAGCGGCGTGCTCGCCGTCGAGGTGCCGGGTGGGCGTGACGACTTCCTCGCGTGGTTCCGGCCCGAGACGATCCGCGAGGTCACCTGGGGCGGCAACCCGTACACGTCGAAGACGGCGCAGACCGACGCCGGGCCCCGGCTGAGCCCGCGCCGGTCGTTCGACGCCTGGAGCGAGACGGTGCGCGAGACCGCGCAGCCGTGGCGGCCGCACGAGGTCGAGGCCGCGCGCACGCTCGCCGCCGACCTCACCGACGCGGCGCTGAGCCGGGCCGCGGAGGACAACCGGCTGGTCACCGCGCTGCAGCGCACGTTGCTGCTCGAGGAGCTGCCGAAGGTCGCCGGGTTCGACCTGGCCGCCCGCTACCTGCCCAGCGCGCAGGACGTCGTCGGCGGTGACTGGTACGACCTCGTGCCGCTGCCCGGCGGGCGGATCTCGATCGTGCTCGGGGACGTCGCCGGCCACGGGCTGGCCGCCGCCGCGATCACCGCCCAGCTCCGGCACGCCCTGCGCGCTCACCTGCTGCGGGCGTCCGGGCCGGGCGTCGCGCTGGACGGGCTGAACCAGGTGATCGCCGCGCTGCTGCCGGGGGAGATGGCGACGGCCGTGGTCGTCGATCTCGACCCGGCGACCGGCGAGGTCGTCGTCGCCAACGCCGGGCACCTCCCGGTGCTGCACGCCACCGCCACCGGCGCCGACTACCTGACCGCGGCCCGCGGTCCGGCGCTCGGCCTGCTCGACGCCGCGGGATACCGCGAGACGCGGCTGCACCTGGCGGCCGACGACCGGCTGCTGCTGTTCAGCGACGGCCTCGTGGAACGCGGCCGGGAGGGCATGGCCGCGGGCCTGGAGCGGCTGCGTTCGGCCGCCGCCGCCGCGCCTGCCGACCCGCAGGAGCTGCTGGACTCGGTGCTGACCGACCTGGACCCGCCGGCCACCGACGACGTCACCCTGCTCGGCATCGCGCGAACCTGACCGTTCCGGGCCGGATCGGAGCACCATCTCGCTGCGGCAGCGGTACCTCTCGGTCGCCGGACCGCCGATGACGTCATCGGCTGGGGCGCCGACCGGGACCTCCGCCGCTCGGCGGAGGGAGGTGCCCCGTGGACGGCTCTGCCCGGAAGACGCGCGCGCGTTCCCGCGGACGTCGGCGCGCGGCCCAGGTGCTCGTGGTCGCCCTGCTGGTGGGTGTCGTGGTCGCTTGCGGCGCGAAGCCGGTGGCCGAGCCCGCGGCCGCCCCGACGACCACGACCCCACCGCCACCTCCGCCCCCGCCGCCGGTCTACTGGCCGCTGACCGGCGTGGAGAGTGGTCCGGTGCCCGCTCGCCCGGCCCTGGCATTGAAGATCGAGAACTCGGTGGACTCCCGCCCGCAGACCGGTCTGAACTCCGCGGACATGGTGTGGGAAGAGGTCGTGGAGGGCGGGATCACCCGCTTCGTCGCCGTCTACCACTCGACCATCCCCGGGCAGATCGGGCCGGTGCGGTCGGTCCGGCCGATGGACGCCGCGATCGTCGCCCCGCTGCACGGCCTGCTGGCGTTCTCCGGCGGGCAGCGTCCCTTCGTGGACGCGATCGCCGCCGCCGGGGTGCAGGTCATCAGCCAGGACGCCGGCGCCGCGGGGTTCTACCGGCTCAACACCCGCTACGCGCCCCACAACGTCTACGCCGACCCGAACGTCTTCCTCGGCCAGGCCGACCCCGCGCACATGGCCCCGCCCGCCCCGCAGTTCACCTTCGCGACGCCGGAGCAGCGGCCGACGGCGACCGCGACCGGTGTCCCGACCGGCGTGGTGAACCTGAAGCTGTCCGGGGCGAGCCGTCCGTCGTGGACGTGGAGCGCGCCGGCCGCCGCCTGGCTGCGCGCCGAGGGCAGCACGCCGGCCACCGAGTCCGACGGCACGCCGCTGCGGGCGGCCAACGTCGTCGTGCTGCGGGTGCAGGTAGTCAACACCCGCTTCACCGACCCGGCGGGCAACCCGGTGCCCGAGACCCAGATGGTCGGGTCAGGGGAGGCGCTCGTCGCCAGCGGCGGCGCGACGGTCGGGGCCAGCTGGTCGAAGGCGTCGATCGACGCCCCCGTCGTCCTCACCGACGCGGCCGGCCAGCCGATCCTGCTCGCCCCCGGCACCACGTGGGTCGAGCTGGTCCCCACGGTAACCGGCTCGGTCACCGTCGGCTGAGCGAAGTGCCTGGACCCGCCGGTCCGGCTGTGCGAGCGTGTCGCCCGCGCGTCCGACGGACCAGGGGGCCCGATGATCGTCGAGTACATCCGCTACCGGATCGACGAGGAGCGCCGTGAGGTGTTCGTCGCCGACTACGCCCGGGCCGCCGAGGTGCTCGCGCGAGCGCCGCAGTGCGTCGACTACGAGCTCAGCCGCAGCGCGGACGAGCCGGCATGCCACGTGCTGCGCATCCGGTGGACGTCGGCGCAGGACCACCTGCAGGGCTTCCGCGGTGGCGAGCTCTTCCCCGAGTTCCTCGCGGCGATCCGCCCGTACGTCGGCGACATCGAGGAGATGCGGCACTACGAGGTCACGCCGGTGGTCGGTGCCGGCGGTTCGGTGCCGTCGCTGTACGACTGGGCCGGCGGGCTGCCCGCCCTCGAGCGGCTGACCCGGCTGTTCTACGAACGCGTGCACGCCGACGACCTGATCGGCCCGCTGTTCGCGCACATGGACGCCGACCACCCGCGGCACGTGGCTCTGTGGCTGGCCGAGGTGTTCGGCGGACCGGATCGGTACACCCGCGAACGGGGTGGCTACCCGGCGATGTTGGCCCACCACCTGGGGAAGGGCATCACCGAGGCGCAGCGCCGGAGGTGGGTGTCGCTGCTGATGGATGCCGCCGACGCCGCGGAGCTGCCCGACGACCCGGAGTTCCGCGCCGCCTTCGTGAGCTACATCGAGTGGGGCACGCGGCTTGCCGTCGCGAACTCCCGGCCCGGCGCGGCCGTCGTGCCCTCCGCGCCGGTCCCGCGCTGGGGCTGGGGCGTCGCCCCGCCGTGGCAGGGCTGAGCCCGCGCGGGCCGGCGTTCCTGCGGAACGCCGGCCCGGCGGTCAGTCGCCCTTGACGTTGACGATCTGGCGCAGCGTGTGCCGCACCTCCACCAGGTCGGCGGCGTCGGCCATGACCTGGTCGATCGGCTTGTACGCGTCGGGGTGCTCGTCGAGGAACGCGTCCGAGTGCCCCCACGCGATTCCGGTCATCCGGGCGTCCAGGTCCGCCCGGCTGAACAGCCGTCGTGCCGCCGACCGCGAGTGGTTCCGGCCCGCGCCGTGCGGCGAGGACATCAGCGACGGCACGTTCCCCTTGCCGACGACGACGTAGGACGCCGCGCCCATCGACCCGGGGATCAGGCCGAGCTGGCCCTCCCGTGCCGAGATCGCGCCCTTCCGCGACAGCCACACCTCACGCCCGAAGTGCGTCTCGCGCTCGGTGTAGTTGTGGTGGCAGTTCACCGTCTCGGTGCGCTCGACCTCGGTCCCGAGGAACCGGCCCAGCTGGTCGACGCAGCGGTCCATCATCTCCTCGCGGTTGAGGTAGGCGAACCGCTGCGCCCAGCGGAGCGCCTCGATGTAGGCGTCGAACTCCGGCTCGCCCTCGACCAGGTAGGCCAGGTCGCGGTCGGGCAGCTCGACGAACCGCTTGCGGCATTGCTCCTGCGCGACCTTGATGTGCTTCTGCGCCAGGCGGTTGCCCACGCCCCGCGAGCCCGAGTGCAGGAACAGCCACACCCGGTCGACCTCGTCCAGCGACACCTCGATGAAGTGGTTGCCCGACCCCAGGGAACCCAGCTGCTGCGGCCAGTGCGCCGCGGCCGCGTCGGCCTGCTCGGCTCCGGGCATCGCGCGCAGCTCGGCGATCCGCGGCTCGGCGCTCGCCCGGATCTTCTGGTTCCGGTTGCCGGCCGACAGCGGGATCGACCGCGAGATCTGCGCGTGCAGCACGTCGAGGTCGCGGCCGGCCATGTCGTCGGCCGTGAACTGCGTGCGGACGGCGATCATCCCGCAGCCGATGTCGACCCCCACGGCGGCGGGGATGATCGCGCCGTCGGTCGGGATGACCGAGCCGACGGTCGCGCCCTTGCCCAGGTGGGCGTCGGGCATCAGCGCCAGGTGCGGGCGGATGAACGGCATCGACGCGGTGCGCTCGGCCTGCTCCCGGGTGGTGTCCTCCAGGATCGATGCCCAGTTCAGCAGGCGTCCGTTGATCTTCTCCATCGTCCTTTCTCTCGCTCGAATGCGGTCAGGGGTGCTGCGCAGCCGGTGCAGTCAACACGTGCCTCCGGAACCGCGCAGCTCCTTTGCCCAGGCGGGAACGGCGGATCGCTCAGGCCAGGTCTCCTGAGGGGTCCAGGAAGGGAGCCAGGTCTTCTCGGTGCTGCGCCACGAAATCGTGCAGTGTCTGTCCTTCGCGCCAGAGGAACTCGAAGTGGCTCCTGAGCTGGTCGAAGTAGGAGGGCCCGGCGCGACCGTGCGTCGGGCTCAGCTGAAGCGCAAAGAACACGTTCTCGAGTCGATCCCCTACGGCCCCCAGGTGGTAAGGGTCGTAGATCATCTCGTGGTCCGAGTAGAAGACCGAGCAGTACACCTCGGTCGTGAGACGCACCTCGAAATTCGAGTAGCGCTGCGTGAGACGGATGACGTTGGCGAGGTCCAGTTTAGGGTCCAGGAGCGTGCGGACACCGTTCAGGCGGTTGCGCAGCTTCTTGGAGTCGGAGAACGGATCGGTGAGCAGCAGACGAAACGTGGCGCCGGAGTCCAGCCTGCGTTTTACGTTCGGCCAGTGCCGGTGCGTCGCCGGATCCACGTAGGAGGCTCCGGTGCTCCCCGACAGGGCGAACGAAGTCCCTCTGTCCACGATCTGTCGACAAATGTCATTGCGCTCGTTCACCTGATCGACGTCCTGCATGTCGAACCAGCGCACCACACCGCACGCCGTCAGCCGTCGTACGAGCTCGGTCTGGCGGCGCTCGAGTTCCTGCAGCGTGCGGATGCCCGGGCCGGATTCAGCGACGCGCAGCACCGCGAACAGGGATGCGCACACCACTGCCACCACCCCGAACCACCACCACAACCCGTTCTCCGAGAGTGCGGCGAGCGCGACGGTGCTGCCGGCGAATAGGACGATCTCCAGCGCGACCTTCGTCTTCTGAATGCGGGACGCCAAGCCGCTAGACGCCATGTTCGATCACTTCGTCGAGCGCTTCCCGGACGAGGGCGGGCGAGCCGGCGGTCGGAACCACTTCGTGCTGTGGTCGACGACCGGTGCGGAAGACTCGAGAGATTGATTTGGATCGGGGCCATTCCACAACAAGTGTCATCGCTGGGAAGGGTGGCACAGGTGCGGAGCGGTGAAGTGTGTCGGCGTCCATCCAGTACGTTTCACCGCTCGCGTAGTGGCGTACGGCGCTTGGTACTAGGCCGCCCTTTCCAACCGGGGTCAGGCGATGAACACCTCCCACGAGTTCGTCCCGAAGCTCGACGTGCGGGGTCGCGGTCGAGGACTCCTCGACGGTGAAGACCTCGTCGCTCAGATTCCCGACCAGTACGCGAGAGGCGAAGGGGCCGCAATGGTCGTGGATGTCGTTGAACTCGCCGCCGGGGGCTGCACGCCAGATATGGAGCCGGAGGGCCCATGCGCCTGGCGAGTGCAACAATCGGACCTTGGTGAAGCCGTTCGGGTGTCTGTAAGACGCCGCCGCCTGCTCGGCAGCGAGCCCCTCGTCGACAGCGCTACGCCGCCGGAGGTCCTCGAACAGTGCGCGAGCGTCCCAGGACCCCAGCTTCCGGCGAACCTCGTCCGAGGCTGCCTGGGTTGCGACGAGTCGATCGATGTCATGTGCAACAAGATCGGCTGACACGCCGGTCCTTCCGTCATCCGTGCTTGGCCAGGCGCGTGGTGTTGCGGCCCGACCGTGGTAGCAGTCCGACCATGCTGGCACGGCTAGGAGTCCGCGACTGGGAGCAGTGACCAAACACCGGCGGATGCCGCCATGGTCTCTCCCCAGTCAGCGCCGGGCGGGCCGCGACAGCGCGTCAGACGGTGAGGAGGCCCGACGGCTGCTCGGTGAGCTTGCCGCGGTGCAGGGCCAGCTTCAGCGCCGCCTCGAGCGCAGGCGTGATGGCCGGCGTGCGCCGCTTGTAGCCGAAGATCGCCGCCGTCTGCGTCAGCAGCTCGTCGGCCATCATCCCGGCGCTCGCCCGGCACAGCGCCACCATCGCGTTGCCGATCTCCTCCGGCGCGACGTGGTCGATCGGCCGGTCGGTGCTCGACGTCTGCCGGCGGAAGCCCTCGTAGGTGTCCGGCGTGACGCCCTCGGGCCACAGGTAGTCGCCCACCACCGCGGACGGCGGCAGCAGCGACAGCAGCGTGTTCTTCCGCCCCTCCGACGCCCGGTTCAGCCCGAACGCGTTCACGGTCAGCTTCGCCAGCCGGTCGACGTGGATCGGCCCCTCGGCCTTCACCCCGGCCGTCATCACGCGGCGCACCGGGCGGGCGGCCTTCGACGCCGGCAGCTCGTCGAGCACCGTCTTCTCACCGGCCGGCTTGGGCAGCCACGGCACGAACGGCGTCTCGCCGTCCATCGCCGCCGGGGCCGACGGCTTGCGAGGGGCAGCCGCCTTGGCCGGCTTCGGCGCGGCCGGGACGGCGACCGACGCGGTCACCGACGAGCGCAGCGCGGCCACGCCCTTGAACGACTCCTGGGCCGCCGTCGGCAGCTGGATCGGCTCGGCCACCGGCTCCGACGGGATCGCGTCGACCGCCTCCACCAGCCGCTCGAGCACCGCGTCGCGCGAGGCCAGCCACGACGGCAGCCACACCCGCTCGACCACCGGCCAGCGCAGCATGTCGCCGAGCACCTCGACCGGCAGGCCGTCCCGGTCGCCGACCGTGCCGCGGCGGGCCCACGCCGGGCCGTCCAGCAGCACGGCCATCAGCGGCGTCTCGGGGTCGGAGGCTCGCGCGACGGCGAGGTCGACCTTGAACTCCGACAGCCCGACGTCGGTGCGCACCACGAGCCCGCGCTCGCGCAGCGCCGCCGCGATCTCCTCCCGGTGCCGGTCGACGACGGCGGTCGAGCGCGCGTCGCGGGGGAGGACGTCGGTGCCCTGCGCCGCCATGTCGAGGTAGGCGCGCAGGTGCTTGATGCCGACCGACGACGTCTCCTCCGCCCGCAGCTGCTCCGGGTCGAACGACGAGAAGACGACGACCTGCCGCCGCGCACGGGTGACCGCGACGTTGAGCCGGCGCTCCCCACCCACCCGGTTCAGCGGGCCGAAGTTCAGCGGCAGCTCGCCCTTGGCGTTGGGGGAGAAGCCGGTGGAGAAGAAGACGACGTCGCGCTCGTCGCCCTGCACGTTCTCCAGGTTCTTCACGAACAGGCCCTCGCCGTCGGTGCGGTCCAGGGCCGCGGCCAGCCGCTCGTCGTCGGCGTCCCGGAGCAGCCCCTCGATGTAGGCGCGCTGCTGGGCGTTGAACGTCACGACGCCGATCGAGGGCACCGCGTCCACGCCGTCCCACTTGGGCACCGCGTCGAACCGCCGGCGGATCTCGGCGACGATCGCCTTGGCCTCGATCGGGTTGGTGCGCAGCAGCCGGCCGGCACCCGAGCGGTGGAAGGTGCCCGGCACCCGCACCAGCGCGACGCCGCGGCCGTCGGGCTCGGACGAGGGCCGCCCGTGCGTCGGCGCCGGGAACGACGACAGCCGGTTGCCGTAGTACTGGGCGTTGGAGAACGCGATCAGCGACTCGTCCTGGCTGCGGTAGTGCCATGACAGCCACTGCCGGGGAACCCGCGCCTGAACGCACTCGGAGAGGATCGACTCCTCGTCCTCGACCGCGGTCTCGGCCAGGTCGGCGGCGTCGTCGGACACCGACGACGGCTCCGCGAAGGACGTCGGCGGCATCTGCTTCGAGTCGCCGACCACCACGGCCGCGCGAGCCCGGCCCAGCGCACCGACCGCGTCGGCCACCCGGATCTGCGACGCCTCGTCGAAGACCACCAGGTCGAACTGGTTGGAGGCGGCCGGGAAGAAGCGGGCCACCGAGTCCGGCGACACCAGCACGCACGGCATGACCTGGGTGATCAGCTCGCCGTAGGTGGCAAGCAGCTGGCGGACACCGAGCCCGCGCCGCTGCTTGGCCAGCTCGCGCTGCAGCGCGCCGACCTGCCCCGATCCCGAGGCCGCGTCGAAGGGGCGGGCGGCCAGGACGCGGGCCGGGAGCGCCGTCGTCAGGTGGTCGCGCACCGACCGCGAGGCGCGGGTGAACCGGCGGATCGACTTCTCGTGCGCGCCCGCGTCGAACATGTCGAGCCCGGTCGCGTCGAGCCGCTCGGACACCGACGCCATCGCCAGCCCGCGGTCGAACGCGCGCACCGCGTCGTCGGCCTTGATCGCCCCGGTGAGCAGCAGCGCCCGGGCGTCGAACAGGCCGGCGAAGCGCAGCGGCTCGAGGGTGTCGAGGAAGGAGACCCAGCGGCGCAGCGACATGAGCACCGAGCCGTCACCGCCGCGCTCGGGGCGGGTCATCGACCAGCGCAGGACGAGGCCGTCCTCGCCGGCCCACCGGGCCAGCTGGTCGGAGCTGGTGCGGCACGCCGCGATCAGCTGCCGGACGGCGTCCCGCAGGTGCCCGACCGCCGTGGCCGCGGCCGGGCCGGCGGGGACGCCGGCGACGATCAGCTTGCGCAGCTGCACGTGGAAGAGCGACGAGCCGTCGACCGCCGCGCCCGCGGCGCGCAGCCAGTCGACCTGGCGGGCCAGCAGGTCGCCGTCGGTGAACGGGTTCCAGCCCTCGGGTACCGACAGCCCGGAGATCGACTCGGCGCGGGTCGCGATCGCCTGCACGGCGGTCTGCACCCGCCACAGGTTCTCGACGATCGCCGGGACGTCCTTCGGCCGCACCTTGGCGTCGGGGCGCAGGTAGGGCGCCAGGTGGTCGCGGACGGCGATCAGCTTGCGCCGCCGTCCCCACCAGGACGACGCCGCCGCGGTCTGCGCGGCCACGTAGATCTCGGCCAGCGGCAGCCGCAGCACCTCGGGCGTGCAGACGTCGAGGCCCGGGTGGCGGAACGCGGTGAAGGCGGCGATCTCGCCGAGCACGGCCGACGTCGCCGCCGTCCAGAACGCGCCGAACGTCTCGTCGAGGACGTCGAGGCCGACCGGCGGGCCGCTGAGGACGTGTACCAGCGCGTCCAGCTCCTCGGCCGTCGACGTCCGGCGCAGCACGCCGCCCAGCTCGGGCACGGCCTGGACCTCGCGGACGGCGGCGTCGACCGCGGCGGCCGCGGCCTGGGTGGCGGGGAGGTCGATCTCGGGGGAGTCGACGAACGCCCACGGGTGCCGGGGCGAGGGGCGGGTCAGGTCGGCGATGTCGGGCAGCAGCGCGAGCTCGACCCGCACCGAGCGCAGTACCTCCGCCGGCGCGTTGGCCGCGAAGGGCAGCGGCACCGGCAGCGGCTCGACGTCGGTGCCGGCCGCGAGCTCCGAGGTCCGGGCCGTGTACAACGACAGCCCGACGGCGTTCTGCTCGTGCAGCCGGTCGGCGTAGCGGGCCAGCAGGCGGCGGGCCGAGCGCAGCGACTCGCCGTCGGCGGCCAGGCCCTGCTCGTCGACGGAGACGGCGTGCTCCAGCGCCAGGCGGATCTGCGCCCGCACCATCGAGGCGCGCGAGCCCTTGTCGTGCAGGTCGAGGGCGAACATGCCCATGCCGACCGCGTCCAGCCGGCGGGCGACGACGTCCAGGGCGGCCCGCTTCTCGGCGACGAACAGCACCCGCTTGCCCTCGGCGACCGCGCGCGTCAGCAGGTTGGTGATGGTCTGCGACTTGCCCGTCCCGGGCGGGCCCTCCAGCACGAACGTGCGCCCTGCGGTGGCCTCGGCGATCGCCCGCAGCTGCGAGGCGTCCGCGGGCGCGGGGAGCTCGGCGGCGAGCTCGTCGAGGTCGACGTAGGGGCCGGTGTCGCGGGCCGGGTCCTCGAACGCCTCGGTCGGCTCGTGCACGAGGTGGTGCACCAGCGGGTTGTCGGTGAAGTCCGCCCAGTGCTCGTCGAGGTCCTTCCACAGCCGGAACTTCGCGAACTGCAGGATCGCGAGGTCGGCGGTCGACTCGACCCGGTAGGGCAGCCCGTGGCCGACGAGCGCCGACCGCATCGCCTCGAAGGCGGCGTCGAGGTCGAGCGTGCCGTCGACCGCCTCGGTGAGCGTCGGGACGGTCAGTCCGTGCAGCTGGCGCAGCTTCTCCAGCAGGCAGTAGTTCGGCGTGCTCGACCCGGACTCGTCGAGCGAGAGCCGGTAGGAGCCGGTGCGGCCCAGCGGCGCCAGCACGACGGGGATGAGCACCAGCGGCGAGCGCAGCGGCCGCCCGTCGAGCTCCCACACCAGGCTGCCCAGCGCCAGGTAGAGGTTGTTCGCGCCGGTCTCCTCGAGCACCGTCTTCGCCTTGTAGGCGAGGTTGCGCAGCTTGGGCAGGTAGCCGCCGCTGGTGACGTCGGCGTGCACCTCGCGCCGCTCGACCAGCAGCTCGGTCAGCTGGTCGGCCGGCAGCTCGCGGGCAGTCGTGATGCCGCGCTCGGCCTGGACGGCGGCCAACTGGTCGCCCGGCAGCAAGGTGATCGGCGTCCCGTCGTGGACGAAGTTCTCCAGGACGCCCAGCGCCGAGCCGGGGATGGTCAGCGCGAGGCCGGAGCGCTCGGTGTAGTTGATCAGCCGGTTGCGCAGGCTGAGGTCGAGCAGCGCGTTCTTCCACTGCTGCACCCGCGGCGGCGGCTCGGGCTTCGACGACGGCGCCGGGGCGGGCGGCGCGGGCTTGGCGGGCGCGCTGTGCAGCGCCGGCCGGTACTCGACGACCTGCAGGACGCCGTCCTCGTCGCGGGCCCGGGCCGGCAGCGGGAAGATGCCGTCCTTGCGCGCCCGGTGCACGTCGGTGACGCCGAGGACCCGGTCCAGCTCGCCGGACAGCCAGTCGCTGTAGGCGGGGGTGTGCAGGTCGGCGGCGAGCTCGCCGGTGCTGGTGAGCAGGATCGTCTCGACCAGGCCGATCAGCCCGAGGTCGACGAGGTTGACCAGCGGGGCGGCGTCGGTGGTCGCGGCCGACTCGGCCGACCGCTCCTCCCGCCAGTACCCGAGGAACGCGTGCCCGTCGGCCAGCCACAGCAGCGGCCGGACGCCGGCCTGCTCCAGGGCGGCGGCCATGAGGACGACGAGGTCCAGCGGGGTGCCCACGCGCCAGGTGAGGACGTCGCCCGGCGAGCGCACCTGCTGGCCGAGGTCGGACCAGCTCAGCGGCGGCTCGCTGTAGCGGATGCCGCGCCGCTGCAGCGCGGCGGCGATCGCGGCGACGATCTCGTCGACCCGCTCCGGCCCGTCGGCGTAGCCCTGGATCGACCCGCGCCCGGTCCGCTGCTCGAGGAGGTCCGCGGCCTCCGACACCACCGCGGTGACCGCGGGGTGGTTGGGCATGACGTGCGCGGCGAGCATCTCCAGCGCCAGGGGCAGGGGAGTGGCCAGCCACTGCTGGGCCGCGAGCACCTGGACGACGCGGCTGCTCTCGCCCAGGACCTCGCCGTCGGAGAGCACCTCGACGTCGATGACGCCGGGCCGCTGCTCCTCGACGTGCAGCATCGCCGCCGGGTCCATGACCAGGCCGAGGTCGGTGAGCACCGTCGTCCGGCCCTCGTCGAGGTCGGCGAGCAGTTCGACGGTCTGCGCGATCGGGCCCTCGGCGTCGCGGACCCCCAGCCGCACCGTGGCGGCGCGCACCGGGCCGCCGAGGTTGGTGATCGCCAGCCGCGACACCACCGGCACCCGGTTGTGCGCCAAGGCGTAGCTGAGGACGGGCGTCGACGTGATCTCGATGGAGACCGCCGCCCGCGGGGCGACGGCGTCGCCCACCTGGATGTCGGCAGTGCTCTCCATGTCACCTGTCTACCGGAGGGGAACGATCGGTCCTCCCATGCTCCCCGACGGATGGGACTCGTGTGACCCGTGGGCCGGTTCGTTGCCCCGGATCACAGACCCGGGCGCCGCGACCGGTGCGGTCCGGGCGAGATCTGCCGATCCGCGCGGTATCGGAACGGGTGTCCACCGATGGTGCGGTTCTGCGCCCGGACCGGGTCCACGGGCGACGGGACGGCGTTAGCGTCCCCGGATGAGCACCGCGGGGCTGCCCACGATCTGGGAGCTGATCGCCGAGGGCGCGGCCACGCTGCCCGAGCCGTTCAGCCGTGCCGCCCTCATCAACTGGGTCAGCGCCCGCCGGCCCGACGTGGGGGTCTCCTCGATCGCGACGCACATCCAGCTCGCCACCGGCAACGCCGGGCACCCGCCGTCGGGCCGGGCACCGCTGCTGCACCGCGTCGACCGCGGCCGCTACGTCCGCCACCGCGAGGTGCGCCCCGGCGAGTCGGCCGACGTCGGCGCGCGGCTGGTCCTGATCGGCTCCTCCGGCGCGACGGCGACCGAGCCGGTCCCGGTCGCCCGTCTCTTCGCCAGCCCCGGCTTCGCCCGCGCCCGCGACGCCGCCGTCCGCGCCCGGCTCCCGTGGTTCGTGCTCAGCGCCAAGCACGGCCTGCTCGACGCCGGTGACGTGGTCGGCCCGTTCGACGTCCAGATAGGCGACCAGTCCGCCGGCTACCGCAGCGCCTGGGGCGAGTGGGTCGTCGCGCAGCTGGCGGAGCGGGTGCGGCTGGACGGCGTGACCGTGGAGGTGCACGGCGGCGTCGACTTCGCCCAACCGCTCCGCCAGCCGTTGGCCCGTCGCGGCGCCGCGCTGGATATCCCGCTGCCGGGCGCCTGGCACGAGCCGGACGACCACGACGAACCGCACGCCGCCCCCCTGGTGCGGACGGCGCTCGGCAAGCTGCGGCACCTCGTCGCCCGGGGCGCCAGCGCGTCCTGATCCGGGACGCCCGCGACGGCTGTGACGGCTGCGGCGCGTCGCAGCCCCGCCGTCACCCGCCGGTGCCGCCCAGCCCCGATGCTGCCGATTGCCTCGTCGCGAGGTCATCAGGGGAGGGTGAGATGTTCGGGGTCCCGATCGAGGTCCTGGTCGGTGGATCTGCCGTCGCCGGGCTCGTGCTGCTGCTGGCGCTGTTCCTGGCCGTGCGGGCGTCCGGCCGCCGGGCGGCGCGCCGCCGCCAGGGCGCGGCGCCGGTGCGCGGTGCGAACCCCGCGATCCCCACGCCCCGCCGTCCCGTCGACGTCGCCGAGCCCGAGGGCCCCGTCCCCTTCGCCGAGCCGGGCATGCGCGGCCGGCTGTTCCAGTACGGCGGCGACGGTCCCGGCTTCCCCGTCGACGCGCCGTTCGCCATCGTCTCGATCGAGACCACCGGCCTGTCGCCGGCCAAGGGCGACCGGATCGTCGAGATCGCGGTCGTCCGCGTCGACGCCGACGGCCGGATCGAGGACGAGTACGTCACCCTGCTCGACCCCGGCCGGGACGTCGGCCCGCTCTTCGTGCACGGGATCTCCAACAGCGAGGTGCTCGACGCCCCGGTGTTCGGCGACATCGCCGGCGACCTGCTGGACCGGCTGGACGGCGCCGTCGTCGTCGCCCACAACGCGGCGTTCGTGGAGCGCTTCCTCGCCGCCGAGTTCGCCCGCATCGGGATCGCGCTGCCGCTGAACCCGGCGCTGTGCTCCCTGTGGCTGGCCCGGCGCACGCTGCGCGCCCCGAACCAGCGGCTGGACACCCTCGCCCGCGTGGTCGGCCTGCCCGTCGCCGATGCCCCCACCGCCCTCACCGACGCCCGGCTCGTGGCCGCCCTGCTGCCGAACCTGCTGGCCGCGCACGGCGAGCCGCCGCGCTTCCTGACCGGCCTCCGCCCGATGCCGGAACTGGCCACCGAGGCGGCGCCGAGGACGCGCTCCGGCGAGCCGCGGGCCGGCGGCGGCTGGATCGCCTCGATGGTCGCCGGCCTGCCGCGCGCGGTCGTCGACGCGCCGTACGCCGACGCGCAGCGCTACGTCGACGCCGTCGCCTCGGCGCTCACCGACGGCCGGATCCTCGGCGGGGAGGGGCAGCTGCTGGCGCGGCTGGCCGCCTCCGCCGGCATCGGCGCCGAGCAGGTGCTGACCCTGCACCGCCGGTTCCTCGGCCACCTGCGGGCCACCGCCCTGGAGAACCCCATCCTCACCACGGCGGAGCTGCGCCAGCTCAAGACGGCGGCGGGCGGCCTCGGACTGCCCGACTTCTTCGACGACCTGCGCCCGACCTCGCCGCAGGACCTCATGGCGGCGCGTCTGCGCTGACCCCGGGAGAACGTGCCGAAGGCGTTCCGCAAGGGCCGCCCCCGTGCGACGATGCGGTCCTCCAGCGAGGGGGCGGCATGACGGCGGCACACCACATCCGGGTCTCCGACGCCGAACGGCAGGCTGCCGCGCAGCGGATCGGCGCCGCCTGGGCCGAGGGCCGTCTCGACGACGCCGAGTACGACCGGCGGGTCGCGCAGGCCTTCGCCGCGGTGACCTACGGGGACCTCGACCGGCTGTTCACCGACCTCCCCGCACCGCAATCCGTGTACCGCCCGCCCGCACCGCCGCAGTGGCCGGTCGTGCAGTGGCCGGTCGTGCCGCGCCGCGGAGCGCTCGGCGAGGTCCGTGGCACCGGCCTGCAGATGCTGCTGTTCGTCGTCACCCTCGGCATCTGGGGCTACGTCTACTTCTTCCAGACGCACGAGGAGATGAAGCGGCACACCGGTGACGGCATCGGCGGCGTGCTCGCCCTCGTGCTGGCGCTCTTCTTCTGGCTCGCCTCGCCGTTCCTGCTCAGCCACGAGGTGGGCCGGCTGTACGAGCGGCGGGGGCAGCGGGCGCCGGTCACCGCGCTCACCGGCCTCTGGGTCTTCCCTGGCATCTTCCTGCTCGTCGGGCCGGTGATCTGGTTCGTGCTGACCAACCGGGCGCTCAACGGCTACTGGCGGAGCGCCGGGGCGCGCTGACCGCGGAACTTGCCGTCCCGCCGTCCACCGGTGAGGTTGCAGGGATGAGCGAGCCCTTCCGCCACGAGTCCGGACTGATCGTCGAGACCCGCGGTCACGTCCGCGTGCTGACCCTCGACCGGCCCGAGCGCCGCAACGCGCTCTCCTCCCCGCTGCAGGCCGACCTGGTCGAGGAGCTGCTGCGCTCCGGTGAGGACGACGAGGTGCGCGCGATCGTCCTCACCGGCAACGGGCCGGCCTTCTGCGCCGGCTTCGACCTCAAGGAGATCCGCGAGCGCGACCAGCGCGGCGAGCGCTTCCGCCCGCCGATGGACCGGCCCTGGCGCTCGTTGTTCGAGGTGGTCACCGAGACGCCGGTCCCGATCGTCGCCGCGCTGCAGGGCGCCGCGGTCGCCGGCGGCTTCGAGCTCGCGCTCGCCTGCGACCTGCGGGTGGCGGCGCCGGGCATCAAGCTCGGCCTGCCCGAGGCCGCGATCGGGATGGGCGCCAACTTCGGGTCCGTCGTCCTGCCCAAACGCATCCCCATGGGCATCGCCCTGGAGATGCTGCTGACCGGCGAGTACGTCACCAGCGAGGACGCGGAGCGGTGGGGCCTGGTCAACCGGCTCACCGACGACGTCCTGCCGATGGCGATGCAGCTGGCCGAGCGGATCGCCGCCAACGCCCCGATCAGCGTCCGCAGGATGAAGGAGACCGCCGTGAAGGGGCTCGAGCTCCCGCTGTGGCAGGCGCTGCGCCTGGACGTCGGCCCGAACCCGTACCTGAGCGAGGACCGCAAAGAAGGCATCGCCGCCTACCTGGAGAAGCGCGCGCCGCGGTGGTCGGGGCGCTGAGCGCTCACGGCTCGAGGAACCACAGCATCTGGGTGTCCTCGCGCGGGCTGTCGCACTCGCCGATGGCCAGCGCTCCGGTGGCCGCCGGGTAGAGGGCCCGGACGTCGAGCTTCCGGAAGCACCCGAAGCCGACGGGCCGCAGCGCCTCGCCGGTGGTGAGGTCGACCGGGCGGACACCGACCGGCGAGGGCAGCCCTGCCCACACCTGCGCCGGCTCCACGACCAGCGCGTAGCCGTACACGCGGTCGTCGAGCTGGGCGAGCAGGGGACCGGCGCCGCCGCCGTCGGGCACGGCGAGCAGCCACGACCCCTCGTCGACCGCTGCGAGCAGGAACACCGTGCCGTCCGCCGCGCCGGCGACCGACTGCGTCTCGGCGCCCTCGGACAGATCCGTCGCGCGCGCCGCCCGGCCCGCCGGCTGGAGGTCCGCGTCGTAGCGCGCCAGGGTGGGGATGCGGTCCTCCGGGACCTCCGTCGGCGAGGCGTCGAAGACCACGGTGACCCCGCCGGCGGGCCGGGGGAGGAGGCCGGCCAGCTGGTCGCCGACCGGGTGGGCCGAGACGGCGGCGACGTCCTCGTCCAGGTCCCGCTCGGCCAGCACGCGACCGGTGGCCACGTCCACAGCCAGCAGCGCCTCGCGGACGCCGCCGTCGGTGGTGACGCTCAGGAGCAGGAACAGCCGCGACTGCGTGCCCAGGGCGGAGCCGCCGGTCGAGGAGCGGACGTCGTCGCCGGCGGAGAGGACGACCGTAGTGCGCACGGCTCCCGTCACCGGGTCGACCACCCGCAGGCCGTAGCCCTCGCCCGGCAGCCGTCCGGTGACCACCACGGTGCCGTCGTCGAGGAGGTGCATGCCCCAGACGTCGTCGACGCGGGGGAGCGGCACGGTGCCCGCGACGGCGTCGCCGCGCAGGCTGACCAGCGTCTGCGGCAGGGTCCGGTCGACCGGGCTGAGCAGCGCGAACGCGCCGCCGTCGGGTGCGGCCACCGCCGCTACGACGCGCGCGAACGTGCCGGGCGTCGCCGAGGTCAGGTCGACGGCGGCGCGCACCCGCGCGAGCGGCCCGGCGCTGGGCGGCCCGTCGGCGGGCGGTCCGGTGTAGGGAGGCAGGTCCGTGGAGGGATCGGTGGGGCGCGCCGGCCCGAGGTCCGCGGCCGACGGCTCGGGGGAGCGGTCGGGGTCGCCCACCGGGCAGCCGGCCAGCGCCAGCAGCAGACCCCCGGCGAGCACCGCCGCGGCCGGCCGGCGCCACCGGGTCATCCCCGAGGTCTAGCACCTCGCGCGCGAAGGGGCTCCCGGAATCGGTGCGGCGGAGGACGATGGCTCGCTGCCGAGAGGAGCAGCTCATGACCACGCCGCAGGGTTCGCCGCCGCCTCCGCCGGATGCCGGCCAGCCGTCCGAGAGCGGTCCGTACGGGTACGCGCCTCCGCCGCCGCCCCCCGGGTACGGGGCACCGGGCTCCGCGGCACCCGGCTACCCGCCGCCGGGGTACGGCGGCTACCCGCAGCCGATGCCCTCGGTGCCCGGGTACGCGCAGTACGGCCAGCCCCAGGGTCCGGTCGGTCAGATCCGCCCGACCGGGATGATCATGCTGCTGTTCTTCGTGACCCTCGGGATCTGGGGCTTCGTCTACTACTTCCAGACCCAGGAGGAGATGAAGCGGCACAGCGGCGAGGGCCTCGGCGGCGTGCTGGCGCTGATCATCGCGATCGTCTTCGGCCTGGTGTCGCCGTTCTTCCTCAGCCACGAGGTCGGTCAGCTGTACGAGCGGCGCGGCCAGGAGAAGCCGGTGTCGGCGCTCACCGCACTCTGGTTCTTCCCCGGGATCTTCATCCTGGTGGGCCCGTTCGTCTGGTTCGTGCAGACCAACAACGCACTGAATGCCTACTGGCAGAGCCTCGGCCAGACCCGGACCACGCTCGTCTGAACCGACGGGGTGCGCCGATGCGCCGTTCCACCGCCCGGAACGACGCATCCGCGCACCCTGTCGGCCGCGTGGCGGTGCGGTAAGCAGGTGCCGTGCCGAGGACGAGCGCGGGGATCCTGCTGTACCGGGTGCGAGACGCAGGACCCGAGGTCCTGCTCGGGCACATGGGCGGGCCGTTCTGGGCGAGGAAGGACGACGGGGCCTGGTCGATCCCCAAGGGCGAGCACGACGCGGACGAGGAGCCCCTGGCCGTCGCGCGCCGCGAGTTCGAGGAGGAGCTCGGCTCGCCGGTGCCCGCCGACGTCCTGGTGCCGCTGGGATCGGCGAAGGTGACCAGCAGCAAGGTGCTCGCGGTCTGGGCCGCCGAGGGCGACCTCGACGCCACCGCGACCCGGAGCAACACCTTCTCGCTCGAGTGGCCGCCGCGATCGGGCCGGCTCCAGGAGTTCCCCGAGATCGACCGGGCCGCCTGGTTCGGCCTGGACGAGGCGCGGTCGAAGCTGCTGAAGGGGCAGGTGCCCTTCCTCGACCGGCTGCGGGACGACGTCCTCGGCGGGTGACGTATGGGCAGGCTGTGGCCGGGATCTCGAGGTAGGTGACGGTCGGATTACAGGTCGTCCCACGGGACGAGAAGTGTCCAGATCCGTCGTCCCGACCTGCCACTGTCCCCGTCGAACGCCCGCGGGGGACGTCGAGTTCGAGGAGGCACCATGACGTGCACGCACTGCAACGCCGTCGAGCAGCGCGGCCGGTACTGCGTCGGCTGCGGCAAGCTGCTGCCGCCGTCGCCGCTGCCCGTCCGCCGGGTGCGCCTGGCGCCGCGCCACCTCATGGACGACGACACTCAGCCGGTCCTCCGGTTCCGGGTGAACCCGCGCCTGTCGGTCGAGAACGAGGCGCCCGCGACCGTCTGACCCCGCCGCCTCCGGGGACTTCCGGTACAGGAAGTCCCCAGAGGTCGGTCAGTGCGTGCCGGCGAGCTCGGGCTCCCGGCGCTCCACCACCGGGTCGCCGTCGGACTCGCGGATCCCGTAGCGGGCGTAGAGCCGGCCCAGCGGTCCGGGCGCCCACCAGTTGGCCCGGCCGAGCAGCCGCATGGTGGCCGGCACGAGCAGGATCCGGACGACGGTCGCGTCGATGACGATCGCGATCAGCATCGCGACGCCGATCATCTTGATGAAGGTGATCCCCGACAGCGAGAAGGCGCCGATCACCACGAGCAGCAGCAGCGCCGCGCTGGTGATGATGCCGCCGGTCCGCTGGAGGCCCGTCGCCACCGCCGTCGTGTTGTCGCCGGTCAGGTCGTACTGCTCCCGGATCCGCGACATCAGGAACACCTCGTAGTCCATCGACAGCCCGAACACGATGGCCAGCACCAGGATCGGCTGGGTCGCCTCCACGAAGCCGGTGGGCGTGAAGTCGAGGAACCCGCTCAGGTTGCCGTCCTGGAAGATCCAGACCAGCGCGCCGAACGAGGCGCCCAGCGACAGCACGTTCATCACCACGGCCTTGACCGGCAGCACCACCGAGCCGAAGGCCAGGAACAGCAGCACGAACGTCGTCGCCACCACGAACAGCGCCATCCACGGCAGCAGCGACCCCAGGCTGTCGAGCAGGTCGGCGAGCACCGCGGTCTGCCCGCCGACCAGCGCCTCGCCGCCGTCGGGGGCCGGGACGGCGCGGATCTCGCCGACCAGGTCCCGGGCGTCGGTCGACAGCGGGTCGCCGGCGTAGGCGATGTCGACCCGGGCGGTGTTCCCCGCCGCGTCGGCCACCGTCGCGCCCTCGACGCCGGGCACCGCGGCCACGTCGTCGACGTAGGCCTGCAGCGCCGCGCCGCCGGCGGGGGAGTCGACGGCGTCGGGCAGGGTCACGATCGCGTCGATCGGTCCGCGCTCGCTGGTCGGGAAGTCCGACTTCAGCGTCTCGGACACCACCCGGCTCTCGGTGCCCGCGGGCAGGGCCCGCTCGTCGATGCCGCCGAACTGGACCCGGAGGAACGGCAGGGCGAGCGTCACCAGCACGGCCGTGACGACGACGGTGAACACGACCGGGCGCCGCATCACGACGTGCGCGATCCGCGCCCACGCACCGTGCTCGTCGTCGACGACCCGCTCCCGGCGGCCGAAGACCCGGCGCAGCCACGGCCGCACCGACAGCGCGTCGACCTTCGGGCCGAGCATCGCCAGCAGCGCCGGCAGCAGGGTGAGCGCGGCGACCATCGCGATGAGGACGGCGCTCATCCCGCCGAAGCCCATGGAGCGGAGGAACACCTGCGGGAAGATCAGCAGCCCGGCGAGCGAGATCGCCACGGTGACGCCGGAGACGGCGACGGTGCGGCCGGCGGTGGCCATCGTGCGCGCCAGGGCCGTCTGGGTGTCGGGCTGGCGGCGGATCTCCTCGCGGAACCGGCTGACCATGAACAGGCCGTAGTCGATCGCCAGACCCAGGCCGGTGATGGTGACGACGTTGACCGCGAAGATCGAGACGTCGGTGACCATCGAGAACCCGCGCAGCGCCGCGAACGAGCCGAGGATCGCGACCACGCCGATCGCCAGCGGCAGCCCGGCCGCCGCGAAGCTGCCGAAGATGATGACCAGCAGCACCGCGAGGATCGGCATCGAGATGGTCTCGGCCCGCGCGATGTCGGCGCTCACCCGCTCGTTGATGTCGCGGTTGATCGTCGTCCCGCCCCCGATCTGCGTCTCCAGACCGTCGGCGGTCAGGTCGTCCTCGATCAGCTCGAGGCCGTCGGTGCGCTGGTCCTCGTCGCCCGCGAGCGTCAGCAGGGCGTAGGTGGACGTGCGGTCGTCGCTCACCAGCTGCGGCGCGCCGGTTCCGAAGAAGGTCACGGTCTCCTCGACGACGGCGTCCGGCAGGGCGGCGAGGCTCTCCTCGACCGCGCTCGCGTAGGCCGGGTCGTCGACGGTCATCCCGTCGCTCGAGTAGAGGACGACGACGTCGCCGCCGCCACGGCCCAACTCGCGGTCGGCCACCTCGCCGGCGAGCGTGCTCTCGCTGTCGGGGTCCTCGAAGCCGCCGCCGGTCATCGCGCCGAACACGCCCGTGCCCCACACGCCTGCGAAGGCGACGAACGCGAGGGAGAGGGCGACCACCCAGCGACGACGGCGGTACATCACTCGCCCGAGGGCCTCGAACATGGCGTCTCCAGTGCTAGCGTCGGGTCCGGGGTGAACGGTGTTAGCGAACGGTGGTCACTCTGCTAACGGTGTTCACCGCTGTCAAGGGGAATCGCGAGGAACGATGAGCGAACTGCCGATGGAGCCGGTGAGCCGCCGCGACCGCCTGCGTGCCGACACCGTGCGCGAGATCAAGGAGAAGGCGCGGAAGGTGCTGGTCGAGCAGGGGGTCGACGGCCTGGCGCTGCGGGCCGTCGCGCGCGAGATGGGCATGACGGCACCCGCCCTGTACCGCTACTTCCACAGCCGCGAGGACCTCGTCGAGCACGTCGTCGCCGACCTCTACGACGAGCTCAGCGACCACCTGGAGCAGGTCCGCGACGCGGCCGAGCCGGCGACCCCCGGCGTCCAGCTGATGTCGGCGGCCCGGGCCTTCCGCGCGTGGGCGACGACCCACCACGCCGAGTTCGGCCTGCTGTTCGGCAGTGCGGGCCAGGGGGTCATCCCCGCCGCGGACCTGCACGGCCCCGGCGACCACCCGCCCCAGGTCGCCAGCCGGCGCTTCGGCGGCGTGTTCGCGGAGCTGATCTCGCGCGTCTACCTGGAGCAGGGCTTCCCGGTGCCCGACGAGGAGGACCTCGAGCCGGCGCTGCGGGTGCAGCTGACCGAGTGGTGCGCCAAGCTGCCCGTCGCGCTGCCGCTCGGCGTCGTGCACGTCTTCCTGTCCTGCTGGATCCGGCTCTACGGGATGGTCTGCATGGAGGTGTTCGGCCACCTGCGGTTCGCGCTGGAGGACGCCGCCCCGATGTTCGAGTCCGAGCTCCTGGCGCTGGGCCGGATCCTCGGCATCGCCGACGAGTACCGCCCGCCGGCCGCCTGACGTCCGCGAGGGCGGGGATATGGGGGCTCGCGCGGCCTGCTGGAGCCCCGTTCCCCCGCCCTGGCGAGCGCGGCGACGGCGAGCGAGTGACGAGGCTCACTGCTAGCAATCCGCTTGCAGGAGTTAGCACTGCGGGTGAAGGGGGCATGGAGGACGTGTCAGGTCATCCCCGAATCCTTGGAGTTGTTCCTTCGTCATGACCGACACCAACGCCACGCTCATCAACCAGTTGCGCGCCCTCGTCCTGCTCACGCAGACCGAGGAGCAGGTCGCACGCACCCGCATCTCGCAGGCCCGCACGGACGCGGTGCGCCGGGAGCTGACGCAGAACGCCGACAACGCCGCGGCCCGCTCGCTCGAGATCACCGAGCAGCTGCGCGCCCTCGGCGGCGTACCCGACGTCGTCACCCCGACCGTCGGCCGGCTGTCCGCCGTCATCAAGGCCACGTTCGAGCAGGCCGCCCCCGTCGAGGAGGCGCTGCTGACCGACCTGCAGCTCGAGCACCAGTTGCTCGACCGCGCGACCTACGTGAAGGTGCTCGCCGACCAGGCCGGCAAGGCCGACGTCCGCCGGCTCGCCGAGAAGCTGATCGACGCCCACAAGGCCACCGTCGAGTGGCTGACCGTCGTCCTGGCCGAGGAGGCCCTGGGTGGCCCGGCCGCCCTGGTGCCGACCCCGGTGCAGAAGGTCGCCGGTGGTGTGGCGCGGGCCGTCAACGCCCCCGTCCGCTTCTGGGCCAACACGGTCAACAACGCCGTCGACTCGGTGAAGAGCGCCGGCGAGGAGACCTCCGACCGCTTCGCCGCGGTGACCGACCGGGCGCACGCGCTGACCGAGGCCGTCCGCGAGACCCTGACCGCCGGCCGGAGCGCCACCCTGCGCCGCGCCGAGCAGGTCGCCAACCGCGAGGGCAACAAGGACGCCGCCAAGGCCGCCCGGTCCGCCCGCGAGGAGCTCGGTGACGTCTCGTCCGACGAGCTGCCGATCAAGAACTACGACAACCTGTCGGTCGGCGACGCCGTCAAGGCCATCAAGGGCCTGAAGACGCCGCACGACATCAACGTGGTGATCCGCTACGAGGAGACCCACAAGAACCGCTCCAACGTGGCCAGCGCCGCGCAGACCCAGCTGGCCGCCCTGGCCAAGGAGGCCGTGGGCGTCACCAGCTGACCCCGCTGACGCCGAAGGCCCGCCCCTCCCTCTGAGGGTGCGGGCCTTCCGCGTGTCCGGCCGCCCGCGCTCCGTAGCGCCCCGCCAGCAGCGGCGAGGTATCCGGTGTCACGCCCCGGAGGAGTTTGGCCCGCCCGCGCCGACGGGGAAGTCTCGGGGCATGAGCATCACCCCCGAGGCCCTCGAGGCGGAGTTCTCGCTCCCGACGGCCGCCACCCGCCTGGACTTCCTGAGCCGTCGCGACAGCGGCGACACCTCCCTGAACACCGTGCAGGATCAGGCGCAGGACGACTGGGCGACCTCCCTCAAGGACATCGACACCTCGCTCGACACCTACGAGGCCCTCGAACTGCTCGCCCTCGGCGAGGTGGTGTCGCGCAAGGCGCACGACAGCCAGCTCATCGGCATCCGCGCGGCCCTGCGGGGAGGCGCCGACTGGGCCGAGATCGGCACGGCGCTGGGCACCACGCCCGACGCGGCCTACGACGCCTTCCAGGAGGCGATCGCCGAGCAGCTCGACGCCGACGCCGCCGAGGCGGCGCGCGAGCTCGCCGGCGCCCGCCCGCGCTGACTCAGCGGACCTCGACACCCCGCCAGAAGGCGACCCGGCCGGTGATCTCCGCCGCCGCGTCCTTCGGGGTCGGGTAGAACCAGGCGGCATCGCGGTTGACCTGCCCGTCGACCTCGACGTGGAAGTAGGACGCGGTGCCCTTCCACGGGCAGACGGTGTGGGTGTCCGACGGGCGCAGCACGTCGTCCCGCACGGCGTCGCGCGGGAAGTAGGCGTTGCCCTCGACGGTCACGATGTCGTCGGACTCGGCGAGGACGGTCCCGTTCCAGGTCGCTGTCGTCATGGGTCCGATGGTGCCCGCTCGCGCCGACCGACACGTCACGGGTGCAGGAGGGCGAACGTCGCGACGGCGTGGACGAGGCTCTTCCCGTCCTGCTCGACGTCGGCCTCGGTGACGGTCAGGTGCTCGCCGCGGGTGCGGACCCGAGCCGTGACGGTGAGGTCGCCGGGCTTCCCGGGCCGCAGGTAGGTGACGGTCAGCTGGCTGGTGGCCGGGACGTCGCCCTCGCCGACGGCGGAGCGCACCGCGGCCCCCATCGCCGTGTCGACCAGCGTGGCCAGCACGCCGCCGTGCAGGGTGCCGGCCTGGTTGAGGTGCTCGTCGCGCGCGGTGAACGCGACCCGGGCGGACCCGTCCTCGGCGACCTCCGCCCGCGCGCCCAGCCGCTCCGCGAATCCGCCCGTCGCCCCGTCGTCGCTCATGACGGCGTCCCTACCCGCCCGCTCACCGCCCACTCGGGCGCGGCGCCCGGGGCCGGTGGGACGACGGGAACAGTTCGTTACCGGTTCGTCGCCGGCGTACCCCCTGGTGGACGGACCGGTCGGTGATGATCGTCCGCGATCCGCACCCCACCCAGCGAACTCCCAGGAGCACCCGTGACCTACCCGTCCGACCCCGCCGCTCCGGCCCCGCAGCCCGGGCCCCCCGGCGGTGCCTGGGCGCCGCCGCAGGGTGCCGCTCCGACCGGTGCGTACACCGAGCCGCAGCAGAGCGGTGGCAAGAAGTGGCTGAAGATCGGCGGGCCGATCGTCGCCGCCGGCATCGTCGGCGTCGGGGCCCTGGGCCTGTTCGGTGCCGGTGACCCCGAGGTGGGCGACTGCGTCCGCATGGTCAGCGACACCGAGTTCGAGAGCGCCGACTGCAAGTCCGACGAGGCGGAGTTCAAGGTCGTCGGCATCGACGAGCAGGAGATGACCTACGACGAGTTCGAGGCCGCGTCCGTGGAGGACATCTGCGTCGACTTCCCGGCCACCGAGGCTGCCCTGTGGATCGGCGACCTGGTCACCGACCCGGGCACGATCTACTGCGCCGCGGGCGTCTGACCGCGCTCTCCGCCGCTCACGAGCGCCCCGCCGGACCCGTCCGGCGGGGCGTTCGCCGTCTCCGGGTGGGCGTGGTGAAAAAATCCTCGCGGGACGTGTCGATTCCGGCGAGCGCCGTTCGACGTGTCAGCAGAACGGGGTTCGAGCCGGTCGGCAGGACCGGCCTCCGTTCGACCGACAGGGAGATACCGCGATGCGTTTCATGGTGATCGTCAAGGCGACCGAGGACAGCGAGCGGGGCGCGCTGCCCAGCACCGAGCTGCTCGAGGCGATGGGCGCCTACAACGAGGAGCTGGTCAAGGCCGGCATCATGCTCGACGGCGACGGCCTGCGCCCCAGCAAGCACGGCGCCCGGGTGCAGTTCGACAAGGACGGCAACGCGACCGTCATCGACGGGCCGTTCACCGAGACCAAGGAGCTGGTCTCCGGCTACTGGGTCTTCGAGGTCTCCTCCCGCGAGGAGGCGATCGAGTGGGCGAAGAAGGCGCCGTTCCGCGGCGGTGAGCTGGAGATCCGCCAGTTCTCGGTGGCCGAGGACTTCGGTGAGGCCTTCACCCCCGAGCTGCAGGAGAAGGAGAACCAGCTCCGCGAGGCGACCGCCGCCCAGCGCGACGCGTGAGCACGCCTCCGGCCCAGGCGGCGTCGACGGACCTGCACAAGGTCGTCGACGCCGTCTGGCGCATGGAGTCCGCGAAGATAGTCGGTGCCCTGACCCGCGTCACCGGTGACGTCGGGCTGGCGGAGGAGCTGGCCCAGGACGCCCTGGTGGCCGCGCTGGAGCAGTGGCCGGAGAGCGGCGTCCCCGCCAAGCCCGGGGCGTGGCTCATGGCCACGGCCAAGCACCGGGCCATCGACACGTTCCGCCGGGCGGACACGCTGCGGCGCAAGACCGAGCAGCTCGGCCGCGAGCTGGACGAGGCCGAGGAGCCCGACTGGGCGGCGGCGCTCGACGAGACGGTCGAGGACGACGTCCTGCGGCTGATCTTCATCGCCTGCCACCCGGTGCTCTCCCGCGAGGCGCGGGTGGCGCTGACGCTGCGGCTGGTCGGCGGTCTGACCACCGACGAGATCGCCCGGGCGTTCCTCGTCCCGGAGAAGACGCTGGCGCAGCGGATCGTGCGGGCCAAGCGCACGCTCAGCGCCGCGCACGTCCCGTTCGAGACGCCGTCGGGACCCGAGTTCACCGCCCGGATCGAGTCGGTGCTCGAGGTGCTCTACCTGGTCTTCAACGAGGGCTACTCGGCGACGGCGGGCGAGGACTGGATCCGGCCGTCGCTGTGCCAGGAGGCGATGCGGCTGGGCCGCATCCTGGCGGGCCTGGTGCCCGGTGAGCCCGAGGTCCACGGCCTGGTCGCCCTCATGGAGATCCAGGCCTCGCGGCTGGCGGCGCGGGTCGGGCCCGGGGGAGAGGCCGTCACGCTCACCGACCAGGACCGCAGCCGCTGGGACCGGGTGCTGATCAAGCACGGGCTGGCCGCCCTGGAGCGCGCGGAGGAGTCCGGCACCGCGCTCGGCCCGTACGCGCTGCAGGCCGCCATCGCCGCCTGCCACGCGCGGGCGGCGACGGTCGAGGACACCGACTGGGCGCGGATCGCCGCGCTGTACGAGGCGCTGGCCGAGCTGACGAAGTCCCCGGTGGTCCAGCTCAACCGCGCGGTCGCGGTGTCGCGGGCGTACGGCGCGGCCGCCGGGCTGGAGATGGCCGACGCGCTCGCCGACGAGCCGGCGCTGCGCGGGTACCACCTGCTCCCGACGGTGCGCGGGGACCTGCTCGAGCAGCTGGGCCGGCTGGACGAGGCGCGCCAGGAGTTCGAGACCGCCGCGTCGCTCACCCGCAACGAGCGGGAGCGGACCCTGCTGCTGGACCGCGCGGCCGCCTGCGCCCGGCGGCTCGCTCCCTGACCTCAGCTCCGCACGAGCCGGCGCGCGTGGGACTGCTCACCGGCGTCGACGGGGGAGGGGAAGGAATCGACCAGGTCCCAGCACGTCCGCCCGTCGGGCGTGTCCCCCCAGCCACGGGCGAGCGCGTCCTCGAGCAGCCGGCGGACCCGCTGCTCGTCGGCGGGCTCGGCGGCGAAGAGGATGCGCAGGGCGAGCTCGCCGCCGACCCGGTGGGCGCGCGTGTGGTGCGGCGCCAGCGGGCAGGGCGGCTCGTGGGAGACGCTGCCGCACAGCGCCACGGTGATCGCCGCCCCCGGGGCGCGCTCGTCACCGCCGTCCTCCAGGACGACGACGGCGTCGTGGGCGAATGCCTCGCGCATGCCGGTCAGCGTGCCCTCGGAGGCGGGTCGGTGGAAGCGGTGCGCTCCTCCGCGGCCGCGCGCAGGCGCTCGAGCGTCGTCCGCATGCCGGCGTGCAGGGCCTCGCGGCGGTCGCCTCCCCGGAAGACCTTCTCGATCACCAGCCAGCCCAGCCGGATCACCGGCCGCTGCACCTCGTAGCTCTCCACCACGCGCGTGCCGCCATCGGCGGGCTCGAAGCGGTAACGCCACGCGATCGTGCCGGCCAGCGGCGCGGTGCGCGTGAACGCGAACTCGCGCCCGGGCTCGGCCACCGTGACGACCGGGCGGTTCCGCCAGGTCCGCCCGCCGGCCGCCCGGTTGACCGCCTCGAACCGCGCGCCGATCGCGGGACCGGTGGCGCCGTCGAGCCAGTGGCAGGCGAGGACTTCGGGGCTGAACTCGGGCGTGCGCGTCACGTCGGACACGAGGGCGTAGACCTCGATGGCGGGAGCGGCGACGACGGTGCTCACCTCGTCGCGGTCGAGCGTCTGCACGGCGACTCCTCAGCTGGCGTAGGCGGAGAGGAACTGGTCGATCGCGGTGTCGGTGAGCCGGCTGAAGACGCCGTCGGCGAAGGGGACGCCGGGCTGGTTGGCCAGCTGCTGCGAGATCAGGCCGCTGAGGACGACGGTGTAGAGGCGGACGGCGTCGTCGGAGTCGGCCTCGGTCCGGAGCTGGCCGAGCCGGACCGCCTCGGCGAACTCGGCGCGCAGGTCGGTCATGTCCGTGACGGACCGCTCGAAGACGGTGGGGGAGGGCTCGTACCCGGGGACAGCTCGCCAGTGCAGCAGCTGCGCGAGCGCGGGGTTCTCGACCGCCCAGCGCACCACGGCACGGGCCCCCGCCCGGACGGTGGGGACTCCCGGGCCACACCCGTCGACCGCGGCACGCACGGCCGCCTGCTCCGCAGCCAGACCGCGCGCGAACAGCGCGTCGTAGACCGCGTGCCGGGACGGGAAGTACTTGTACAACGACGGCCCACGGATGCCCATCCGGCGGGCGACCTCCGAGACGCTCAGCGCGCCGACGCCCTCCTCGGCGATGAGCGCGAGCGCGTGGTCGAGTGCCTCGTCCATGACCGCGGCGCGGCGCCGCGCCACCCGCGATCCGACGCTAGCGGTCGTAGCCGCGGCTAGAGGGTCTAGCCGATGGGCATCGGCGTCAAGAGGGTCAGTCCGGCCGGCTGTTCTCCAGGAGCTGGTCGAGCAGTCGGCGGAGCTCGACGAGGTCGCCGTCGCCGAGCCCGGCGCGCAACCTCCCGTCGAAGGACGCCGCGGCCCGGCGCAGGCGCAGGAACAGGGCCCGGCCGGTTTCCGTCACTGTGACGTGCTGGACCCGGCGGTTGCCGTCCTCGCGGTCCCGGGTGACCAGGCCGGCCCGTTCCATGGCGTCGAGGTGGTGGGTGAGCGTCGGCTGCCGGACGCCGATCGCCGCCGCGAGCTCCGCCTGGGTCCGGTGGTCGCCGGCGTCGAGGGCGCGCAGCACCTGCCAGGTGGGGGAGGAGCCGCCCGCGGCCGCCAGCACGTCGTCGAACGACCGGCTCAACTCCTTGGCGACGCGGCCGATCAGGAGGCTGAGGGAATCCTCGTCGAGCGTCACGGGGCCAGCTTAGGCATCTAAGAGTTAGACGTCTCATCGATGTGGGCGGGGGCTCTGTCAACCTTCCGCGGCGCCCGCGGCGTGGAAGAGGCAGACGGGGAGAGGAGCGCGGTGGGGATCGAGGGCGAGGCGGGCTTCCGCGAGTTCGTGCTGCGCCAGCGGGCCGCGCTGCTGCGGACGGCCTACCTGCTCACGGGCGACAGCGGCCACGCCGAGGACCTCGTGCAGACGGCGCTGCTGAAGACCTACCGGCACTGGGACCGCATCCAGGCCCGGGGCGAGCCGACGGCGTACGTCCGCCGCGTCCTCGTCACCACCGCGACCAGCTGGCGCCGCCGGCTCCTGTCGACCGAGCAGGTGATGGACGCCGTGCCCGAGCAGGCCCACTACGACCGCTACCCGGAGAGGAGCGCCGCCGTGATCGACGCCCTGCGCGCCCTGCCGCCGCGGATGCGCGCGGTGGTCGTCCTCCGCTACTACGAGGACCAGACCGAGGTGCAGACGGCGGAGCTGCTCGGCTGCTCCGTCGGCACCGTGAAGACCCAGTCGTCCCGGGCGATGGCCCGGCTGCGGGAGGCGCTCGCCGCCGACCCGTCGCTCCGGCCGGCGGGAGGTGTGGCGTGAACGAGGACGACCTGCGCGACCTGCTGCACGCCGCCGCGGGCCGCGGCGGCCTGGCGCTGATGGACGACGACGCGGCCGTCGACGCCGTGGTCGAAGAGCACAGCACTCAGCGGCGCCGGCGCGTCGCCCTCCTCGCCGTCGCCGCCTGCCTCGTGCTGATCGCCGTCGTGGTGCCGTCGGTGTGGCCGTCGGGCCGGGCGGCGCCGGACCGGGACGTCGCCGCGGCGCCCGCCGCGGTCCTCGACTGGCCGACGCGCGGATCGCTCGCGGGCGACGAGGGCGCGCTCACCGCGGTGCGCGGGCTGCCGTGGTCGGACCCCCAGTGGGCGCCCGACCCCGACCGGCGTCGGGTCGCCTTCCTCGGCGACGTGCCGGGCAGCCGGCGCGCCCTCGTGGTCGGCCCGACGGACGACGGCCACGTGACGGGGCAGTGGTTCAGCGGCGCGGTCGGCGCCGACCCCGCCGTGCTCGCGCCGCAGGGGGCCGTCGAGGTGCTCGACGACGCCAGTTCCGCGAGCTCGACCATCGCGCCCGGCGACGTGCTCGTCGTCCTGGTGGCCCCGGGTGACGGCGTCGAGCTCTCCGAGCGCGTCGAGGTGGGCGTCGACGGCTCGGTCAGCCGCGAGTTCCACCCCGTCGAGGCCCCGGACGGCGTGGCCGTGACGACGGTCGACCTGCCCAACGCCACGGGGAGCCCGGGGATCGTCCGGGTGCTGCACCGCGGTGCCGTGGTCGACAGCCGCCCCGTGCCGGTGAGCTTCGGCGTCGAGGAGGTGTGGGACCCGCCGGTGCTGGTGCCCCTCGACCCCGACAGCGCGCCACCGGTGCCCGAGGCGGTCGACCTGGCGCTGGGCGACGTCCTGGCGCACACCGGGCTGGCCCGGGAGGAGGTGCGGCTGGACCTGCTCTTCTCCGGGCCGGTGCCCGAACCCCCGGGCGCGGGCGAGGCCGTGGACGGCGTCGTGCTGGCGGTGACGCTGCCGAACGGGGCGGTCGTGGTGAGCCTCGCCTGGGCCGACATGGCTGCCGACGGATCCGGCAGCGGTGGCACGTGCGGGATGCAGGCGCACCCGGCGGGCACTCCGGTGGACCGGTTGGCCGTAGGGGCCACCTGCCTGATCACCGGCTCCCCGGGCGACCCGTCGGTCCTCGTCCACTACGCCACGCCCGCCTACGACGAGGTGGAGGTCGATGCCCAAGGCGGCGGCGGCAGCGGGATCCGCAGCCTCGGGTTCGGGTCGATCACCCCGGCTCCCGGCGCGGGCGTCCTGCGGGCCACGGGGACCGGCGTGGAGCCGCTCGAGCTCGCCCTGATCGACACGACGCCGGACGGGATCGTCGACCGCCAGGGGAAGGGGCCGCAGGGCTGAGCCGTCAGGGCAGCCGGTCGAGCAGGATGCCGGCGAACTGCGCGGCGGCCGGGTCGTCGTCGCCGGCCGACCGGAGCCAGGCCACCAGGGCGGGGGCGACGGCGGGGGACAGGGCGGCGATCCACTCGGCCGTCCTGGCGCGCGCCTCGGCGACGTGCTCGGTGCCGCCGTCCGGCGCGTGCGCGACCACCTCCGGCCGGGTGGCGAGCAGGCCGGCGAGCCGCCAGTCCCCGCCGGTGGTCCGGGCGACCAGCGCCTCGAGCCGGTCGGCGGCGTCCCGCAGCCGGGCGGGGACGTCCGGGCTCATGCCGCCTCGCGCAGCATCGGCACGTGCGGGATGCCGTCCTCCACGTAGCCGGGGCCGCTGAGCCGGAACCCGAACTGCTCGTACCAGCCCTGCAGGTGGGCCTGGGCGCCGAGCGTGATCGGGAAGCCCTCGCACAGGGCGATGCCCTCGTGCATCAACCGCGCGGCCAGCCCCCGGCTGCGGAAGCCCGCCGCGGTCGCCACCCGGCCGATCGCCCGGGTGGCGCCGTCGTCGAGCACCCGGATCGTCGCGGCGACCTCGCCGCCGGACTCGAGCCACAGGTGCTCGGTCGCCGGCTCGGTGTCCCGGCCGTCCAGCTCCGGGTAGGGGCACTCCTGCTCGACGACGAAGACGTCGACCCGCAGCCGGCACAGCGCGTAGACCTCGAACGGGGTGAGGTCCGCGAAGCGGGCGCGGCGGAGGCGGAACGGGTCGGCGGGGGTGCTCATGCAGCAGTTCTAGCCCATGCGGTTCACCGTCCCGACTTCCGCCAGACGGGAGACGGCTGGCCCGGCGTCGGTCCGCTGTGCTGAGCTGGTCAGGAACAGGGGGTGGCCATGGACGGCGCCGGGGCGCGGGTCTCCGTCGTCGTCCCCGTGCGCGAGGACGCCGGGACGCTGCGGCCGCTCGCCGACCGGCTCGCCGCAGCCCTGGCCGGTCGCGACTGGCACCTCCGGCTGGTCATCGACGCCTCGACCGACGAGAGCACCGCCGTCGCGGGCGCGCTCGCGGCCGGGAGCCCGCGGATCGCCGTCAGCGGGCTGACGGTCAGCGAGGGTGGCGACGACGCGCTGGTGCGCGGGCTCGCCGCCGAGCCCCGCGCCGACGCCTGGGTCTGCCTCGACGCCGGGTTGAGCGACCCGCCGGAGGAGGTCCCGGCGCTGCTCGACCGGCTGCTTCGCGGCGACGTCGGTGCCGTCTTCGCCGCGCGCCCGGGCGGCTGCCCGCGTCCGCTGCTCGGCCTGCGGCACCGGCTGACCGGGTTGCCCGCCGGCGCCGGGCGGTTCCTGGCCATGGCGGCGGACGTCCGCGACGCGGTGCTGGCCGCCGTCCAGGACGCCGGAGCGCCCAGCGTGGCCCTCGCGGTGACCCGTTCCGGGGCGGCGCTGGCGACGGTCCCCGTGCCGATCGGGCGTCCACCCGCACCCCGCGGTCTGGCCGGGCTGCGGCACTCGGCGCGCTCGGTCGCGTGGGCCGTGCGGGCGCACCAGCGCTGAGCGGTCAGTCCTCCCGCTGCTGGTCGCGGGCCCGCTGGGACAGCGGCGCGACCACCCACCACCAGGCCAGGAGCGCCGCCACGACGCCGGCCGTCACCCAGGCCTGGGTGCGGGAGAACAGCACGTCGGTGACGAGCAGCAGCGCGGACGAGATCGCGACGGCGAGCACGACGAGCCCGGCGAACGCCGTGCGGTTGCTGCGCCGGAGCAGCGCCTCCTTGTCCGCCTGCCGGAACAGCACCCGGTGCTGCGCGGCCGGTGCGATGAGGAGGGCGGTGGCGACGGCGGCCGAGAGCAGCGCGACGAAGTAGACGTCGCGCTGGAACTCGGTGATGTCGTCGGCCACCTCCTGGAACGGCACGATCAGGAGGAACGCGAACAGGAACTGCACGCCGGGCAGCGCGACCCGGAGCTCGTTGAGCAGCTCCATGAGCTCGCGGTCGACCCGTTCCTTGCGCGTCTCGTCGTGGCCCGCGCTGCCGGCGGGCCGCCCGTACGGCGCAGCCATGGGCACCCCCTCGTCCCCGGCCGGGACCGGCTGCCCCGGCTGTCCCGGAGGTATGCCCGGGACTGCGGCCGACGGCACGAGGAGTGCGAGAAGGAGTGATCCCTCGACGTGGCGACGCGGGTGGTCAGATGCCGAGCGCGACCTTCGCGTGGTCGACGAGCTGGAAGTGCCCGACCGCCCAGAAGGCGACGCCGGCCGCGGCCAGGCCGCCCACGGTGACGGCGGCGGAGGAGACCGGGTGCTGCTTCGCGTGCCGCCAGGCGTCCTGCGCCTTGCGCTTGAAGACGGCGAAGAATCGGGCCGCCCACTGGAACTCGCTCGACCAGATCCAGAGACCGATGAGCACCGGCGGGATGGTCAGCGGCCCCGGGAGGGCGGTGAGCGCGATGCCGAGCATGACGAAGAGCAGGCCGGCGACGAAGACGGCGATCCGCCACGGGAGCAGCAGGCTGGGGTTGGCGTGCATCCGCTCCCGGAACGATCCGGGCTTGACCGGACGCGGCTTGCCGAGGCCGTCGGTGCAGTCGGGGCAGCGGGTGGCGCCCTCCGACCGGGTGGCCGGACGGCTGTCGTGCGCGAGGTGGGTGGTCATGGGCCTTCCCCGTGTGGTCGTGCGGAGTGGTCGGACGTGGAGTCGTCAGCGCGCGCTGACGCCCTTGGCGACCTCGGAGGGGCGCTGCTGCTCGCCGGCGTAGGAGCTGAGGGCGACGAGGGCTCCGGTCAGCGCCGGGATCACCCACTGCAGCCGGTCGAGCTGCTCCTGGGCGGCGGCGACGTCGGCCTTGGCCACCTTCGTGCGCTTGCTGGGCCTGGTGCCCGACTTCGAGGGCACGGCACCCGCGGCGGACACGCGCTGGCCCAGCACGCGGCTGTACGCGGTGGCGCCCAGCGCGGCGGCCGTGAGCAGGGTCTTGAGCGTCGACATGGCGGCGACGCCCTGCTGGGCAGCCACCCGCGCCTTGTCCGCGCGGAGCTGGCCGACGCTGCCGATGAGGTGCGCGCCGATGGCTGCCGCGTTCACCGGCGTCCACCGGTCCCAGCCGGCGTTCGCCACGGCACCGGTCGCCGAGTCGGTGCCGGCCTCGCCGGCCGCCGCGTTGAGGGCGACGGCGTTGGCCAGCGTGCCGCCGAACCAGGCGGACAGCCCGAGGTCGTGCAGGGACCGGGACAGGGTGTGGCGCGCCATGGCGGGGCTCCTAGGAAGGGGGAGTGGTGCACCTCTCCCTACCCGCGAGGACCGGCGTCATGCCGGTTGTGCGCAACGCAATCGCTCGGCTCAGGTCCCGTAGCGCAGCGCGGCCCGCTGCCGGGCCTTCGCCGCCTCGACCTCGCGGTCCTTGGGCGGCGCCGTCGTCACCAGTGCGTCGAGCAGCCGCGTCGACGCCGCGGCCACCTCCTGGACGGCGCGCTCGAAGGCGTCGGCGTTCGCGCGGGACGGCTTCGTCGTCCCGCTGATCTTGCGCACGAACTGCAGCGCCGCGGCCTGGATCTCCTCGTCGGTCGCCGGCGGCTCGAAGTTTGACAGCGGGCGGATGTTCCGGCACATGCCCGGCAGCCTAGGAGCGCCGCCGGGCCGTGCCCAGCCCTCCGTCAGGCGTCGAAGCCGGCGCGGTCCACCTTGCGGTGGTAGCGCTCGCCGAGCTTGCCGCCGATCACCGCGCCGAGGAGGGTGACCACCAGGATGGCGACCAGGGTGACGATCCCGGCGACCGTGGCGGTGCCCTCGTCGATGGGGATGCGCGGCAGGTTGAGCTGCTGGAGCACGTTGTACTGCGCCCCGGCGATCACCCCGACCGCCCCGAGCACGAGGACGACCAGCAGCCCGATCAGCCAGACGGCCAGGCCCTGGCGGGCGCCGTCGAAGCGGGACATCCGGCCGGCGACGTACCCGCCGGCGAGGTAGGCGACGAAGAGGACGACGAGGATGGCGATGCCGCCCCCGATGCCGATCTGCTCGGCCTGCTGGGCCGCCTCGTCGGCGGTGTCGACGCCCTGGGCCAGCCCGAGCGCGACGCCCGCGGCCGAGAGGAGGGCGATCAGCAGGACGGCGAGGCCGTTGGCCGACAGCCAGCCGAAGAACGCCGCGCCCCACTTGATGCCGCCGAAGACGGCGCGCTGGGCGGCCACCGCCTCGCGCGGCGTCGCGCGGGACACCGTCGCGCCCTCGGTGCGGATGGGCGCCGTCGGCTGCGTTCCGTCGTGCTGGGACCCGTCGTGCCGGGTGGGCTGGTTCTCCGCCATGCTGAATCTCCTCCGTGCCGTCGGGCCTTCGTCGATCCCCCTGCCATCCGGCGCCGGATGTCCGCGGGGCGCACGGGCAAACCGCCACGACGAGCCGGTCGCCCGTCCGGGTGACGCGCGCCACCCGGACGGAGGACGGCGATGACGGTGCTCCTGGTCGACGCGGCCAACGTCGTCGGCTCCCGTCCCGACGGCTGGTGGCGGGACCGCGCGGGCGCGGCGGCCCGGCTGCTGAGCGGGCTGGCCGCGCTGCCCGGCCGGTCTGTGACGGGTCCGGACGGCGGTGAGCTGGTCTGCGACGACGTCGTCGCCGTCGTCGAGGGGCGGGCGCGGGACGTCCCCGCGCCCGACGGCGTCACGGTCGAGCGGGCCGCCGGCAGCGGGGACGACGCCCTCGTCGCCTGCGCGGACCGGCTGGTGACCGAGGGCCGCGACCTCCTCGTCGTCACCGCCGACCGCGGCCTGCGCGACCGCCTGCCGGCCGGTGCCGCGGTGACCGGCCCAGGGTGGCTGCTGGAGCTCCTCGACGAGATAGGTCGTGCACGACCGGCATGACGGCGCGGCGGCTCGGGTAGCCCGACGGCCACGTCGTCCTGGAGGAGCTGAGCCCGTGCCCACACCCACCGACCCCGACGGCCCGCAGCGGGTCCTGATCACCGGGGCCTCGAGCGGCATCGGTCGCGCGACCGCGATCGAGCTGGCCGGCCGGGGGTCCCGCCTGGTCCTCGTGGCCCGCGGGCGCGAGTCGCTGGAGGAGGCGGCGGCCGAGGCCCTGTCCGCGGGGGCGGCGGAGGCGCTGGTCCGGCCCGCGGACGTGACCGATCCCGACGCCGTCCAGGCCGCGGTCGACGACGCCGTCGCCGAGTTCGGCGGGCTCGACGTCGTCGTGCACGCCGCCCAGGTGATGGCGTACGGGCGGATCGAGGACGTGCCCCGGGAGGTGTACGAGCGGACGGTCGACACCGCCGTGCACGGCACCGCGAACGTGGCCCGTTCCGTCCTGCCGGTCTTCCGGAAGCAGGGCGCCGGTCACCTCGTCGTCGTCAACTCGCTGCTGGGCAACATCGCCGCCCCGCTGATGGGCAGCTACGTCACGGCGAAGTGGGGTCAGCTCGGCCTCATCCGCGTGCTGCAGCAGGAGACGCGCGACGAACCGGGCATCTCGGTCTCGGCGGTGCAGCCCGGTGGCGTCGACACCCCGATCTACTTCCAGGGCGCGACGTGGGCCGGCAGCACGGGCCGCCCGCCGCCGCCGGTGTACTCGCCGCAGCGGGTCGCCCGGGCGGTGCTGTCCACGGTCGACCGGCCGCGGCGGATCGTGCAGTCGGGGATCTTCAACCCGCTCATCACCGCCGGTTTCCGGCTGGTGCCGGGCGTGTTCGACCTGCTGGTCGGGCCCCTGCTCCAGCGGATGGCGATCGCGGGCGACGACGCGCCCCCGACGGAGGGCAACGTCTTCGAGTCCAAGCCGGCCGGCAACGCCACGGAGGGTCGCTGGCGCAGCATCTGACCGGCTACAGCGGCGTCACGTAGGCGCCGCTGATCCCGCCGTCGACCAGGAACTCCGACGCCGTGATGAACGAGGAGTCGTCGCTGGCCAGGAACGCCACGGCCGCGGCGATCTCCTCGGGCTCGGCGAACCGCCCGAACGGGATGTGCACCAGGCGGCGTGCGGCCCGCTCGGGGTACTTGGCGAAGAGCTCCTGGAGCAGCGGGGTGTTCACCGGCCCGGGGGAGAGCGCGTTCACGCGGATGCCCTCGCGGGCGAACTGCACGCCCAGCTCGCGGGACATCGCGAGCACGCCGCCCTTGGACGCGGTGTAGGAGATCTGCGACGTCGCCGCACCCATGCGGGCCACGAAGGACGCCGTGTTGATGATCGAGCCGCGGCCCCTCGCCTGCATGTGCGGGATGGCGGCCTTGCAGCACAGGTAGACCGAGGTCAGGTTGACCTCCTGCACCCGGCGCCAGGCGTCCAGCCCGGTGGTGAGGATCGAGTCGTCGTCCGGCGGCGAGATGCCCGCGTTGTTGAACGCGACGTCGAGCCCGCCGTAGGTGTCGACGGCGGCCTGGAAGAGGGCGTCCACCTGCTCGGGAGACGTGACGTCGACCTGCACGAAGGTGCCGCCGACCTCCTCGGCCGCCGCCTTGCCGGTGCCGGGGTCGATGTCGCCCACGACGACGTGCGCGCCCTCGCTCGCGAACCGCCGCGCCGTCGCCAGCCCGATCCCGCTCGCCCCGCCGGTCACCACGGCAACCCGGTCCACCAGCCGGCGCACCACTGCCTCGTCGGCCACGCTCATCCTTCCGTCGACAGGAACACGTTCTTCTCCTCGGTGAAGGAGTGCAGCGCGTCCGGGCCGAGCTCCCGGCCGAGGCCGGACTGCTTGAAGCCCCCGAACGGCGTCGAGTAGCGCACCGAGGAGTTGCTGTTGACCGACAGGTTGCCGGCCTCGATCCCGCGGGAGACCCGCAGCGCGCGGCCCAGGTCGCGGGTCCAGATCGACCCGGACAGGCCGTACTCGCCCTGGTTGGCGATCCGCACGGCGTCGTCCTCGTCCTCGAACGGGACGACGGCCACGACGGGTCCGAAGATCTCCTCGGTCACCGCCCGGTCCTCGGGGTCGACCGGCGCGAGGACGGTCGGCGGGAACCAGAACCCGGGGCCCTCGGGCGCCGTGCCGCGGAACGCGACCGGGGCGCCGTCGGGTACGTAGGAGGCGACGCGGTCCCACTGGCCGCGGCTGATCAGCGGGCCCATCTCGGCGGTGTCCAGCGACGGGTCCTCCACGCGGAGGTTCGTCACCGCCGGCTCGAGCAGCTCGAGGAACCGATCGTAGGCCGAGCGCTGCACGAGGATCCGCGAGCGGGCGCAGCAGTCCTGCCCGGCGTTGTCGAACACGGCGTAGGGCGCACCGGCCGCCGCCTTCTCCAGGTCGGCGTCGGCGAAGACGACGTTGGCGCTCTTGCCACCGAGCTCGAGGGTCACTCGCTTGACCCGCTGCGCGCAGCCGGCCATGACGCCCTTGCCGACCTCGGTGGAGCCGGTGAAGACGATCTTGCGGACGTCCGGGTGCTCGACCAGCCGCTGCCCGACGACCGAGCCCTTGCCGGGCAGCACGGTGAACACGTCCTCGGGCAGGCCCGCCTCGAGCGCCAGCTCGCCGAGGCGCATCGCGGTCAGCGGGGTGAGCTCGGCGGGCTTGAGCACGACCGTGTTGCCGGCGGCGAGCGCGGGGGCGAACGCCCAGCCGGCGATCGGCATCGGGAAGTTCCACGGCACGATCGCGCCGACGACGCCCAGCGGCTCGTGGAAGGTGATGTCGACGCCCCCGCTCACCGGGATCTGCTTGCCGATCAGCCGTTCCGGTGCCGCGCTGTAGTAGGTCAGGACGTCGCGGACGTTGCCGGCCTCCCATCGGGCGTTGCCGATGGTGTGCCCGGAGTTGCGCACCTCGAGCTGCGCCAGCTCCTCCACGTGCGCGTCGACCTGCTCGGCGAACCGGCGCAGCAGCCGCCCGCGGTCGGCCGGGGCGACCCGGCGCCAGTCCTCGAAGGCGCGACGGGCCCGCGCGACGGCGGCGTCGGTCTGCTCGACGTCCGCAAGCGGGACGGTGGTCAGGACCTCTTCGGTGGCGGGGTTGACGACGTCGTAAGACGTACTGCTCACAGCGTCACCGGTTCGCTCCCGCGGGGCGCTCCGCTCCTCGCTCGCTGGCGCTCGCTGCGATGCTCACGCCCCTGTCCGCTCACAGCCGCTCGAACCCCCGGAACCTCTCCCAGTCGGTGACCGCACGCCCGAAGGCCGCCAGCTCGACGGCGGCCATGTTGGCGTAGTGGTCGACCACGTCGTCGCCGAATGTAGTGCGGGCGAAGTCGCTGGCCACCCAGAGGTCGCGGGCCTCGCCGAGGCTGGTCGGCACGTGCTCGGCGGAGGGGTCCTCGTAGGCGTTGCCCTCGAACGCCGGCTCCAGCTCGAGCCGCTCCTCGATGCCCGCGAGCCCGGCCGCGACGATCGCCGCCGTCGCCAGGTAGGGGTTCACGTCGCCGCCGGGGATCCGGTTCTCCAGCCGCAGCGAGGCGCCGTGCCCGACCAGCCGGAACGCGCAGGTGCGGTTGTCGCGGCCCCAGCGCAGCGCGGTGGGGGCGAAGGAGCCCTCGACGAAGCGCTTGTAGGAGTTGATGTTGGGCGCGAGCAGCAGGGTGAGCTCGCGCACGTACTTCAGCTGCCCGGCGACGAACGACCGGCCGACGTCGGAGAGGCCGTCCCCGTCCGCGAGCACCAGCGCGCCGTCGGTGCCGCGGAAGCTGCAGTGGACGTGGCACGAGTTGCCCTCGCGCGCGTCGAACTTCGCCATGAAGGTCAGCGCCATGCCCTCCTGGGCGGCGATCTCCTTGGCGCCGTTCTTGTAGATGACGTGGCCGTCGCAGGTGCGGCACGCCTCGTCGTAGAGGAAGGCGATCTCGTGCTGGCCGAGGTTGCACTCGCCCTTGGCCGACTCGACGACCAGCCCGGCACCGGTCATGTCGTTGCGGATGCGCCGCAGCAGCGGCTCGATCCGCGCGGTGCCCAGGACGGAGTAGTCGACGTTGTACTGGTTGGCCGGCGTGAGGTCCCGGTAGCCGGAGCTCCACGCCTGCTCGTAGGTGTCCCGGAAGACGAGGAACTCCAGCTCGGTCCCCACGAAGGCCTGCATGCCGGCCGCGGCCAGGCGACCGGTCTGCCGGGCGAGCACCTGCCGCGGCGAGGCGACGACCGGGCTGCCGTCCTCCCAGCGGAGGTCGGCGAGCACCATCGCCGTCCCCGGGTTCCACGGCACCGGCCGCAGCGTGGAGAGGTCCGGCTGCATCACGAAGTCGCCGTAGCCGCGCGACCACGACGACATCGCGTAGCCCTCGACGGTGTTCATGTCCACGTCCACGGCGAGCAGGTAGTTGCAGCCCTCGGTGGCGTGCTCCAGGACCACGTCCAGGAAGTACCGGGCGTGCAACCGCTTGCCCTGCAGACGGCCCTGCATGTCGGTGAACGCGACGAGCACGGTGTCGATCTCGCCGGAGCCGACCTGCCGGCGCAGCTCGTCCACGCTGAGGACCGGCTCCGAGCTCATCCGCGCACCTCCGTCCGGGCTGACCCGGCGGATGGGTCAGAGGCGGACCCTAAGCGCCCGTCGCCGCGGGCCACAAGCCGCGACCCGTCGGCGTGACCTGGCCGTTTCCGTCCGGCCACGGTCCTGCATCGGTCCGGTCGCAGGTACGTCCGCCTCTTGACCAGCGGCCGTCCACGGCCCACCCTGACCGGCCACCGAGCAAGCCGACCTCCCAGGGAGACGCGCATGTCCGCACCTCAGCCCCGCGGCGCCTCGGGCGTCACGTACACGCACGCGGCGGAGGGCTACTTCGACAAGCGGGGGCTGACCCGGACCGCCGGGTTCTGGGGGCTGTGGGGCCTCGGCGTCGCCGCGGTCATCTCCGGCGACTTCTCCGGGTGGAACTTCGGCATCGGCGGCGCCGGCTGGGGCGGCTTCCTCATCGCCACGGTCGTCGTGACGCTGATGTACGTCACGATGATCGGCAGCATCGGCGAGATGTCGGCGGCCATGCCGCACACGGGAGGGGCCTACTCCTTCGCCCGATCGGCGATGGGCCCGTGGGGCGGCTTCGTCACCGGGCTGGCCGAGACGATCGAGTACGTCGCGACGACGGCGGTGATCGTCTACTTCTCCGCCTCGTACGCCGACAGCATCACCGACGAGCTGTTCGGGCTGTCGATGCCGAGCTGGGTGTGGTGGCTGATCCTCTACGCGATCTTCCTGCTGCTGAACATCGCCGGCGCGGAGGTGTCGTTCCGCTTCGCCGTCGTCGTCGCGGTGCTCTCGCTGGCGGTCATCGCGCTGTTCGCCGTCATGGCGCTGTTCTCCGGCGCCCTGGACTTCGGCAAGCTCTTCGACACCGACCCGACCGGCGGCAACAGCGAGTTCGTGCCGTTCGGCTGGTGGGAGGTCGTCCTTGCGATGCCGTTCGCCATGTGGCTCTACCTCGGCATCGAGGAACTGCCGCTGGCGGCCGAGGAGTCGCACATGCCCGCACGCGACATCCCGCGCGCCGGCATGTGGGGCCTGGGCACGCTGATCATCAGCGGTGGCCTCGTCCTCGTGCTGAACCCGGCGGTGGTCGGTGCCTCGGCGATCGGGGAGGCCGGCGAGCCGCTGCTGGACGGCTTCCGGGCGATCCTGCCCAACAGCGACGTCGCGGCGATCCTGTCGCTGTTCGCGCTGATCGGCCTGTTCGCCTCGCTGCAGGGGATCATGTACGCCTACGGGCGCAACATCTACTCGCTCTCGCGGGCCGGCTACTACCCGAAGGTCCTGTCCCTGACCGGCACCCGCAAGACCCCGTGGATCGCCCTCGTGGTCGGCGCGGTGATCGGCGTCGTGGCGCTCGTCCTGGTCGACACCGGCGGCGAGACGGCCGGCGCGATCGTCCTCAACATCGCCGTGTGGGGCGCGGTCATCGCCTACCTGCTCCAGATGGTCGCCTACGTGATGCTGCGCCGGAAGTTCCCGAACGCCAGCCGTCCCTACCGCAGCCCGTTCGGCGTGCCCGGCGCCGTCTTCGCCGGTGCCGTCGCGGCGCTGATCTTCGTCGGCGTCATGCTGAACGAGGCCTACCGCGAGGCGATCGTGGCGATCGCGGTCATCTACGTCGTCGCGCTCGTCGGCTTCGCGGTCTTCGGCCGGCACCGGCTCGTCCTCTCGCCGGAGGAGGAGTACGCGATGTCCGGTGGGCTGCACGGCGACCCGCAGGAGGAGGGATACGGCGCCATCGACGTCGAGGACATCGACCCGGAGGCGCGCTCGCGCACCAGCTGAGGGGTCAGCCGGCCGCCGCCACGTGCGCGGCGAACAGGCGGTGGTCGGCGCCCTCCTCCGGGTGCCACTGCACGCCCAGGCAGAACCGGCGGCCGGCCGCCTCGACAGCCTCGACCACGCCGTCCTCCGCCCACGCGGACGGCGTCAGCTCCGGCGCGATCCGGTCGACCGCCTGGTGGTGGTGGCAGGCCACCGGCGCGGTCGGGCCGAGGATCCGGTGCAGCGCGGAGCCGGGCTCCGTCCGGACCTCGCGCGGGTGGTACGTGCCGGGGCCGGGGTCGTGCGTGCCGGTGTGCTCTACGTCGGGCAGGTGCTGCACGAGGTCGCCGCCCAGCGCGACGTTGAGCAGCTGCATCCCGCGGCAGATGGCCAGCAGTGGCATGTCCCGGTCGAGCGCGACCTGGAGTGCGATGAGTTCGGACTCGTCGCGCTCCGGCCGCACGACGGCGGTGTGCGGACCGGGCGACTGGCCGTAGCGGGCCGGGTCCACGTCGGCCCCGCCGGCGACGACGAGCCCGTCCAGCCGGCCGACGACCTCGGCGCTGATCGCGCCCGTGGGCAGGAGCACCGGCTCGCCGCCGGCCTCGGCGACGGCGTCCGCGTACGAGGCGGGGAGCAGGACGGCGGGCACGTGCCACGTGCCCCACTTCGCCTGCTCCCGGTAGGTGGTGATGCCGATCAGCGGGCGCATGCCGTCAGTGTGCCGGGTCGGCTACCCGGGCTCCTGCTCGCTCGTCGGGCGGGCCTCCGGGATGTCGGGGGAGAGCTCGTCGTCGTGCGGCGGCTGCTTCCACTCGACCAGGAGCAGCGAGGCGTCGTCGCTGGTGCGCCCCAGCCGGGCGTCCATGAGCGCGTGGGACAGCCGCCGGATCGTCTCCGGTGCCCGCAGCCCTTCGGCCGTGCTCTGCTCGATGAGCTCGCGCAAGCGGTGCTCGCCGAACTGCTCGCCGCCGTCGAGGCGTTCCTCCACCACGCCGTCGGTGAAGAACAGCACGCGGTCACCGGGCTCCAGCTGCACCTTCTCCACGCGGGGCTCCGCCCCGTCGCCGAGCCCGAGGGGACGCGTCGTCGGACCGGGCAGCTCGTCCACCACGCGGCAGCCGCGCACGAGCAGCGCCTCCGGGTGACCGGCGTTGACGTAGGTCAGGACACCGCTGCGGGTGTCGAGCTGCCCGAGGTGGGCGGTGGCGAACCGCCCGGGGCACGAGGTCGCGACGACCTGGTCCATGTCCGCGCACAGCCGGTCCAGGTCGGCGCCGCCGCGGCGGCCGTGGCGGTAGGCGGCGATGACGACCGTCGACATGGTCGCCGCGTCGAGGCCGTGCCCCATCGCGTCGAAGACCGCGAGGTGGAGGGTGTGGTCGTCGTAGGCGTAGTCGAAGCAGTCGCCGCCCACCTCGTACGCCGGCTCGAGGATGCCGGCGAGGTCGAGCTCCGGCGTCTTCATCGACAGCGGGGGCAGGGTCTGCCACTGCAGCTCCGCGGCCAGGCTCATCGGCCGGGTGGTGCGGGTCTGGGCGAAGGTGTCGGTGTACTCGCTCTTGGTCACGACGAGGTCCGCGACGAGCCCGGCCAGCCGCTGAGCGAGCCGGCGGTCGTGCTCGTTCACCTCGGGCAGCGTGAAGGACAGGACCCCGACGCGGTCGGAGCCGTCGAGCATCGGCAGGTGCAGCCGCACCCCGCCGTCGACGTCGGTCTCGACGGGCTCCTCCGTGGCGAAGGCCCGCCCGGTGTCGGTGCCGTCGATGGTCAGCACCTCGGCGTGGAGCCCCGGACCCCGCAGCGGCTGGAGCGTGCGCTGGTCGTAGTCCTGGAGGTGGACGGCGACGTCCCGGCAGCCCAGGCCGTTCAGCTCCTGGGCGACCAGCGGCCCGACCAGCCGGGGCGGGATGAGGTGCGCCCGGTCCAGGAGGGAGCCGAGCACCCGCTCGCCGAGGCTCTCCTCGCGGATCGCGACGTCCTCGCGGTCACGGAAGCCGACCGTCGGTCCCTGCTCCTCGGCGCGGTCCACGTCCTGCGTCTCGTCTCCCACGTTGCTTGCATGCACGGCCCGGACAGGGGCGAAACGTGACGTCGTCGGCCGGCTACCGACGGAGCAGGCGGGCCAGGCGGTGCGTGCGGCCGGCGGTCAGCTCGGCGGGCGTGGCGGGCTCCGGGTGCTCGACCAGGCCGGCGTGCCGCTCGTGCAGCCGGGCCCGGACGTCGTCGGGCGTGTAGGCCCGGCGCTGGCGTTCGTTGCGGGCCAGCACCGCACCACCAGCGGCGACACCCGCGAGACCGGCAAGTCCGAGCAGCTTCCAGAGGCGCACGGTCCGTAACGTAGCGGCTCGTGCCCGAGCTGACGCTGGACCAGGCGGTCGACCTCACGCGGACCGGCGACGTCTGGGTGTTCCGCGGCCCGTCGCTGGCCGACCGCGCGATCCGCGCGCTGACCAACGCGCCGGTGAACCACGTCGGCATGGCCGTGGTCCTCGAGGACCTCCCGCCGCTGCTCTGGCACGCGGAACTGGGGAAGTCGCTGCCCGACGCGTGGACCGGTGAGCACCAGCGCGGCGTGCAGCTGCACGACCTGCGCGACGCCGTCACCACCTGGCGCCGCCGGTACGGGCAGAAGGCGTGGCTGCGCCAGCTCGTGGGCCCGGCGGAGGACGCCGGGGTCACGCCCGCCATGGAGGACGCCGTGCTCCGCACCATCGCGCGCCTCGACGGGCGGCCGTTCCCGACCACGCGCGGCCTCGTGCGCGGCTGGGTGAACGGTCGGTTGCGCCGGCAGACCGCCGCGGAGACGGTGTTCTGCGCCGAGCTGGTCGCCGCGACCTACACCGCGATGGAACTGCTGCCGAGCGACCGGCCGCTCAACGCGTACGACCCGGGCAGCTTCTGGTCCGGTGACGACCTCGAGCTGCTCCAGGGCGCCCGGCTGGGGCCGGAGATCCCGGTGGACGTGCCGCTCAGCGACTGACCACCCGGTAGGTCGACTGCACCATGCCGCCGGGGAACGTGCGGGTGTCCGCGTGCTCGAGCGGGATGTCCGCGGCGAGCTCGCCGAACGGGGTGTGCCCGGTCCCGATGAGCACCGGCACCCGGGAGAGCGTCAGGTCGGCGACGAGCCCCGCGCGCAGGAACTGGTGCACCGTCCGGCCGCCGTCGACGTACACCCGGCGGTACCCGGCCGCGGTCGCCGCCTGCACCGCCTCGTCCAGGGTGCGGTGGACGGTGATGCGGGCGTCGGCCCCGGGTTCGAGCGTCGTGCTGAGCACGTGCACCGGCTTGCCCTGGTACGGCCACTCGCCGAAGGGCGCGATGAAGTCGTAGGTGCTGCGGCCCATCACCAGGGCGTCGATGCCGGAGACGAAGTCGTCGAACCCGAAGTCGCCGCCCGCGCCGTCGTCCGGGGCGCCGCCGCCCTCGGAGCCGCCGGTGAGCCAGGTGATGTCGCCGTCCAGACGGGCGATGAACCCGTCGACGCTCATGCCGAGGAACACGTGCGCGGTGAACGAGGCATCCATGCGGGTCAGCGTGCAGGAGGGGTACGACGTTTCTCGCCGACGCGGCGCACCCCGCGGTCGGCCACGGTGAGCGCGAGCAGAGCAGCGGACAGGCCCAGCATGAGGAACGCCAGGTCGTGCAGGCCGGCCGTGTCCGCGCGGTCGGGGTAGGCGAGCCCGATCGCCCCCGCGGCGACGATCGCGCCCAGGTAGGAGAAGGTCCGCAGGAGGCCCGCCGACGACGCCGTCCGCGCCGGATCGGCCTGCACGTACACGGCGTTCTGGTTCGCCAGACCGATCAGGCCGAGCGGGATCCCGGCCGTCAGCGGGATGGCGACGAGCAGCCAGGACGGGCTCTCCGGGCCCAGGACCAGCAGCAGCCCGGCGACCACGGCCTGGGTGGCCGCCCCGACGAGGAGCTTGCCGCGGATCGCCGCGCGGCGGCCGGTCACCGCCGACACCACGATCGCCGTGCCGAACATGGGTGCGAGCAGCAGCCCGGCGTGCGGGGCCGTCAGCCCGCGGCCGTCCTGGAGCCACTGGGGAAAGCCGAAGAAGTAGGCGTACGCGGCGCACTGGGCCAGGAACGCCCGGCCGTAGGTGGCCAGCAGCGACGGGTTCCCGGCCAGCAGCCGCAGGTCGACGAACGGGTCGGAGGCGCGCAGCTCCCGCAGGACCAGGCCCGCGGCCGCCAGCACCGACACCGCAGGCAGCCACCAGAGCCCCGGGGCGGGGTCCATGAGGAAGAGCAGCAGGGCGACGAGCGTGACCGAGAACAGGCCGATGCCCGCGAGGTCCAGCCGCGTGCGGACGGCGCCGTCGGACGGCCACCGGCGCGGCAGGAGCCACCAGCCCAGGGCCAGGCAGGCGATCGCGAGCGGCACGTTGACGGCGAACGTGGCCCGCCAGCCGCCGACGCCGATCAGCAGCCCGCCCAGCGGTGGGCCGAGGACGGCGACGGTCTGGGCGGACACCGCGAGGACCGTCAGCACGCCCTGGGGACGGTCGGTCCCGGTCCGCCGCGCTTCGCTCCGGATCAGCGCCATCGCCGCGGGGTAGCCGGCGCAGGTCCCGAACCCGATGACGACGCGGGCGGCCACGAGCACCGGCAGCGACGGGGCGACCGTTCCGAGCAGGCCGCCGGCGCCGATCAGGACGGCACCGGCGAGGTAGAGCCGCCGTGCGCCGTAGGCGTCGACGAGCCGCCCGACCACCGGCTGGCCGATCGCCGTGGCCAGGTACAGGGAGGAGACCAGCCACGCCGTCTCGGCGGGCGGGGCGCCGAGCGCCGCGCCGATCGGGATCAGCGACACCGCGATGATCGACGAGTTCACCGGGTTGAGGACCGCACCCAGCACCAGCGGGGCGACCAGCCGGCGGTCGAAGCCCGCCCGTCCCGCCGTGGTCGGCGTCGTGGTCGTCGTCGTCATCGCGACCGGGGCGCGTACCGGCGGGCCAGCTCCGCGCCCGCCGCCTCCAGCCAGCGCACCGGTTCGGCCAGCGCGGCCTCCTCCCCGCCGGCGAGGTCGACCAGCGCGACGGCGGCGGCGAAGTCGTCGGTGGGGACGGTCGTGCTCCCGGCGACGAGCAGGAGGGGCACGCCCGCCGCACGCGCGAGCGACCGCACGTGGGAGGCGACCTTGCCGGCGGCCGTCTGCGCGTCGTACCGGCCCTCGCCGGTGACGACCGCGTCGGCCCCGGCCACCAGACGGGGGAGCCCGACGGCGGCGGCGACCGACGCTGCCCCAGAGGACAGGGTGGCGCCCCACAGCCGCAGGCCGAAGCCGGCTCCGCCGGCGGCGCCGGCCCCCGGTTCCGCGGGGTCCCCGCCGGTCAGGTCCGCGAGCCTGCGCAGGCTGGCCTCGAGCCGGGGGACGTCGTCCGGCCCGGCGCCCTTCTGCGGCCCGAAGACGGCGGCGGCACCGCGGACCCCGAGCAGCGGTGCGTCCACGTCACCGAGCACGACCGCACCCCCGGCCGGCAGCGGCCGCAGGCCGCCGAGGTCGACGCGGTCCAGCAGACCCAGGCCGGCGTTGCCGAGCGGCACCGGACGTCCCGAGGCATCGAGGAACCGCGCGCCCAGCGCGGTGAGCAGGCCGGCCCCGCCGTCGGTGCTCGCGCTCCCGCCGAGGCCCAGCAGCAGCCGATGCACCCCCGCGTCGAGGGCAGCGGCGACCGCCTGGCCGAACCCGAGGCTGGAGGCGCGGAAGGGGTCGGGGGTGCCCATGAGCGTCAGGCCGCTCGCCGCCGCCAGCTCCACGACCCCCGTGCCGTCCGGGAGGAGCAGCCAGTCGCACGCCACCGGCCGCCCGTCCGGGCCGTCCACCTCGACCGGCACCCGCCGGGCACCCGCCACCGCAGTGGCGAAGGCGTCGAGGGTGCCCTCACCGCCGTCCGCCATGGGGGCGAGCAGCACCCGGTCCCGCGGTCGCTCGGTCAGCCAGCCGTCGCGGACCGCCGCGGCGACCTGGGCCGCCGCGGCCGACCCCTTGAACGAGTCCGGCGCGACGAGCACGCGCACCGGCCCCGGGGCGCTCATGCGCCGGCCGCGCCGAGCTCGCGCACGCGGTCGGCGATCGCTGCTCCCAGCTCCGCCGTCGTCCCGGTGCCCTGGAGGTCGGGGGTGAGCGGTGCGCCTGACGGACCTGCCGCCAGCACGTCCTCGACGGCCGTCAGCACGGCGGCTCCGGCCTCGGCGAAGCCGAGGTGGTCGAGCATCATCGACGCGCACCAGATCTGGCCGACCGGGTTCGCGATGCCCTTGCCCGCGATGTCCGGCGCGGATCCGTGGACGGGCTCGAACAGGCTGGGGGAGGTGCGGTCGGGGTTGATGTTCGCGCTCGGCGCGATGCCGATCGTGCCGGTGCAGGCGGGACCGAGGTCGGACAGGATGTCCCCGAACAGGTTGCTGGCGACGACGACGTCGAACCGGTCGGGGTGCAGGACGAAGCTCGCGGCGAGCGCGTCGATGTGCTGCTTGTCCCAGCGGACCTCGGGGAAGTGCGCGGCCATCGCCTCGACCCGCTCGTCCCAGTACGGCATGGAGATCGAGATCCCGTTGCTCTTGGTCGCCGACGTCAGGTGCCGCTCCGGGCGGCGGTCGGCGACCTCGAAGGCGTACCGGAGCACCCGGTCCACGCCGGTGCGGGTCATCACCGTCTCCTGGAGCACCGTCTCCCGCTCGGTGCCCTCGAAGATCCGGCCGCCGATGCTGGAGTACTCGCCCTCGGTGTTCTCGCGGACGACGAGGAAGTCCACCTCGCCCGGCTCGCGGCCGGCCAGCGGGCTGCGCACGCCGGGCATCAGCCGGCAGGGCCGCAGGTTCACGTACTGGTCGAAGGTGCGCCGGAACTGGAGCAGGCTGCCCCACAGCGACACGTGGTCGGGCACCACCTCCGGCCACCCCACGGCGCCGAAGAAGATCGCGTCGTAGATCTGGAGCGTGTCCTCCCAGTCGGCGGGCAGCATCGTGCCGTGCCGCTGCCAGTGCTCGGCGCTCGCGAAGCCGAACTCGTCGAACGACAGGTCCAGCCCGTGCGAGCCGGCGACGGCGTCGAGCACGGCGAGGCCCTGGGGGACGACCTCGGTGCCGATGCCGTCCCCGGGGACGACGGCGATCCGGTGCGCGGTCACCGCCCGGTCTCCCGGGTGCGGGCGCGCAGCGCGTCGAGCCCGCCCTGGGCGTCGGCGACGTCGATCCGCTCGGCGGCCACCGCGTCCCCGGCGCGCAGCGCCCGGACCAGTGCGCGGTGGCTGCCGTACCTGTCGAGGCCGAAGCTCTCGTCGGCGGCGATCTCCTCGAGCAGGCGGGCCCGCCGCTCGGGACGGGAGAACACCCGCGACTGCTCGAGCAGGCGGACCAGCACCGGGTTGCCGGCGCACGCCTCCACCGCGTCGTTGAACTCCTGCATGAGGTCGAGCAGGGCGGTGACGTGCCGCTCGATGTCCTCGCCGTTGCGGTAGCGGGTGGTGAGCACGATCAGCTGGTCGTCGGCCTCGTCGAGGATCGCGTCGAGCCGGTCCAGCTGCTCGGGCGTGGCGTGCCGCGCGGCGAAGCGGGCCACCAGGCCGCGGAGGGCCACCTCGACCTCGGCGAGGTCGTCGATGGCGCGGTCGTGCATGTCGGTGACGACGACGGTGCGCGGACCGAGGCGCTGGATGAGCCCGTCCTGCTCCAGCCGCCGGATGGCCTCGCGGACCGGCGTCGGGCTGACCGCCAGCTCCTCGGCCAGCCCGCGCTCGGTCACCTTCTGGCCCGGCCGCAGCTCGCCAGAGCCGATGCGCTCGCGCACGGCGCGGTACACGAGGTCGGCCCGGGTCGCCCCGGCGTCCTCGGCCTGGATCGATCGTGTCGGCACCGTCATGGGGAGAGCATAGCGATCGCATGGCAAATCTGCGATGCAACGGTTGACATCGTTGCTATAGCAACTACGGTGACCGCAGCCACACTCGAGGAGGAGCGCATGGCAACGGACACCCGGGTCGACCGATCGGCCGGCACCCGCAGGATCACCTTCTACGTCGCGCTCGCGGTGTTCGCGCAGGAGTCCACCTGGAACTTCTACGACAACCGGGTGCCCGAGCTGCTCCGCGAGCTCGTGCCCAGCGCCGCCGTCATCGGCCTGCTCATGGGCATGGACAACCTGCTGGGCATCGTCATCCAGCCGTGGATCGGCAACCGGTCGGACAACACCCGCACGCGGTGGGGGCGGCGCATCCCGTACCTGGCGGTGATGATGCCGGTGGCCGCGCTGCTGTTCCTGCTCATCCCGCACGCGCCCTCGCTGGGCTGGCTGATCGTCGTGATCTTCGCCTACGCGCTGGTCATGAACAGCTTCAAGCCGATCAGCGAGTCGCTGATGCCGGACTTCATCGAGCCGGCGCGGCGCAGCCGGGCCAACGCCGCGGTGAAGATCGCCTCGGCCCTGACGACGATCGTCGCGGCCCTGGTCAGCCTGCTCCTCGTCGACGACCACCCGAAGCTGGCCTTCGCGGTGCCGTCCGCCCTGATGCTGATCGCGGCCGCCGTCCTGGTGTGGCGGGTGCGGGACAGCCGCTCGCCGGCGTACCAGGCCGCGGTGGCCGAGGACCGGCGCGCATCCGGGGCGCAGGAGGAGCGCGACGAGCAGGCCCGCGCCGTCCAGGCGGCGGAGGAGGACGCCGCGACGCTGAGCTCGGGCGGCGCCGGGGTCGGGCTGCCGCTGCGAGCGGTCGTCGGCGAGCTGTTCCGGGCGGCCGACCGGAGCCGGGTGTTCCTGCTGCTCGCCGTCCTCGCGTTCGGCGGCGCGTGGGCGGGGGTGCGCTCGCTGATGACCCCCTACGGCGTCACCGCGCTCGACATGTCCGACGGCGCTGCGGGCGGGCTGACCCTGCCGAGCGGGATCGCCTTCATCCTGGCCGCCTACCCGGCGGCGATGTTCGCCGAGCGGATCGGACGGCTGCGGATCATGGCCGCCGGCGTCGCGGTGTTCGCCGCGGCGATGGTCGTCGGCCTCCTCGTCCGCACCCCGACGGTCACCGTGGTCGTGCTCTGCCTGGGTGCGGCCGGGGCCGCGGGATTCATCGTCAACGCGGTCGTCGTGCTGTGGAACCTGGCCCCGTCGTCCCGGGTGCTCGGCGCGTACACCGGCATCTACACCGTCGCCTGGGTCTCGGGCGGCTTCCTCGGCCCAGCTCTGATCGGCCTGCTGATCGACCTGACCGCCTGGGACTTCCTGCTGCTGCACACCGCCGTGCTCGCAACCCTGGCCCTCGTGGTGGTCCTCCGGCTGGACCGGCGGCACCGCCAGCGGGCGGCCGTGGACGCCGACGTCGTCCCGCTGTGACCGTGCCACCCCTCGTCCTGGTCACCACCGACTACCTGGAGCCGGGGGACGACGTCGACCTGCTCCTGCGGAGCGCCGGGTTCACCACCCGGCACCGCCCGCTGCGGGGGCCCCGCACCGAGGCCGACCTTCTCGCCGCCCTCGACGGCGTGGTCGGCGCGCTCATCGCCAACGAGCCGATGACCGCCGGGGTCCTCGCCCGCGCGCCCCGCCTGCGGGCCGTGGTGCGGACCGGCGTCGGCTACGACTCCGTGGACGTCGAGGCGGCCACCCGCGCCGGCGTCTCGGTCAGCAACCTGCCCGGCATCAACGCCAACGCCGTCGCCGAGTACACGATGGCCCTGCTGCTCGCCCAGGCGCGCCGGCTGGTCCCGGTGGCCACCGGCGTCGCCGCCGGCGGCTGGCCGCGGGAGGACGGGACCGAGCTGCGCGGGAAGGTGCTCGGGCTGATCGGGTACGGCGCCGCCGCGCGAGCCGTCGTCCCGCTGGCACAGGCGTTCGGCATGACCGTCCTGTGCGCCACCGCGGTGCCGCCCGACGAGCGCGGGACCTCGTCGGTCCGGTTCGTCGCGCTGGCCGAGCTGCTGGAGATGTCGGACTTCGTGTCCGTGCACACCGCCCTGACCCCGGCGACCCGCGGGCTGCTCGACGCGGCCGCGCTGGCCCGGATGAAGCCGACCGCGCACCTGGTCAACACCGCCCGCGGCGCGATCGTCGACGAGCAAGCGCTGGCCGACGCCGTGCGCTCCGGCCGGATGGCCGGGGCCGCGCTCGACGTCACCGCCACCGAACCGCTGGCGGCCGCCAGTCCGCTGCGGGGCGTCGACGGCATCACCGTGTTCTCGCACCTCGCCGGGCAGACCGCCGAGGCCCGCGCCGCCGCCGGGGTCGACGGGGCCCGGGAACTGCTCGCCGCCCTGCGCGGTGCCCCGCGGTACTCGCTCAACGCCCACCTCGTCGAGGGGAAGCCATGACCACCGAACGCACCGACGTCGTCGTGGTGGGTGCCGGCCTGGCCGGCCTCGTCGCCACAGCCGAGCTGGTCGACGCCGGGCGCCGGGTGCTGCTCGTCGACCAGGAGGGCGAGCAGAGCCTGGGCGGCCAGGCCTTCTGGTCCTTCGGCGGGCTCTTCTTCGTCGACTCGCCCGAGCAGCGCCGGATGGGGATCCGGGACTCGCGCGCGCTGGCCTGGCAGGACTGGCTCGGCACCGCCGGCTTCGACCGGCCCGAGGACCGGTGGCCCCGGGCCTGGGCCGAGGCCTACGTCGACTTCGCGGCGGGGGAGAAGCGGTCGTGGCTGCACAGGCAGGGCGTGCGGTTCTTCCCGCTCGTCGGGTGGGCCGAGCGCGGCGGGTACACCGCGACCGGCCCAGGCAACTCCGTGCCGCGCTTCCACGTGACCTGGGGGACCGGGCCCGGCGTCCTCGAGCCCTTCCTCCGCCGGGTGCGCGCCGGCGTGGCGAGCGGCGCCGTGCGGCTGGCGTGCCGGCACCGGGTCGACGAGGTCCTGGTCACCGGCGGGCGGGTGACCGGCGTCCGCGGCAGCGTGCTGGAACCCAGCGGTGCGCCGCGCGGGGCGTCGTCCTCGCGCACCGTCGTGGGTGACTTCGCGTTCGACGCCCAGGCCGTGGTCGTGACCTCCGGCGGCATCGGTGGCAACCACGACCTCGTCCGCGCGAACTGGCCCGAGCGGCTGGGTGCCCCGCCGGCGCACATGGTCACCGGCGTCCCCGCCCACGTGGACGGCCGGATGCTGGCGATCGCGCAGGCCGCCGGCGGAGCGGTGATCAACCCCGACCGGATGTGGCACTACGTCGAGGGCGTGCAGAACTGGGACCCGATCTGGCCCGGCCACGGCATCCGCATCCTGCCCGGCCCGTCGTCCCTGTGGTTCGACGGGAACGGCCGGCGGCTGCCGGTGCCCTTGTTCCCCGGCTTCGACACCCTCGGCACGCTCGCACACCTGCGGACGACGGGGCACGACCACAGCTGGTTCGTGCTCACGCAGAAGATCATCGAGAAGGAGTTCGCCCTCTCCGGGTCGGAGCAGAACCCCGACCTGACCGGGAAGAGCATCCGCCAGGTCCTCGGGCGGGTCCGGCCGGGCGCGGCCCCGCCGGTCGAGGCGTTCAAGGAGAAGGGCGCTGACTTCGTCGTCGCGGACACCCTCGAGGAGCTGGTGAAGGGCATGAACGCCCTCACGCCCGACGCGCCCCTGGACGTCGCGGACGTCCGGCGCGAGGTCGAGGCCCGCGACCGCGAGCTGGACCACGCGTTCACCAAGGACCTGCAGGTGGCCGCCATCCGCAACGCCCGCCACTACCGCGGCGACAAGCTGATGCGCACCGCCGCACCGCACAAGATCCTCGACCCGGAGGCGGGGCCGCTGATCGCCGTCCGGCTGCACGTGCTGACCCGCAAGACGCTCGGTGGCCTGCACACCGACCTGTCCGGTCGCGTGCTGGGCGCCGCCGGGGAGCCGGTCGACGGCCTGTACGCCGCCGGCGAGGCCAGCGGTTTCGGCGGCGGGGGCATGCACGGCTACCGGTCGCTCGAGGGCACGTTCCTCGGCGGCTGCCTCTTCTCCGGCCGGCAGGCCGGCCGCGCCGTCGCCCGGGCGACGGCATGACCCACCCCCTCGACAGGAACGAGCACCGCATGACCGGCACGACCCCTCCGGACGCCGTCCGGCTGCTGATCCCCTCGGGGATGCTCGGCAGCGGCTTCGACCCGGCAGCCATCGACCGGGGCCTGGCGATGGGCGCCGACGCGATCACCGTCGATGGCGGCTCCACCGACTCCGGCCCGTACTACCTCGGGTCGGGCACGGCGAAGACGACGGCCGCCGCGGTGGCCCGGGACCTGCGGTACCTGCTGCGGGCCGCGGCGGGCGCCGGGATCCCGCTGATCGTCGGCTCGTGCGGCACCAGCGGCACCGACTCGGGCGTCGACTGGGTCGCCGGGATCGCGGAGTCCGTGCTGCGGGAGGAGGGGCTGGAGCTGACCGTCGCCCGGATCTACAGCGAGCAGTCCGCCGCCGACCTCAAGGAACGCCTGAACGAGGGACGGGTCCACCCGCTGCCGCCGCTGGGGGACCTGGACGCCGACACGCTGGAGAGCTGCAGCCACGTCGTGGGTGTGATGGGCCACGAGCCCATCCTCGCGGCGCTGGAGGCCGGGGCCGACGTCGTCCTCGCCGGCCGGGCCACCGACACCGCCGTGGCCGCCGCGTACCCGCTGATGCGCGGCATGCCGGCCGGGCCCACCTGGCACGCGGCGAAGATCGTCGAGTGCGGCGGGCAGTGCACCACCAACCCGCGCGAGCGCGAGGTGTTCGTGACCATCGACGCCACCGGCTTCACCGTCGAGCCGCTGAGCCCCGGCACGGCCTGCACCCCGACGTCGGTTGCGGCGCACATGCTCTACGAGACGGTGAACCCGTTCACGATGCGCGAGCCCGACGGCACGATCGACGTCACCGACGCCGTCTACACCGCGCTCGACGACCGCCGGGTGCGGGTGGAGGGTTCCCGGTTCGAGCTCGCCGAGCAGAAGACCATCAAGCTCGAGGGCGCCCGCGTCGCCGGGTTCTCGACGATGTCGTTCACGGCGATCCGCGACCCGCTGATCCTGGCCGAGATCGACGACTGGGCGCGGTTCCTGCGCGAGGTGCTCACCGACCGGGTGCGGCAGACGCTGGGGCTGGAGCCGCCGCAGTACGACGTCGACATCCGGCTCTACGGGCACAACGCAGTCCTCGGGAACCTCGAGCCCGCCGACGGGCCGCCCCGCGAGGTCGGCGTGATGCTGCTCGTCAGCGCCGCCGACCAGGCCACCGCGACCGCCGTGGCCAAGGTCGCCAACCCGCTGATGCTGCACCTGCCCACCCGGGGCATGGAGTACCTGCCCAGCCTCGCCTTCGCGACGTCGCCGGCCGAGATCGAGCGGGGGGCCACCTACGAGTTCGTGCTGCACCACGTCGTGGACGTCGACGACCCGCTGAGCATGTTCCGCATCGAGATCGGCAGGAGCCAGGCATGAGCGTCACCCTCGGCGAGCTCGCGCTCGAGGTCCGGTCCAAGAACGCCGGGCCGTTCTGGGTCACGATGGAGGTGTTCATGCGCGACGCCGATGGCTACGCGACCGCCGCCGCCGTCGTCGACGAGCAGGTCATCGGACGGCTGTACGCCGTCGACCCCGCGGACGTGCAGCTGTTCCGGATTCCCGCCCTGAACGTGGTCAAGGTGTCGTTCCCGCGGCCGGTGCCGCAGGGCAGCCTGCGTGACCGCGACATGCACGCCGGCCAGCACCACGTGCCGCTCGCGGGGCTCCTGGCCGGGTAGTCAGCGGCGGGACAGCTCCGTCGCGGGGCGCAGCTCGACGACGGTGTCGCCGGGCTCGGCCAGGTCGTCGTCGTGGGTCACGCAGACGACCACCCGCCCGGCCAGCGCGGCGCGCAGGTCGCGCACCAGGGCCTGGGCCGTCGGCGGGTCCAGGTGCGCGGTCGGCTCGTCGAGGAGGACGACGTCCCGGTCGGCCAGCAGCGCCCGTGCCGCCGCCAGCCGGCGCCGCTCGCCGCCCGACAGCGCCGTACCGCCGGCGCCGACCGGGGTGTCGAGGCCGCCGGGGAGGCCGGCGAGCAAGGCACCCAGCCCGCTCGCGGCGAGCGCTGCCCGCATCCGGTGCTCGCCGTCGGCGCCGGTGAGCTCGGCGCGCGGCGCGGCGACGGCCAGGTTGGCGCGGATGGTCGACGCGAAGACGTGCGCCTCCTGCGGCAGCCAGGCGATGCGCGACCGCAGCTCGTCCCCGGCCAGCCGGGCGGTGTCGACGCCGTCCGCGCGGTAGGCCCCGGCCCGCGGGCGCAGTGCCGCCATGAGGACCGCCAGCAGCGTCGACTTCCCCGAGCCCGACGGACCGCGCACCACCAGCCACCCGTCGCCGGCGCGAGCCGCCGCGTCCAGGCCCCGCAGCACGTCGGGGCCGCCGGGCCAGCCGGCGCGCACGCCGTCCAGCTCCAGCTCGCGCACGGGGGAGGGAGCCGGGAGCGGCTGAGCCGGGTCCGGCGCCACCGGGGCGTCGAGGACGGCGTCGATGCGCTGCTGCGCGTCGGCCAGCGCGCCTCGGCGCTGCAGGGCCGCGACCATCCCGGCCAGCGGCTCGGCGAGAGCCAGCGGGGCGAGGGCGAGGACGGCGAGCGCCGGGCCGGCGACGCCCTCCCGGGCGCCGATCGCGGTCGCCAGCACCCCGGCCAGCCCGGTGGCCAGGACGACCACGCCGGTGCCGATCGCGGCGGCGCGGGTGCCGGTGCGGGCCGCGGCCGCCTGCTCGCCGGCCAGCCGGTCGAGGTCGCCCGCCACGCGGTCGGCGAGCCCGTGGGCGCGCAGGTCGGGCAGGCCCTGGAGGACGGTGGCTGTCTCCTGCAGTGCCGCCACCCGGAGGGTGCTCTCGGCGCGCGCGGCGCCCGCGTCCAGCCGGCGGTGCACCAGCAGGACGAGGGCGACGGCGACGCCCAGCACCAGCCCGACGGCGCCGGCCGCCGCCGCGTCGACCAGCGCGAGCGCGGCCACCGTCGCGGTCGGAACGACGGCCGCCACCCACAGCGGGGGCCGCACGCGGACGGTGAGGTCCTGCACGACGCCGACGTCGCCGACGACCCGGGCGAGGGCCGACCCCGGTGTGCGGTCGGCGGCGATGCCCTGCCGGGCCAGCGCCGCCCACACCCGGACCCGCGTGGCCGCGGCCAGGCGCAGGGCGGCGTCGTGGGCGGTCATCCGCTCGAGCCAGCGCAGCAGCGCCCGGCCCATCCCGAAGAAGCGCACGCCCACGATGGCGACCATCAGCGTGAGGATCGGTGGCATCTCGGCGGCGCGGACGATCAGCCAGCCCGAGACCGCGGTCAGCGCGATGCCGGCCCCCGACGACAGCGCGCCCGCCAGCACCGCCCTCCCCATCCCACCGCCGTCGGCGGGCTCGCTCCCGTCGTCGGAAGTCCGGGGACTTTCTGCACCGGAAGTCCGGGGACTTCCTGTACCGGAAGTCCCCGTGGGGGTGGGGCTGGGGAGGTCGACGGTGCGGTCGGCGAGGGCAGCGAGGACGGGGTCGTGGGTCACCAGCAGGGTGGTCACGGTGCCGCGCAGGCCGGCCAGGACCTCCGCCACGAGCGCGCGCGAGTCGTCGTCCAGGTGCGCGGTCGGCTCGTCGAGCAGCAGCAGCCGGGCGCCGCGCCGGATCCGCACCAGCGCCCGGGCGAACGCGACCTTCTGCAGCTCGCCGGGCGAGAGGGACTCCGGGGCCCGGCCGGCCAGCGCGGAGGCGCCGATCCGGGCGAGCGCCTCGACCACGTAGGCCTCGCCGACGATCTCGTCGACGCCGGGCTCCGAACCGGCGTGCCGGCGGAGCTCGTCGGCCACGGTCGCGCCCGTCGTCCGGGGGAACTGCGGAACGTACGCGACGGAGTCCGGCACACCGGTGACGGCGCCACCGACCTGGGCCCCCGGATCGACCAGCCCGGCGAGGACGGCGAGCAGCGTGGACTTGCCCGAGCCGCTCGTCCCGCGCACCGCCACCAGCTCGCCGGGACGCACGGCGAGGTCCACCGGGGGGAGCGCCGGCACCGGGCGGCCGGGGTGGGCGACGGACAGGCCGGAGACGGCGACGTCGGCGCCGCGGGGGTCGTCGTCCGGCGCCGGGCGACCGGGGACGGGCCCAGGGGCGGCGAGCACGGCCCGCGCCTCGGCGGCCGCCAGCGCGGCGTCCTCCGAGGCGTGGTGGGCCGAGCCGAGCGCGCGCAGCGGGGTGAACGCCTCCGGCGCCAGCAGCAGGGCGGTCAGCCCGAGGGCGAGCGCCATGTCGCCGTGCACCAGCCGGAGCCCGACGGTGACCGCGACCAGGGCGACCGACAGCGTGGCGATCAGCTCGAGCACCAGCGCGGAGAGGAAGGCGATCCGCAGGGTGGCCAGCGTGCGGGTGCGGTGCGCTTCGCCGAGGTGCGCCAGGGCGGCGACCTGGTCGGCGGCGCGGCCGAGTCCCACCAGCACCGGCAGCCCGCGGACCAGCTCGGCGACGTGCGCGGCGATCCGGTCCAGCGCGCGGGCGGAGTCGGCCGTTGCGGACTGCGTGTACTTCCCGACCAGGACCATGAACACCGGCACCAGCGGGAGGGTGACGGCGACGAGGACCGCCGACAGCAGGTCGGTCCAGGCGAGCACGAGCAGCAGCACCGGCGGGACGACGAGCGTCTGGGCCAGCGCCGGCAGGTAGGTCGCCAGGGCCGGCCCGAGGTCGTGCAGGCGCGTCGTGGCCAGCACCGCGGCCGGAGCCGGCCCCCCGGCGGCGGCGACGGCGGCGGGGGACACGGCCAGCCGGTCCAGCAGGTCGCGGCGCAGCCGGTCCTCCGCCCGCCGGGCGTCGCGGGCCGCCGTCATCTCGCCGACGGTGCCGGCGAGGGCCCGCAACGTCACACCGAGGACGGCGAGCGCCAGCGGGGTGCCCACGTCCCCGTCGGCGTGGCCGGTGGCGCGGGCGACCGCGTGCGCCAGACCGGCGGCGAGCAGAACGAGGCCCGCCGTCTGGGCGAGCGCCGCGAGCGCGGCCCGGACGAGCGCGCCGGTCAGCCCCGGGACGCCGGCCAGCGCGCCGAGGGGGCCCGTGCCGCTCATGCGTGGGCCTCGACCGGCTCCTCGTGCACCGGCTCGGCGGTCAGCCGCGTGCGGAACACCCAGTAGGTCCAGGCCTGGTAGGCGAGCACGACCGGCAGCCCGACGGCGGCCGCCCAGGTCATGACCGTGAGGGTGTAGTCGCTGACGGAGGCGTCGGCGACGGTCACGTCGAAGGCGGCGTCGATCGTCGAGGGGACGACGACCGGGTAGGCCGCACCGAAGATCGTGGCGGCCGACGCGACGAGCAGCACGGCCCACGCGGCGAAGGCCTGGCCCTCGGCGTCGACCTTCACGCGGGCCCAGGCGACGACGACGGCCAGTGCCGCCACCAGCCACAGCGCCCCGGTCACCGGCGTGCCCGAGTCCAGGTGCACCCAGCCGGCCCAGGCCAGCAGCGGAAGGGCGGCCAGGGGGGACCAGCGCAGGGCGAACGCCCGCGCCCGCAGCCGCACGTCGCCGTCGACCTTGAGCGCCAGGAAGAGCGCGCCGTGCACCAGGGAGAAGGCGAGCACCGCGACCGCGCCCAGCAGCGCCGGCCAGCCGAGGCCCGAGAGGGCCCCGCCGACCCGGGTGCCGTCGGCGTCGATCGGCAGGCCCAGCGTGGTCGCGCCGAGCGCCGCCCCGATGCCCAGGGCGGCGATCAGCGAGCCGGTGGTGATGACCCACGTCCAGCTCGAGTCCCACGCCGGCGTGTGGTGCGAGTGCCGCCACTCGAACGCCACCGCGCGGATGATCAGCCCGAAGAGCACCAGCACGAACGGCAGGTACAAGGCGGGCAGCCAGGTGGCGTACCAGCCGGGGAAGGCGGCGAACACCGCGCCGGCGGCGGTGATCAGCCAGACCTCGTTGCCGTCCCAGAGCGGTCCGATGCTGCGCAGCATGAGGTGCCGGTCCTGCGTCCGGCGGCCGAGCACCGGCAGCAGCGCCGCGACGCCGAAGTCGAACCCCTCGAGCAGCAGGAAGCCGATCCAGAGCACCGCCACGGCGACGAACCAGAGGGTCTGCAGGTCCATGTCAGCTGTCCGTTCCTAGTAGGCGAACGAGAGGACGTCGTCGTCGCGGCGGCCGCCGTCGGACCCACCGGGCAGGTCGTCGTCCGGGCCGCCGTCGGGCGTGTGCCCCGGCACCGGGGCGCCGTCCCCGGTGGTGACGCCGCGCCGGACGAACCGGGTGAGCAGCCAGAGCTCGACGACGGCGAGCGCGCCGTAGACGGCGGCCAGCGAGATCAGCGACGTCCACACCTCGGCGGCGGAGATGCCGGGGGAGACGGCCTGTGCGGTGAAGAAGTACACCTGCTCGTCGACCGGGACGTCGGGGTTCGGGTAGACGACGAAGGGCTGGCGGCCCATCTCGGTGAAGATCCAGCCGGTCGCGTTGGCGACGAACGGCGCGGCCACCGCCAGCAGCGAGCCGTAGACGCCGATCCGCGAGGTCGGCACCCGGCCCTTCCGCGTCGCCCAGAGCGCGTAGGCCGCGACGGCCGCCGAGACCGCACCCATGCCGATCATCAGCCGGAAGCTCCAGTAGGTGACCGCGAGGACCGGCGTGTAGTCGATCGGCTCGCCGGCCTTGTCGCCGAAGCTCGGGTCGTCGGGGTAGGTCTCGCCGTAGACGGCGGCGTACTCCTCCTGCAGCTCGTTCACGCCGGGGACGGCGGTGGAGAAGTCGCCGTGGGCGAGGTAGCTGAGGATGTACGGGATCGTGATCGAGTGGACGTCGTCGCACTCGTTGTTCCCGAGCTTGCCCCAGGCGAAGATCGAGAACGACGCCGGCGCCTCGGTCTCGCAGAGCGCCTCGGCCGAGCTCATCTTCAGCGGCTGCTGCTCGTACATCAGCTTGCCCTGCCAGTCGCCGGTGAGCGCCACGAGGACGAACGCGGCCAGTGACACCCAGCCGCCCAGCCGCACCGAGCGGCGCCACACGCTGTGATCGACGTCGGTCGTGGGCTGCTCGGCGAGCTTCCGCTTCCGCAGGTGCCAGAGGCCGACGCCGACGAGCAGCGCGCCCGCGACCATGAGCGCGGCGACGATGGCGTGGCTGAAGGCGGCCAGCGCGGTGTTGTTGGTCAGGACGGCGAGGAAGTCGACCTGCAGCGGGCGGCCGGTCTCGTCGTCGGTGACGACGCCGACCGGGTGCTGCATCCACGAGTTGGCCGCGATGATGAAGTACGCGCTGACGATCGAGCCGATGACGGCGGCCCACAGCGTCGCGAGGTGCACCTTCTTCGGGATGCGGCCCCAGCCGAAGATCCACAGGCCCAGGAACGTCGACTCGAGGAAGAACGCGAGCAGCGCCTCGAGGGCCAGCAGCGAGCCGAAGACGTCGCCGACGAAGCGCGAGTACTCGCTCCAGGCGAGGCCGAACTGGAACTCCTGGACCAGGCCGGTGGCGACGCCGAGGACGAAGTTGATCAGGTAGACGCGGCCCCAGAAGCGGGTCATCCGCAGCCACTCGGGCTTGTCGGTGCGCACCCACATCGTGTGCATGACCGCGACCAGGATCCCCAGCCCGATGGTCAGCGGGACCATCAGGAAGTGGTAGACGGTCGTGATCCCGAACTGCCAGCGCGCCACGTCCAGGACGTCCACGGCCACTCCTCGTCTCGGCGTCGTACGATCGACACGTTCTTTCTACGCCGAGTAGAAGAGTTCTTCTACGACACGTAGAAGAGTCGGATGTGAGACGGACGACAGGAGGGCCGATGGCCTCGCTCGGGGACCTGGAGCGCGCGGTCATGGAGCGGCTGTGGGCCGCCGACGGTCCGGTCGCCGCGACGACGCTGCGCGACGAGCTGGCCGACCGCGGGGTGGCGCTGACGACAGTGCACACGGTCCTGACCCGGCTGGAGCAGAAGGGGTTCGTCGTCCACGACGACGCCCGCCCCCGCGGGTTCTCCGCCCGCTCGAGCCGCGCGGACCACGCCGCGGAGCTGATGCGCGAGGTGCTCGGCCAGGCGGGTGACCGGCAGGCCGTGCTGGCCCGCTTCGTCGGCAGCGTCGACGAGGACGAGGCCCGGATGCTGCGCGAGCTGCTCGCCGGCGCCTGACGTCCCCACCCCCGTGCTGCCCGCGACCGCGGCCGCCCTCGCCGTCCTGGCCGCGCTGCTGGCCTGGCCGGTGCCGGCGCTGCTCGCCCGGGCGCGCTGGCCGCGCCGCGACCCGCTGGTCGCGCTGGTCTGCTGGCAGGCGATCGGGCTGGCCGGTGGCCTGTCGATCATCGGGGCGCTGCTGGTGCACGGCCTGGCGCCCTGGGGTCACTCGCTGCCCGAGGCGGTGTGGTCGGTGGTCACCGGGCACCCGGCGGCCGACCCGGTGCGCGGTGACCACTGGGTCTCGCTGACCCTCGCCGCCGTCCTGGCGTCGGAGCTGCTGGGGGTGCTCGCGCTCTCCTGGGTCCGGACCGCCCGCACCCGCCGCCGGCACCGGGACCTGCTGGAGCTGGTCGTCCAGCCGTCGGCCGACCTGCCCGACACCCGGCTGCTCGAGCACCCCGCGCCGGTCGCGTTCTGCATCCCGGGCGCGCGGCCGCTGCTGGTGCTGTCGTCGGGGATGGTGGCCGAGCTCGACGGGGACGAGGTCGCCGCGGTGGTCGCGCACGAGCGGGCGCACCTGCGCGAGCACCACCACCTGCTGCTCCTGCCGTTCGTCGCGTGGGAGGCGGCGCTGCCGGTGCTGCCCGCCGCGGCCCGGGCGCACGCGGCGGTGCGCGAGCTGGTCGAGATGCGGGCCGACGACGTCGCGCTGGCCTCGCTGTCGGGCACGGCGCCGCGGCGGACGCTGGCGAAGGCGATCGTCACCGCCGCCGGGGGAGCGGGCGGGACGGGCGTGCCGAGCGGCGCGCTCGCGGTCGCCGGGGGCGCGACCGGTGCGCGGGTGGTCCGCCTGCTCGAGCCGCCGCGTCCGCTGCCGGCGGCCGCCCGCTGGGTCGCGCTGACCGCGGCCGGGCTGCTGCTGCTCCTGCCGACCGCGCTGCTGCTCCTACCGGCGCTCTGAGCGCGGGGCGGACGCCAGCGCGACGGCGGCGTACGCCGCGGCCAGCCCGCCGCTGATCCGCGCGGCGCGGCCGTAGCGGGGCGAGGCGACGAACGGCACCATGCTCGCCGCGTGGGCGAGGTCGACCGCCGAACCGAGCCGGACGAGCGCCGGGCGTGGGGCCACGAGCACGGCACCGTGCTGGGCGAGGAGCCGCGCGCCGAGGACGCGGACCAGCCAGAGGCGTTCCCGCGGGAACGCCGGCGCGACCGCGTCCACGATCTGCTGCGGCCGCGTGAGCAGCGCGATGCCGGACCACGCGCCCGCAGCCGCCATGAGCCGGGTCAGGCCTCGTCGCCGGACGTCGTGCACTGCGCCTCCCGCGGGGGTTCTCGGATGCTCTGCCTCTGCTTACAGGACGGAGCAGAGGCAGAGCATCCGCGGGGTGCCGTCAGGCGCCCAGATGCGCCGGGTCGCGGGCGGGGCGGCCGGAGGGTGCGGCCGTCGTGGCGTCGCGGTTCTCCTCCAGCGGCGCGAAGCCGCGCAGCCGCAGGCTGTTGGTCACCACGAACACCGAGCTGAACGCCATGGCGGCGCCCGCGATCATCGGGTTGAGCAGCCCGGCCGCGGCCAGCGGGATCGCGGCCACGTTGTAGGCGAAGGCCCAGAACAGGTTGCCCTTGATCGTCGACAGCGTGCGGCGGGAGAGCCGGATCGCGTCGGCGGCCACCCGCAGGTCGCCGCGGACGAGGGTCAGATCGCTCGCCTGGATCGCCACGTCGGTGCCGGTGCCCATCGCCAGGCCGAGGTCGGCCTGGGCGAGGGCCGGGGCGTCGTTCACGCCGTCCCCGACCATCGCCACGGTGCGCCCCTCGTCCTGCAGCCGCCGGACGACGTCGACCTTGTCCTTCGGCAGGACCTCGGCGATCACCGTGCCGATGCCGACCTCCGCAGCCACCGTCCGCGCGACGGTCTCGTTGTCGCCGGTGAGCAGCACCGGCGTGAGACCGAGGTCGCGCAGCTGCCGGACGGCCGCGGCCGAGCCCGGCTTCACCGCGTCGGCGACGACCAGCACGCCGCGCGCGGCGCCGTCCCAGCCGACCGCGACGGCGGTGCGGCCGGCCGCCTCCGCGTCGGCGGCGGCGCGCTCGAGTGCGGGGGAGAGGGTCAGCGACCAGTCGGCCAGCAGGGACCGGCGACCCACGACGACCGCCGCACCGTCGACGACGCCGTGCACCCCGAGCCCCTCGACGTTGGCGAAGCCCTCGACCGGGGGCAGGGCGCCGGTGCGCTCCGCGGCCGCGCGGGCCACCGCCTGGGCGATCGGGTGCTCCGACGCCGCCTCGAGCGCGCCGGCCAGCCGCAGCACCCGGTGGGCGTCCTCGCCCTCCGCGGGGACGACGTCGAGCAGGGTCATCCGGCCGGTCGTGACGGTGCCGGTCTTGTCGAGCACGACGGTGTCCACCCGGCGGGTGTTCTCGAGGACCTCCGGGCCCTTGATCAGGATGCCGAGCTGCGCGCCGCGGCCGGTGCCCACCATGAGCGCCGTGGGCGTGGCCAGCCCGAGGGCGCAGGGGCAGGCGATGATCAGCACCGCCACGGCGGCGGTGAACGCGGCGGGCAGCCCGGCGCCGGTCCCGATCCAGAAGCCGAGCGTCGCCACGGTGAGCGTGAGGACGATCGGCACGAAGATGCCGGAGATCCGGTCGGCGAGCCGCTGGACCTCCGCCTTGCCGTTCTGGGCGTCCTCGACCAGGCGGGCCATCTGCGCCAGCTGCGTCTCCGAGCCGACGCGGGTGGCCCGGACGACCAGCCGGCCGCCGGCGTTGACGGTGGCGCCCGCGACGGTGTCGCCGGGGCCGACCTCCACCGGCACGGACTCGCCGGTGAGCATCGAGGCGTCGACGGCGGAGGAGCCCTCGGTGACCTCGCCGTCGGCGGCGATCTTCTCGCCGGGCCGGACGACGAACAGGTCGCCCACCGCCAGCTGGTCGACCGGCACCCGGCGCTCCGTGCCGCCGCGGAGGACCGAGACCTCCTTGGCCCCGAGCTCCAGCAGCGCGCGCAGGGCGGCGCCGGCCTGCCGCTTGGACCGGGCCTCGAAGTACCGGCCGGCGAGGATGAACGTCGTCACCCCTGCGGCGGCCTCCAGGTAGATGTTCCCGCTGCCCTCGGTCCGGGCGATGGTGAGCTCGAACGGGTGCGTCATCCCCGGCACCCCGGCGGTGCCGAGGAACAGCGCGTACAGCGACCAGCCGAAGGCGGCCAGCGTGCCCAGCGACACCAGGGTGTCCATGGTGGCCGCGCCGTGCCGCAGGTTCGTCCACGCCGCGCGGTGGAACGGCGCGCCGCCCCACACGACGACGGGTGCCGCCAGCGTCAGCGAGAGCCACTGCCAGTACTCGAACTGCAGCGCCGGGACCATCGCCATCGCGACGACCGGGACGCTGAGCACGGTCGAGACGAGCAGCCGGGTCCGCAGCGACCGCACCGGATCGGCGGGCGCCTCGGCCGGCTCCTCCGCCGCGGGGCGGGGCAGCTCGGCCGTGTAGCCGGTCTTCTCGACGGTCGCGATCAGGTCGTCGGGCGTGACGCCCTCGCCGAAGCTGACCTTGGCCTTCTCCGTCGCGTAGTTGACCGTGGCGGTCACGCCGTCGAGCTTGTTGAGCTTCTTCTCGATCCGGTTGGCGCACGACGCGCAGGTCATGCCGCCGATCAGCAGCTCGACATCGGTGGTGGTGGTCATCCGTGCGCCTCCTCGTCCGCTCGCGCGGCAACCGTGAAGGCCGCCGTCCGGACGACGTCGTCGTGCTTGAAGTCGAGGAACAGCCGGTAGGCGCCGGCCGAGGGGGCGGTCGTGGCGAACCGGACGTGCGGACCGGAGGTGGCCGCCGCACCGGCCGCCTCGTCGACCGGGTGGGCGTGCAGGTAGGCGAGGTCGCCGTCGCGGAGCACCACCAGGTGCCCGAAGGCGCCCAGGTAGGGCTGCAGGTCGGTGACGGGCACGCCGTCGCGGCTGACGCTCAGCGTCAGCTCCGACTCCCGGCCCGGCTCGAGGGAGCCGGTCAGGACGACGGTGAACCCGTCGACCTCCGTGGTCAGCGTCTCGGCCGGCAGCGGCGCGGGGGAGTACTCGCCGGGGACGGCGAGGTCGGCGCCCAGGGTGAGGTCCTCGCCGAGCGCGGTGGGCGTGAAGTCGGCGAACAGCCGCCAGGCACCCGGGTCCAGCGCGAGCGGCACCCGCCACACGCCGTCGTCCCCGAGCTCGGGGTGGACGTGCTGGAAGCCGGTCAGGTCGCGCCGGACGGCGATGAGGTGCAGGTCGACGTCGTGCTCGACGTCGTACGCGGTGACCGCCTCGCCGTCGGGCCCGACGATGCGGAACTCGACCGGGGCGGCCGGGCCCGCGGGGAGCTCCCGCGCACCCAGCTCCAGGGTGTAGCCGCTCCGCGAGACCGCCAGCCCGTCGGGCAGGTCGGTCGCCGCGGCCGCGTGCCCGCCGTCGTCGTGGCCGCCGGCCGGCTCGCCGCCCATGGCGTGGTCGTCCGCCGGCGCCTCCACCGAGCCCACCGGGCCGACGGCGGTGCCGACGCCGAGGGCCGCGCCGAACGCGGCCACCAGTCCGACCCCGAAGGCGGCGAGCTTCACCGGCGTGTTCACGTCAGCTGCCCGCGACCTCGTAGCCGGCTTCCTCGACGGCGGCGCGGACGGCGCCCTCCTCGACGGGCGCGTCGCTGGTGACGGTCAGCCCTCCGCTGGCGAGGTCGACGTCGACGCCGGTGACGCCGGGGACCTGGGAGACCTCCTCGGTCACCGCGCTGACGCAGTGGCCGCAGGTCATGCCGACGACGGTGTAGGTGGCGGTGCTCATGGGGGTGCCTCTCGGGGTGGGGGTGGGGATCAGGAACGGACGAGGCGGGCGATGGCCTCGGCGGCCTCGCGCACCTTCTCGTCGGCCTCGCGGCCGCCGGCACGGGCGGCGTCGACGACGCAGTGGCTCATGTGCTCCTCGAGCAGGCCGAGCGCGACCGACTGCAGCGCCTTCGTCATGGCGGAGACCTGCGTGAGGATGTCGATGCAGTACTTCTCGTCCTCGACCATGCGCTGCAGACCGCGGGCCTGGCCCTCGATGCGGCGCAGCCGCTTGAGGTAGTCGTCCTTGCGGTGGATGTAGCCGTGCTGGTGGTCGTGGTCGTGCTGCTCCTGAGGAGCCTGCTCGGCGATCTCCATGGCGGTCCCTCCTGCCGGTCGCGTCGGCCGCGACGCAGAAGGAACTATACCCCCCTAGGGTTTATGGAGCCAGGGGGTCGTCGGAACGGGGAGGGTCCGGTCGCAGCCGGGCGACGTCGGAACGGAGCTGCTCGGCGTCGGCGCGGGCGGACGCGAGCTCGTCCTGCAGACCGACGATGGTCTCCGCCGAGGCGAGGGAGTGCCCGTCGTCGAGGAGGCCGCGCATGCGTGCGGCGTAGGACAGCTGGGCGCGGGAGTAGCGGCGGTGCCCGCCGGGGGAGCGGTGCGGCTGGAGCACGCCGGAGGTGTCGAGGCTGCGCAGGAAGGCCGCCTGGACGCCGAGGAGTGCGGCCGCCTGGCTCATCGTCAGCGCCGGGTAGTCCGGGTCGTCGAGCCGGCTCAGCGGGTCGGGCTCGGGGGTGCCGGGCGTCGGTGCATCGGCGGTCATCGCCGTCCCTCCTGACGGTCGGTGGGAACGCCTCGGGGCCGGGTCCGCGGGTGGGACCCGGCCCCGAGGGCGCCGGCGATCAGCTCTCGACCGCCTTCTGCTCCTGGTGCTCGGCGGACTCGCCCTCGATGGTGCGGCCCTCCACCGCGGTCGGTACGTCCGCGCGGGTCACCGTGATCTTGCGGGCCTTGGCCTTCTCGGCCACCGGGATGCTCACGGTCAGCACGCCGTCGTGGTAGCTGGCCTCGAGCCGGTCGGTGTCCAGGCTGCGGCCGAGGACCAGCTGCCGGGTGTAGCTGCCGAAGGGGCGCTCGGCGATCGTCCACTCGGCGTTCTCCAGCTGCGGGACCGAGCGCTCGGCGCTCACCGTCAGCGTGTTGCCCTCGACCGACAGGTCGATCGAGCCCGGGTCGACACCGGGGAGGTCGAAGTGGGCGACGAAGTTGTCGCCGACGCGGTAGGCGTCCATCGGCATGCCCGAGAGCGGGCGGGCGGTGCTCGAGCCCGCGCGGCCGGTCAGCTGGTCCAGCGCACGGAAGGCGGCGGACGTGGCGGCGAACGGGTCGTAGGCGGTCAGCATCATGGCTCTGCAACCTCCTGGTCGGTCTGGCTGGTTCGCTGCCCGAGGAGTAAACCTCTAGTGGCGACTGGAGATTACCTCGCTCGGTCGTTCGAGTAAACGTCCGGCGCCCGAGAAAATTCCTCGCGAGTGAAGTCCGCCCGCCCGGGGCACTCTCGCCGACGTGGAGGAGACGAGCAGCACCGCCGGGGAGCCCCAGGTCGCCCACGAGGTCCAGGACGGCGTCGCCCGGGTGACCGTCGCCGGGGAGCTCACCGACGCCGCGCGCCGGCCCCTCGTCCGCGTGCTGACCGATCTGCTGCTGGGCCAGCCCGCGCCCGGCCGCGTGGAGCTGGACCTGTCAGGAGTGGGCTTCATGAACTCCGCGGGCATGGCGGTGCTCGTGCAGCTGCAGAAGCTCGCCGCACCGCGCGGCATCGAGGTGGCGCTGGTGCGCCCGACCCCCGCGGTCGTCCGGCCGCTCCAGCTCAGCGGGCTGTGGCACCGCTTCCCGATCGAAGGTGCGTCCGCTCCGTCCTGACCGCTCGCGGTGTCGGGCGGCGCCGGCGGTGCGTCGGCTCCTAGCCTGACCGGGTGCCGCCCAGCCACGACCACAGCCACGGACCCGACCCCGACGCCCCGCCGCCGAGCCCCGAGGCGCTGGGCAGACGCCGGCGGGCCGTCTGGCTCATGCTGCTGCTGCTCGTCCCGGTCGGGCTGGCGACGGTCATCGGCTTGATCGCGCTCTGGCCGTCCGGTGAGCCGACCCCTGCCGAACAGGCCGCCGCGGTCGCGCTCCCACCCGGCACCACGTACCCGGACGCCCGCGTGGTGTCGCTGGAGACCTTCGACTGCGGGGTCGACCCGTCCGCACCGCCGCAGACGTGCGCCACCGCTGTCATGGAGATCCTCGACGGCGAGGGGGCCGGTGACTACGAGCAGGTGGAACTCCCGCCCGAGGTGGTCTCTGCCGGCGTGGCCGAGGGCGACACCTTCGTGCTCACCCGCGACGCGGGCGCCGAGGGCGGACCCACCTACGGCTTCTACGACTACGAGCGCGACCTCCCGATCATCGTTCTCGCCGTCACCTTCGCGGTCGTCGTGGGGCTCGTGGCGCGGCTGCGAGGGCTGGCCTCACTCGTCGGGCTGGCGTTCGCGTTCTTCGTCCTGCTCCAGTTCATGCTGCCCGCGTTGCTGAGCGAGGACTCGCCGACCCTGGTCAGCCTCGTCGGCTCGGCGGCGATCATGTTCGTGGTCCTGTACCTCGCGCACGGGTTCTCCGCGCGGACGACGACGGCGCTCGTGGGGACGCTCTTCGGGCTCACCCTGGTCGCGGTCCTGGGGTCGGTCGCCGTCTCCACCGCCCGCCTCACCGGGCTCACCAGCGAGGAGACCGTGACGCTGCAGGGCTACGACCCGACGTTGAGCTTCTCCGGTCTGGTGCTCGCCGGCATCGTGGTGGCGGGACTCGGCGTCCTCAACGACGTCACGATCACCCAGGCGTCGGCCATCTGGCAGCTGAAGGAGGTCTCGCCGGAGATGTCCTGGCGCGAGCTGTACTCGCGGGGGATGGCCGTGGGTCGCGACCACATCGCCTCGACCGTCTACACGATCGTCTTCGCCTATGCCGGCGCCGCGCTGCCGCTGCTGCTGCTCTTCGAGGTCTACCCGACGCCGATCTGGACGCTGATCACCAGCTCGGCGCTCGCCGAGGAGGTCATCCGCACACTGGTGGGCGCGATCGCCCTCGTCCTGGCCGTGCCGGTGACGACGGCCGCCGGCGCGTTCTTCGCCAAGGCCGCGGACACCGAGGCGGGCGCCGCGACCGAGCGCCGGGTGACCGCGCTGCGGGCCCGCTTCGCCCGATGAGTCAGGCTGTGCCGGTGTCCGACCTGCTCGCCGCCGCCCAGGCCGCTCCCGGCTTCATGCCCGACGACGAGGGCCACGCCCTCTACGAGGCGGCCCGCGCCGTCGCCGTCCCCGGCCCGCTGCTCGAGGTGGGCAGCTGGATGGGCAAGTCGGCGCTGTACCTCGCCGCCGCGGCGCGCGAGACCGGCCGGCGGGTGGTCACCGTCGACCACCACCGCGGCTCCGAGGAGCACCAGCCCGGCTGGGAGTACCACGACCCGTCGCTGGTCGACCCCGCCGTCGGCCTCGTCGACACCCTGCCGCGGTTCCGCCGCACCATCGCCGACGCGGGGGCCGAGGACGTCGTGATCGCCGTCGTCACCAGGTCGGAGACGCTCGCCCCGCTGTGGAGCACGCCGCTGGCGCTGCTCTTCCTCGACGGCAGTCACACCGAGGAGTCCGCGCGCCGCGACCAGGACGCGTGGGTGGCGAAGCTGGCGGTCGGCGGCACGCTGGCCATCCACGACGTCTTCCCCGACCCGGCCGACGGCGGGCAGGCGCCCTACGGCGTCTACCGGCGGGTGGTGGAGTCGGGCGACTTCGCCGAGCTGCCGGGCACCGGCTCGCTCCGGCTGCTGCGCCGTGAGCGCTGACCCGCTCGGCGCCGAGCGGGCCGCGGCGCTGGCGCAGATCGAGGCGCTGACCCGCCAGTTCGACGAGATCGTGGCGGCGTCGCAGTCGTCGAACGCCGACGACGAGCACGACCCCGAGGGCGCGACCATCGCCTTCGAGCGCCAGCAGGTGGTGGCGCTGCTCGAGCAGGCCCGGCGCCGGCTGGCCGACGTCGACGCGGCGGTGGCCGCGGTCGAGGGCGGCACCTACGGGCGCTGCGAGACCTGCGGCCGGCCGATCGCCCCCGAGCGGCTGGCCGCCCGGCCCACGGCCCGCACCTGCATCGACTGCGCCAGGTAGCGCAGCACCGCGGCGTCGGTCAGCTGACGTACCGGCGGGCGGTGGAGGTGCGCTGCGCCTCCTCCAGTGCGGCGAACCGCGCCTCGGCGTGCGGCGGCAGGACGCGCCGCTCCCGCAGCACCCAGGGCAGGCCCCGCGCGGCGTCCACCAGGGCGTGCGCGGTCACCCCGTCGCGCGGAACGGTCCGAAGCAGGTGCACGGTGCGGCGGAGCGCCGGGCGCACCGGCCGCCGCAGCCAGGTGGTCCAGAGGGTGTTGCGGATGCCGTCGCGCCGGCGCCGGTGCGGGTCCCGGGCGCGGCTGGCCTGGTGGTGCACCGTGAGCGACGGCAGGTAGCACAGCTCCCAGCCGGCCGCCGCTAGGTCGCCGGCCATGAGCTCCTCCTCGCCGCCCAGCCACAGCCGTGCCGAGAACCCGCCCACCTCGCCGAACGCGTCGCGACGAAGCACCGACGCGCCGGCGAGGAAGGATCCCAGCGCGGGCCCGGGGAGCCAGTCGGCGCCGCGCACGGGGGAGTCGCGCAGCTCGGCGACGACGGGGTCCTCGGTGCCACCCGGTTCCACGACGATCCGCCCGGTGACGACGGCGAGACGCGGGTGGGCGTCGAGGACGTCGGCGGCCGTCCGCAGCGAGCCGGGTTCCCACCACGTGTCGTCGTCGCAGAAGGCGACGTAGGGCGTGCCGAGCCGCGCGACCCCGAGGTTGCGGCCCACCGCGCCGAGGTTGTCCGGGCTGGCGATCAGCTCCACGCCGGGGAACCGCTCGCGCACCGCGTCGGCGGTCCCGTCGGTGGAGCCGTTGTCGACGACCACGACGTGCGGCCGCTCGGGGAGCGCGACCAACCGGTCGAGGGCGAGCAGCAGCTCGTCCCGTCGCTGGTGGGTGATGACGACGACAGCGACCCGCGGGTCCCTCATGCCGCGTCCCGGGCGAGCACCCGCAGGTCCTCCCGCACCCGCGCCGGGAGCGAGCGCCGCCGGCTCAGCGCGGCCGGCACGTCGGGCAGCGCGCGCAGCAGGCCATGCCGCTCCGCCGCGCCCGAGCGGAGCCCCTGGACGACGACGCGGGCGACCTCCGGCGCCGATCGCCGCATGAGGGCGGTCAGGACCCGGCTGCGCCAGATGGCCGCCCGCCGCTGGTCGGGCGCGTGGCGGCGGGTCGACGGGTGGTGGTGCACCGTCACCGAGTCGACGTAGGCCATGCCCCACCCGGCCGCGGCCAGGTCGAGGGCCAGCCGCTCCTCCTCGCCGGGGAAGCGGATGACCCGGTCGAAGCCGCCGGCCCCGAGGAAGGCGTCCGTCCGCACCATCACGCCGCAGGCGACGAAGCCGAGGAGCGAGGGGCCGGGCAGATCCGGGTCGGTGCCGAGCGGGCTGGCGGCCATCTCCGCGCACACCGGGTCCAGCCGCTCCTCCGGGCCGACCAGGATCCGGGCGTTGAGCACCGCCAGCCGCGGGTGCGCCCGCATGATCTCCGCTGCCCGGGCGAGGTCGCCGGGTTCCCACCAGGAGTCGTCGTCGGCGAAGGCGACGAACGGCGTGCCGGCCCGCTCCACCCCGAGGGTGCGGGCGTAGGAACCCACGTTCTCCGCCAGGGGCAGGACGGTCACCTGGGGGAGCGCCGAGCGGACGGCCGCCACGCTGCCGTCCGTGGAGGCGTTGTCCACCAGCACGACCGGGGCCTCGTGGCGGGGCAGGGTCGCGAGCAGCTCCTCGCGCCGGTCGCGGGACATGACGACGACGGTCACGTCACCGCAAGCAGGGGCCGGTTCGTGCGGTGCGGGGGTCACGGGAGGACCGTGCCCGCTCCTCCCGTCAGCGAACCGGTCGTCGGCGAGGTCTCCGGCAGCCCGGCCGCGGGCAGCGCCTCCGGGTCGGTGAACAGCCCGGAGGCCCGGGTGGCCCCGGTGAGCGCGTCGGCGGCGAGGACGACGGCGGCCGCGGTCCAGGTCGTCCGCTCCACCGGCCAGCGCACGCCGTCGGCGAAGACCAGGCCGGTCCAGTACGAGCCGTCGTCGTCGCGCAGGTGCTGCATCGCGGTGAGCTGCTCGAGCGCGGCGTCGGGCTGGTCGGCGACGGCGAGCGCGAGCGCGAGCTCGCAGGTCTCGGCGCCGGTGACCCACGGGCGGTCGGAGACGCACCGGGCCCCGAGCCCCGGGACGACGAAGGTGTCCCAGCCGGCCGCCAGCCGGTCCCGGGCCGCCGCGCCCGTCACCGCGCCACCGAGGACGGGGTAGTACCAGTCCATCGAGTAGCGGGACCGGTCGGCGAAGTCCTGCGGCCGGGAGCGCAGCGCCGTCCCGAGGTCGGTGACGGCGACCTCCCAGTCGGGCTGGACCTCGCCGCGGAGCCCGGCGAGGGCGATCCCGCACCGCAGCGCCTGGAAGAGGCTGGCGTTGCCGGTCAGGAGGGCGGTGCCGTCGGCGGTGCCGTCGGGCCGCAGGGCCCACCCGATGGCGCCGCCGGGGAGCTGCATCCGGGTGACCAGGTCCAGCCCGCGGCGGACCACCGGCCACAGCTGCTCGACCAGCTCCTCGTCGCCGGTCGCCAGCCAGCTGTGCCAGGCGCCGACGGCAAGGTAGCCGGAGTGGTTGCTCTCGGCCGCGGGCGCGGTCTCCCTGCCCTCGCGGTACTCCGAGGCCCACGACCCGTCCGGGCGCTGCCGCCCGGCCAGCCACCGGTACGCGGCGGCTGCCCGCTCGTGCTCGCCCCCGACGTCGAGGGCCATGGCCGCCTCGACGGAGTCCCAGGGGTCGAGCTGCTCGCCGCGCGACCAGGGCAGCGCTCCGTCGGCGTCCTGCTGCGCGGCGATCCACGCGACGGTGGCGCGCACCTGGTCCCCGGTCAGGACCCCGGGCAGCTCCGGGAGCGTCCCCGTCCGGTCAGCGGGCGGCAGCGGTCTGCTCCCGCTCCGCGTGGACGGCACCGCCGGCGCCGGCCCCGGTCAGCCCGGTCACGGTGCCCGGCTTGTCGGCGTACACGACCAGGCTCTTCCCGAAGACCGGGTCGAGGAACCGCTCGGCGGTCCGGGTGAGCCACGGCCGCTTCGTGAGGTCCCAGACCAGCAGCCGGTGATAGGCCCGCACCAGGGCGGAGTCCCGGTTCACGCCGACCGCGCACTTGAGCCACCAGTAGGGCGCGTGCAGCGAGTGCGCGTGGTGGCTCTCGCCGGGCACCAGGCCCACGGAGGCGAGCCGCGTGCGGACCACGGGCTTGGTGTAGATGCGGATGTGCCCGCCCTCGTTGGCGTGGTACTCGTCCGACAGCGCCCAGCAGATCCGCTCGGGTCCGTAGCGGGGGACGGTCACCGCCACCCTGCCGCCCGGCTTGAGCACCCGGAAGATCTCGGCCATCGCCGTGACGTCGTCCGGGATGTGCTCGAGCACCTCCGAGGCCATGACCCGGTCGACGCTGGCGTCGGGGAAGGGCAGGTGCAGCAGGTCGCCGCGCACCACCTCGTAGCGCGCTCCCTCCGGCGCCTCGCCGGCCTCCGCGATCGCGCCGAGCCAGCGCTTCGTCGTCTCGACCTCGGAGACGCCCCAGTCGACGGCCACGACCTCCGCCCCGCGACGGTAGGCCTCGAAGGCGTGCCGGCCCTCGCCGCAGCCCAGGTCGAGGACCCGCATCCCCGGCCGCAGGTCGAGGAGGTCGTAGTCGACGGTCAGCACTGGGTCACTTCCCCTTGCGGTCGAGGGTCTCGGCGTACCAGCCGGCCGTCCGCTCGGCCGTGGAGCGCCAGGTGAAGGAGTCCAGCACCCGGCGGCGCCCGGCGCGGCCGAGCTGCTCGGCGAGCGAGGGGGAGTCGAGCACCAGCTTGAGGGCCGCGGTCAGCTCGCCCACGTCGCCGGCCTTCACGCGCAGCCCCGCCTTGGTGCCGACCACCTCCGGCAGCGCGCCGGCGTCGGTGGTGACCAGCGGGGTGGCGCAGGCCATCGCCTCGATCGCCGGCAGCGAGAAGCCCTCGTAGAGCGACGGGATCGCCAGGACCGTGGCGCGCTGCAGCAGGTCGACCAGCTCCGCCTCCGGCACCGGTCCGGTGAAGCGGACGGCGTCGCGCAGGCCGAGCCGGTCCAGCGCCGACTCGGCGGGCCCGCCGGGCCGGGCGGTGCCGACGACGGTCAGCCGCACCGGCCGCTCGGTGCGCAGCTTGGCCAGCGACTCCAGCAGGTGGACCAGGCCCTTGAGCGCGACGTCGGCGCTGGTGATCGCGAGGATGGAGTCCTGGTCGCGGTCCTGGCCCGCCGGCGGGGGGCGGAACTCGTCGGGGTCGATGCCGACGGGGATGACGTCGATCCCCGTGGCGGGCAGGCCCATGTGGGTGGCGATGTCGCGCCGCGAGTTCTCCGAGACGGTCGTGACGGCGTCCAGGCGGCGGGCGACCCGCGCCTGCATGCCGGTGAACCCGTACCAGCGGTGCAGCGTCAGCCGGCGGCGGAGCGAGGTGGCGGCCGCGAGCTCCAGCTGGCGGTCGATCGCGATCGGGTGGTGGACCGTCGCCACGGTCGGGAGGCCGGCGCGGACGAGCTGCAGCAGACCCCAGCCGAGCGACTGGTTGTCGTGCACCACGTCGAACTCACCGGCACGGGGGAGCAGGTGGCGGGCGGCCCGGAGGGTGAACGTCATCGGCTCGGGGAAGCCGGCGGTGCACATGGTGGCCCACTCGGCGACGTCGATCCAGTCGCGGAACTCCGAGGGCCGGGGCGTGCGGAACGGGTCCGGTTCGCGGTAGAGGTCGAGGCTGGGCAGCCGGGTGAGGGGGACGCCGGGGTCGAGCTCGGGGTAGGGCTGGCCGCTGAACACCTCGACCCGGTGGCCGAGCTCGGTCAGCTCGCGGGACAGCGCCCGGACGTAGATGCCCTGGCCGCCGCTGTGCGGTTTGCTCCGGTAGGACAGCAGTGCGATGCGCAACGACCGTCCCATGTCCCGGACTCTAACGAGCGGACGGCGGCACCCGGCTACCAGCCGGTAACCGGGGCACCCGCCCGGGCGACCCCCACGTCGGCTGGAAGGGTGACGGGCATGATCCGTCACGTCGTCCTCTTCACCTGGTCCCCGGCCGCCGACGCGGAACGCCGGGCGGCGATCGTGGCGGCCCTGCGCGGCCTCCGGCAGGACCCCGGCGGGATGACCTCGCTCGAGGTCGCCGACGACGCGGGGCTCACAGACGGCAACGCCGACGCCGTCCTGGTCGCCGACTTCCCCGACGTCGAGGCGTTCCGCCGCTACGCCCAGGACCCGGTGCACCTCGCCGTCCTCGCCGAGCACGTGCGGCCGCACCTCGCGGCCCGGAGCGCGGTCCAGTACCAGGTGTGACCGGTCCCGACGGGTTAGGTTCGGTCCATGCGCTGCACCGCCCGGGGGATCCTCGCCGTCGCCGCATCCGCCCTGCTCGTGACCGGCTGCGGCAGCGACGACGGCGGCGACGAGTCGGCGTCGTCCAGTTCGCCGTCCTCCTCCGCCGCCGAGGAGTCGCCGGAGGCGGACCTGGCATCCGGGCTGCTGCCCGCCGACGCGTTCGGTGCCGACGCCTCGGTCGTCGCGATCTCCCCGGAGCAGCTGGCGCAGGGCGCCGGGCTCGCCGCGTCGGGCGCCGAGGACCTGCAGATCACGCCGGAGGAGTGCGCCGTCGCGGTGGAGGGCACGCAGCCGGACTTCGACGACTTCGACGACATCGCTGCCCAGAGCGCGACCACCGGGTCGGGCACGACGGTGGAGGTCCTGGTGCGCGGCGGACCGACGAAGGACACCGTCGGCCAACTGGAGGAGTCGGCGGCCCGCTGCCCGCAGGCCCAGCTCACCTCCCCGGACATCGGCTCGGCGACGATCACCTTCGAGCCGCTCGAGGTCGACGACCTCGGGGACGGCGCCGCGCTGCTGCGGTACACGACCGCGGTGACCCTGCCCGACGGCACGCAGCCGACGGTCCCGGCGCTCATCGGCGCGGTGCAGGACGGCGACCGGGTGCTCATCCTCATGAACCTCGAGACCGCGGCGCTCGCCGGCGGCGGGGCCGCCGCGCCGGCCGACCCGGCGGCGTTCGCCGACCTGCTGGCGCAGGCGTACGAGGCGCAGGCCGCGGCGCTGGACTGAGCCGCCGGACCCGTCCACAGCCCGGTCGCGGTTCCACAGATCGTCCGGCCGGGGCGTCCGCGCCCCTCGGCGCGCCCAGGGTCTCGGGCATGGATGCCCGCGCCGCCCTCCCTCGTCCCGGACAGATCGACGTCCGGCTCTCCGACCCCGGTGAGCTGGCCGCGGCCGTCCCGCACCTGCTCGGCTTCCGGCCGGCCGAGTCGCTGGTCCTGCTCAGCCTCACCGGGGAGACCGGCCACCGGCTGGGGCTGACGCTCCGGGTGGACCTGCCGCCCCCCGTGCACGGGCGATCGGTGGCCCGCGAGCTGGCCCGCGCGGTGCTCACCGACGACCCGGCCGCGGTGGTGGCCGTGATCGTCTCCGAGGCCGGCGACACCGCTGACGGCCTGCCGCACCGGCAGGTGGCCTGGGACGTCGTCGTGTCCCTCGCCGAGCACGCCGTCCCGGTGACGCAGCTGCTGCTCGTCCGGGACGGGCGGTGGTGGGACTACGACTGCCCTGCGGCCTGCTGCTCACCAGGCGCCGGGACGCCGCTCCCCGACGGCGTCACCCAGCTGGAGGCCGCCGCCGTGGCGACCGGCGTGGTCGTCGAGCGGGACCGGGCCGCGCTGGCCGGGCGGATCACGCGGCCGGCCGGGGGCGCCCGCCGGGCGATGGCGGAGGCGTGCGCGCAGGTCGCGGGGGAGTGCGCGGATGCGATCGCGGTCGCCGGCTGGGACGAGGTGGCCGCGTGGTCGTGGGACGCCGTGCTCGACGCCCTGGCCCGCTGCCGGCCCGGAGCGCCGACGGAGGCGGCCCGGCTGTCGGACCGGGAGGTGGCCCGGCTGCTGTGGGGTCTGCGCGACCGTGCCGTCCGCGACCGGGCGCTGGAGCTGGCCCTCGGCGCCGACGCGGCGGCGGCCGAGCAGCTGTGGACCGAGTGCACCCGGCGAGCGCCGGCACCCCTCGACGCCGCCCCGGCGACGCTGCTCGCCGTCAGCTGCTGGCTGCGCGGCGACGGCGCCATGGCCGACATCGCCCTCACCCGGGCGCTCGCCGGCTCACCGGGCTACGCGCTGGCCGGTCTCCTCGCCGACGCGTTGCGGGCCTGCGTCCCCCCGGCGCAGTTGCGCGAGCTGATCGAGCGCGGCGCCGCCGACCGCACGGGCTGACGGCGTGCCCCGCTCACAGCAGCTCCGGACGCTCCCACTGCTCGCCCAGCACGTGCTCGGCGAGGAAGGCGAGCACCGTCGAGTACCAGACCTGGCTGTTGCCGGGGGTCAGCACCCAGTGGTTCTCGTCGGGGAAGTAGAGGAACTTCGACGGGATGCCGCGCTTCTGCAGGTCGTACCAGAGCCGCAGCGCCTCGCCGATGGGCACGCGGTAGTCCTTGTCGCCGTGGATGACCAGCATCGGCGTCCGGATGGCGTCCGCGAAGCGGTGCGGCGAGTTCTGCTCGTAGCGCTTCGGCTCGGCCAGCGGGTCGCCCCACTCCTTCTCCCAGTAGTAGGCCGCGTCGGTCGTGCCCACGAAGGAGTCGAGGTCGTAGAGGCTCGCGTGCGTGACGATGGCCCGGAACCGGTCGGTCTGCGTGGCGATCCAGTTGGCCATGTAGCCGCCGAAGGAGCCGCCCATCGCGGCGGTGCGCGACGCGTCGATGTCGGGGCGCTGCTCGGCCGCGTCGACCGCCGCCATCAGGTCGGTGAAGGGCGCGCCGCCCCACTGGCCCCAGCCGCGGCGCACGAACTCGCGGCCGAAGCCCTGCGACAGCGCCGGGTTGGGCAGCAGCACGGCGTACCCGCGGGCGGCGAGCACCCACGGGCACCAGCGCCACGACCACGAGTTCCAGCTCATCAGCGGTCCGCCGTGGATCCAGAGGACCAGGGGTGCCGGGGTCGCCGCCGAGGCCCCCTCGGGCAGGACCAACCACGCCTGCACGCGGGCGCCGTCGGCCGCGGTCGCCTCCACCTCGTGGAGGGTGCCGGGCAGCGGACCGAGGGAGCCGGGGCTGGGCAGCACGGCCGGGTCCTGGAGCGGGGCCTCCGGGTCGAGCCGGACGGGGACGGCGGGGGAGTCGTAGGCCGAGCGCAGGGCGTACAGCGCGCTGCCGTCGCGGGCGACCTGGAGGTCGCTGTAGGCGCCGTCGCCGGTCAGGCGGACGGGCTCACCGCCGTCGACGGGGACGCGGAACAGCGCGTGCCGGCCGTCGTCGTCGGCGAGGAAGTAGACGGCCGCACCGTCGGCGCTGAACTGCGGCGCGCTCGGCCACCGGTCGAAGCCCGGCGTGAGGTCGCGCGCGGTCCCGTCGGCCAGGTCGACCAGCAGCAGCGTGTAGTCCGGGGGCTCGGCGTAGGTCGACAGCGCCTCCCGCACGCAGACCAGGAACGCGCCGTCGGGGGAGAAGCGGGGGGCGTAGACGTCGGCCGCCGGGTCGTCGACGAGCGGCCGGCTGTCCCCGTCGTCGGTGCTGGTGAGCACGAGGCGGGTGCGGCGTCCCGCGGGGCCGTCCGGGACCTCCTCGGCCCGGGCGAGGAGCCGGCCGTCGGGGGAGAGGGTGAACTGCTCGCCGGCCCCGCTGGGCGGCCCGGCGTCCGGGGTGAGGTCGCGGAGCCGGACCGGGTCGGCGCCGGGCTCGTCGGCGGGCAGCCGACCGGCCCAGAACAGGTGCGGCGCGGCCGGGCCGAGGTCGTGGTCCCAGAAGCGCACGGGGTAGGCCTCGTGCAGCACCGCGGACACCCCGGCGTCCTTGCGCCGCGTGCGGCGCTCCTCGTCGGCCTCGGCCTCCGAGCCGCCGGGCATGGTGGCCGCCGAGACCACGACGTCGCCGGTGCCGGCCGCGACGCCGAACGCCGAGATGCCGCCCGGGCGGGTGAGCACGAGCCGCGCCTCACCGCCCTCACCGGGCAGGCTCCAGAGCGCCGGCTTCGGCTCGCCCTCCTCGGCCGCGTCCGGGTCGGGCCGGGCGGAGGTGAACAGGAGCGACCCGTCGGGCGCCCACGTCGGCGACGACTCGCCCGGGGCGCTGCGGGTCAGCCGCCGCGCGGGCCGCTCGCCGGCCGGGTCCACCTCCCAGAGAGCGGCCTGCCACTTCTTCTTCTGCGGGTCCAGGGTCTGCACCGAGACCGCGAGCCGCGTGCCGTCGACCGACAGCGCGAGCGCGCCGATCCGGGGCAGGGCGACGAACTGCGCCAGGTCCGCGAAGGGACCGGCCTGCCCCTCGACGGAGGAGTCGCCGGAGGCGGGGGCGGTCGGGCTCACCGAGGCCTTCTTTCGGGTGCGCAGGCGGGAGGGAGGTGCTCTCCCACAGTAGTGAGCGAGCTCTCCCGCCCGGCCGGCTCAGGACGACGGCGGCGTGGCCGACCAGCCCCGCAGGAACGCCTCGGGATCGAGCCGTTCCAGCTCGTCCCGGATCTGCCCGAGCAGCTCGCCGGCGCGCAGCGGCGGGCCCGCCGGCTCGCGGAGGACCTCGGTGCCGTCGTCGCGGCGGGTCACCACCACGTCGTGCACCGACGGTGAGGGGATCAGCTCCAGCAGGAGCTCGGAGAGGGCCGCGCCGGCGAGCCGCAGGCGCTGCAGCGCCGGACCGCCCGGACGGGGGCGGAGGTCGGCGACGAAGACGTCGGCGGCGCGGACCGTCCCGTCCGCGCCGCCGTCCGTCGGTGCCTCGTCCATCGCGCGAGCCCGGCTCAGAGGAGCGGAGCGGCCTCGAGCGGCGTGAGCGAGTCGTCGACCGCGCTCACGAACAGGTGGTGCGCCACACCCACGGGCAGCACCTGGTCGTCGAGGGCCACCGAGCCCTCCACCAGGCGGGCGGTCATCGTGACGCCGGGGCGGATGCCCTGATCGGCCAGCAGTCGCAGCAGGTCGGTGTTCTCCTGCAGCTGCTCGCTGATCCGGCGGATCACCACCGGCCGGCCCTCCGCGGTGGCCGTCGTGCTGAGCAGCGTCAGCGAGTCGAGGACCGCCGACGTCTCACCACCCAGCGTCTCCTCGCCGCGCAGCGCCTCGAGGCCCGGGATGGGGTTGCCGAACGGGGACACCGACGGGTTGCCGAGCAGGGTCAGCAGCTTGCGCTCGACCGCCTCGCTCATCACGTGCTCCCAGCGGCAGGCCTCCTCGTGGACGTCGGCGTAGTCCAGCCCGATGACGTCCACCAGCAGGCACTCGGCCAGCCGGTGCTTGCGCATGACGGCCGTCGCCAGCTGGCGGCCCTCGTCGGAGAGCTGCAGGTGCCGGTCGCCCTCGACGGTCAGCAGGCCGTCGCGCTCCATCCGCGCCACCGTCTGGCTGACCGTCGGGCCGCTCTGGTGGAGCCGCTCGGCGATGCGCGCCCGCAGGGGGACGATCCCCTCTTCCTCCAGCTCGAAGATCGTCCGGAGGTACATCTCGGTCGTGTCGATGAGGTCGTTCACAGGTACTCCTCCGTGTCGGCACCGAGTCTACGGGTGGGGAGCGGCCGCGCCGGTCAGCCGGACGGGTGGTCGGGCGGAGGCCCGGTGGACGCCCACCGGGTAGCGTCCGGGCCCGGGTGTGCGCGGAGGTCAGTGCCACAGAGGTACCTGCCGCGGGGGACGTGCTGAGGAGGGACCGTGAGCGACTCGATCGCCGTGGTCTGGGACGACGCGCTCCTGGGCTACACGATGGGCGGGGACCACCCGCTGCACCCGGTCCGGCTCGACCTCACCATGCGGCTGGCCGATCAGCTCGGCGTGCTCGCCACCGACCGGCTCGAGGTGGTGAAGCCGGCGCCGGCCGGCACGGACCTGCTGACGCTGGTCCACGACCCGGCCTACCTCGACGCGGTCCGGCGCGCGCCGTCCGAGCCCGACGTCGGCCACGGGCTCGGCACGGCGGACAACCCGATCTTCGAGGGGATGTACGACGCCGCGGCCCTGATCTCCGGTGGCAGCGTGCTCGCCGCCCAGCGGGTGCACGAGGGCTCCGCGCAGCACGCCGTGAACATCTCCGGTGGCCTCCACCACGCCATGCGCGGCGCCGCCTCCGGGTTCTGCGTGTTCAACGACGCCGCCATCGCGATCGCCTGGCTGCTCGGCCAGGGCTACGAGCGGATCGCCTACGTCGACCTCGACGTGCACCACGGCGACGGCGTGCAGGCGGCCTTCTACGACGACCCGCGGGTGCTCACGGTCAGCATCCACCAGACGCCCCTCACGCTGTTCCCGGGCACGGGCTACCCCGAGGAGACCGGCGACGCCGAGAAGGCGCTCGGCAGCGCCGTGAACCTCGCGCTGCCCAACGGCACCGACGACTCCGCCTGGCTGCGGGCGTTCACCGCGGTGGTCCCCGGCGTGCTGCGGGCCTTCCAGCCGCAGATCCTCGTCACCCAGTGCGGCTGCGACGCCCACCACGAGGACCCGCTGGCCGACCTGGCGCTCACCGTCGACGGCCAGCGGTCCAGCTACAAGGCCATGCACGAGCTGGCCCACGAGCTCTGCGACGGCCGCTGGGTGGTGCTCGGCGGGGGCGGGTACGGGCTGGTGCGCTGCGTCCCGCGCGCCTGGACCCACCTGCTCGCGGAGGTGTCGGGCAGCCCGCTGGACCCGGCGACCGAGATCCCCGAGTCGTGGCGGGAGGACGTCGTCCGCCGGGGTCTGCGAGCGCGCCCGCCCACGCACATGACCGAGGGCGGCTACACCGGCTTCTCCCGCTGGGACACCTTCACCGAGTCCCGCGTCGACCGCGCCATCATGCGCACCCGCCGCGCGGCCTTCCCCTACTTCGGCCTCGACCCGGACGACCCCCGTGACTGAGCAGACGACGACCGACCCCGCGGCCACCGAGCAGGAGGTGGCCGCCGAAGAGCGGCCGATGCCCCCTCCGCACTGGGAGGCCGACATCGTGGCCGCCGACGGCGGCACCGTGCACCTGCGCCCCATCTGCCCGGAGGATGCCGAGGGGCTGACCGGGCTCATGGACCGCAGCAGCGACCAGACCCGCTACTACCGGTTCTTCGGTCCGATGAAGCGGCTCTCCGACAAGGACCTGCACCGCTTCACCCACGTCGACCACGTCGACCGGGTGGCGTTCGTCGTCATGCTCGGCGACCAGATCATCGGCGTCGGCCGGTTCGACCGGTACCCGGGCACCGACGACGCCGAGATCGCCTTCCTGGTGGAGGACGCCCACCAGGGTCGCGGCCTCGGCTCGGTCCTGCTGGAGCACCTGGCCGCCGCCGGCCGGGAGCGGGGGATCAAGAACTTCGTGGCCGAGGTCCTGGCCCAGAACAGCAAGATGGTGCGGGTCTTCCAGGACGCCGGCTACCAGTCGGAGCGGTCCTACGAGGACGGCGTCGTCCACCTCACGTTCCCCATCGAGCAGACCGAGGACGCGCTCGCCGTCGCCTACGAACGGGAGCAGCGCAGCGAGTCGCGCTCCATCGCGCGGCTGCTGCGGCCCTCGTCCGTCGCGGTCGTCGGCGCGAGCAACGACAGCGGCAAGATCGGCAACGCGCTGCTGCGGCACCTGCTCGACTACGGCTTCTCCGGCCCGGTGTACCCGGTCAACCCCGGCGCCCGGCACGTCAACGGCGTCCCCGCCTACGCCGACATCGAGTCCATCCCGGACGACGTGGATCTGGCAGTCCTCGCCGTCCCCGCCGAGGAGGTGGCCGGCGTCGTCGAGGCCTGCCGCCGCAAGCGGGTCCGCGGCCTCGTCGTGGTGTCCGGCGGCTTCGGGGAGACCGGGCCCGACGGGCGCGACGCCGAGCGGAAGCTGGTCGCCGCCGCGCGCGCGTCCGGCATGCGGGTCGTCGGCCCGAACTGCCTCGGCATGGTCAACACCGACCCCGAGGTGCGGCTGAACGCCAGCCTCGCGCCGATGGTCCCCGGCCGCGGCCGGGTCGGGTTCTTCGCGCAGTCCGGCGCGCTGGGCGTGGCACTGCTCGAGAGCGCCCGCAGCCGCAACCTCGGCCTGTCCACGTTCGTCTCCGCCGGCAACCGGGCCGACGTCAGCGGCAACGACCTCCTCCAGTACTGGGCGACCGACCCGGCCACGGAGGTCGTGCTCCTGCACCTGGAGAGCTTCGGCAACCCGCGCAAGTTCGCCCGCCTGGCCAGGACCGTCGGCCGGACCAAGCCGGTCGTCGCGGTGAAGAGCGGGCGGCACGTCAACGTGACGCCGGGGCTGGCCGGCACGTCGGTCGCGGTGCCGGAGCAGTCGGTCGCCGCGCTGTTCGCCTCCGCCGGCGTGATCCGGGTCGAGACCGTGGCCCAGATGTTCGACGTCGGCACCCTGCTGGCCCACCAGCCGCTGCCGGAGGGGCCCCGGGTGGCGATCGTCGGCAACTCCACCGCGATCGGCGTGCTGGTGGCCGACGCCGTCCTGGAGGAGGGCCTGACGCTGGCGCACGAGGCCCCCGTGGACATCGGCGTCTCCGGCAGCCCCGAGGAGTTCCGCGCGGCGCTGCAGGCCGCCGTGGACGACGACGCGGTGGACGCCGTCGTCGCGGTGTTCCTCCCACCGTTGCGGTCGGGCTCGGAGCAGTACGGCCCCGCGCTGCGCGACGTGGCGATGACGTCCGCGAAGCCGATCGTCGCCAGCTTCCTCTCGACCGAGGGCATCCCCGACGAGCTCGCCGTCCTCGACGAGGACGGGATGCCGGGCCGGGGCTCGGTGCCGTCGTACTCGACGCCCGAGCGGGCGGTCATCGCGCTGGCGAAGGTCGCGGAGTACGCGCGCTGGCGCCGGCGCCCTGTCGGCGACCTCCCCGAGCTGCCCGACGTCGACGAGACGGCGGCGAAGGCGCTCGTGCGCACGGTGCTGGCGGAGGACCCCGCCGGCCGCGACCTCACCGACGACGAGCTGATCGGGCTGCTGGCCGGCTACGGCGTCCCGCTGCTCGGCACCAGGACCGTGACCGACGCCGACCAGGCGGTCGCGGCCGCCGAGGAGATCGGGTACCCGGTGGTGCTGAAGTCGACGGCGCCGTGGCTGCGGCACCGCTCCGACCTGGGGGGCGTCCGGCTGGACCTGGTCGACGCCGACGCCGTGCGCGCCGGCTTCGCGGCCATCCCGTCCGGCGACCCGGTGATCGTGCAGGAGATGGCCGCGCCGGGCGTGGCCACCGTGGTCGAGATCGTCGACGACCCGTCGTTCGGCGCGCTGGTCAGCTTCGGGCTCGGGGGCGTGGCCACCGACCTGCTCGGCGACCGCGCCTTCCGGACGCTGCCGCTGACCGACCTCGACGCCGCCGAGCTGGTCCGCGCGCCGCGGGCGTTCCCGCTGCTCAACGGTTACCGCGGCTCCGAGCCGGTCGACCTGGCGGCGCTGGAGGACCTGCTGCTGCGGGTGGCGCGCCTGGCCGACGACCTGCCGGAGGTGCTGCGGCTGACGCTGGAGCCGGTGATCGTCGGCCCGCCGAACCCGTGGCACGGGGGCCGGTCCCTCGTCGTCGCCGGGGCACGGGGGCACGTCGGCCCGCCGACCGCCCGCGTCGACCCGGGGCCGCGCCGGATGCGCTCGCCCGTCTAGCTCCTGGACCCCTTCTCGTGCTGCGGGAGCCCTGCAGGGCCCCAGGACCACGAGGAGAACTCCAGGAGCACGACGAGAGCCCGCCCCCTGGCGGGGACGGGCTCTCGTGGTGGGCGCTGCTTACGCCAGGTAGTCGCGCAGGGCGTCGGCCCGCTCCGGGTCGCGGAGCTTGGCCATCGTCTCGCGCTCGATCTGGCGCACCCGCTCGCGGGAGAGGCCGAACTGCTTGCCGATCTGCTCCAGCGTCCGAGGCTGCGAGCCGTCCAGGCCGAAGCGGAGGACGACGACGTCGCGCTCCCGGTCCTCGAGCGTGTTCAGCACGTTGCGGACGTCGCCCTTCATCATCTGGAAGGCGACGGCGTCCTCGGCCACCGCCGCGTCGGCGTCCTCGATGAAGTCGCCGAGCCGGGACTCCTCGTCGGTGCCGACGGTCTGGTCGAGGCTGACCAGGTCACGGCTGTACTCGAGCAGCTCGGTGATCCGGGCCTCGGGCATGTCCAGCTCGAGACCCAGCTCCTCCGCGGTGGGCTCCCGCTCCAGCTCCTGGTGCATGCGCCGGCGGGTGCGGACCACCTTGTTGACCTGCTCGGCCAGGTGGACGGGCAGCCGGATGGTGCGCCCGGAGTCGGCCATGGCGCGGGTGATCGCCTGCCGGATCCACCAGGTGGCGTACGTCGAGAACTTGAAGCCCTTGGTGTAGTCGAACTTCTCGACCGCGCGGATCAGGCCGACGTTCCCTTCCTGGATGAGGTCCAGGAACGTCATGCCGTGACCGGTGTAGCGCTTGGCGACGGACACGACGAGCCGGAGGTTGGCCTCCAGCAGGTGCGCCTTGGCGGCCTTGCCGTCGACGGCGAGGATCTTGTAGTCCCGCTTCTTGGCGGGCGACAGGTCCGGCTTCTCGGCCAGCAGACGGTCGGCGTACAGGCCGGCCTCGATCCGCTTCGCCAGCTCGACCTCCTGCTCGGCGGTCAGCAGCGCGGTCTTGCCGATGGTGTTGAGGTAGACGCGCACGAGGTCGGTCGACACCAGGCCGCTGGTGTCCGGCTCGCGCCGGGGCGAGCGCACCTCGAGTGCGTCGTTGGGGGAAGACTGCAGCAGCGTCACGATGGGTCTTCGTCCTTGCCTTCGATTCGGATGCATCCGCTGCGTCGTCGGTGGCGGTGCGGGCATCCAGGCGTCGAGTGCGGGTGGTTACCGGGTTCTCCGGACCGGTCCCTGTCTCTTCTGTCCGATGTGGTACGCCCTGCACAACGGCCCGCACGGGCCTCCGTGTTCCACGAACCGCCCGTTCACAGCAAACCGACAGGGAGTGTGTTCGGTCACCCCCCGATACCCCGGCGGGCGTCCGTCACTCACGCGGGAATCGCGGCGGTGTGATTCGTTCAGACCTCGAGCAGCAGCGTCATGGGCCCGTCGTTCACCGACGACACCTGCATCCTCGCTCCGAACACCCCGGTCGCCACCGTGCATCCCCGACGGCGCAGCTCGGCGCAGACCTCGTCCACCAGCGGCTCGGCCACCTCACCGGGGGCGGCGTCCTGCCAGGAGGGACGACGGCCCTTGCGCGTGTCGGCGTAGAGCGTGAACTGGCTGACCACCAGGACGGGGAGTCCCAGGTCCGCGGCGGAGAGCTCGCCGTGCGGGCCCGGGAAGATGCGCAGCTCGTGGATCTTGCGAGCCAGGGCGCGGGCTGTCGCCACGTCGTCGTCGTGCCCCGCTCCGACCAGTGACAGCAGTCCCCGGCCGATCTCCCCGACGACCGCGCCGTCGACGGTTACAGCCGCTGTACTCACCCTGCTGACCACCGCGCGCACCTGCCCATACTGTCGCGCGGGCGTACCGTTCTGCGCACGAGCCCGCGATGCGGGTGAGGGGGCGCACATGGACGCGCATCAGGGCCCGCGGCCTCCTGCGGGCGCCATCACGATCGTCGACGAGAGCGCGGGGCAGCGCGTGCTGTGCCTGCGCGGGGACGTCGACACGGCGGTCGCCACCAGCTTCACGACCGCCCAGGGGCGGGAGCGGCCCCCGGTCGACGCGATCGACGCCGGCGCCGTCACGTTCATCAGCTCGTCCGGGCTGGCGCTGCTGCTGCTCGTCGCCGAGGCGTCGGTGGCGGCCGGCCGGCAACCGGTGCTGCGCGCGGCGTCGGCGCAGGTCGAGCGCGCGCTGCAGCTGGCGGGGATCGGGTCCGTCTTCGCCCGGCCCTGAGCCCTCGATCACCGCGACGTTTCGAAAACGTTGACCTACGCAGTGTGATGGCCTTCACTGCGTGGAAATCGTTATCGAAGTCGCGCTCCGGCGGCTTCGGACGGCTCACACCCACGGGGGAGAAGATGAGACGACGTCGTCCCACCGCCCTGGTCCCGGTGCTCGGCCTCGCCGCAGGGATGGCCGTGCTGGCCGCCCCGTCGGCTGCCGCCGCACCCGCCACGGTGCACGAAACGAGCTTCGAGGACGGGACGAGCGGCTGGTACGGCCGGGGTTCCCAGGCGACCGTGTCCGCCGACGTGGCCCGCACGGGTGTGCAGAGCCTTTACGCCAGCGGCCGCACGCAGGCCTGGCAGGGCCCCGGGATCAACGCCCTGTCCTTCATGCCGGCCGGTACCTACACCGCCGAGGCCTGGGTCCGCCTGCCGGCAGGCTCGGGCACGGACGTGGTCACGATGAGCGCCAAGCGGGTCAGCGGCGGCGCGACCGCCTACGACACGGTCGCCTGGCAGGTGGCGGTCAGCGACAGCTCCTGGACCAAGGTGAGCGGTACCTACGAGTTCGCCACCCAGAACTCGGAGCTCGAGCTCTACCTCGAGAGCCCCGACGCCACCCAGAGCTTCTACGTCGACGACGTCACGATCGTCGGCGAGGCCGCTGCGCCGAGCGAGCCGGGCACCGTCCAGCCGGTCAGCAACGACTTCGAGGACGGCCTGCAGGGATGGGGGCCGCGCGGTGACGCGCAGGTCGCCACCACGACCTCCGACGCGCACGGCGGCACCACCAGCCTGCTCACCACCAACCGTCTGCAGGCCTGGCAGGGGCCGACCCTCGACGTCACCACGAGCCTCGCGGTGGGCACGCCCGTGCGGCTCTCGCTCTGGGCCAAGCTGGCGCCGGGTGAGGCCCCGAGCTCGCTCAAGGCCACCATCCAGCGCGACCGCGGCACGTCGACGAACTACGACGGCGTGCCGGGCGCCAGCGCCGTCGTCACCGCTGACGCGTGGACCGAGCTCACGGGCACCTACACGCTGGGCGCGCCGATCGACAAGGCGCAGCTCTACGTCGAGGGCGACGCGGACGTCGACTTCCTGATCGACGACGTCTCGCTGGCCGCGTTCACCGAGACGCCGATCGAGAACGTCCCGGGCCTGAAGGACGTCCTCGGTGAGCAGGGCTTCGAGCACGTCGGCGTGGCCATCGACCAGCGGGAGACCGTGGGCCGGGCGTCGCAGCTCCTGCAGCAGCACTTCAACGCCTTCACCCCGGAGAACGACGGCAAGCCCGCCGACATCCAGCCGACCGAGGGCACCTTCACCTTCGGTGACCTCGACGCCCTGCTCGACTACGCCGACGCCACTGGCGTGCAGGTGTACGGGCACGTGCTGGCCTGGCACTCGCAGACCCCGGACTGGTTCTTCCAGCGCAACGGCGCCTGGCTCACGAACAGCCCGGCGGACCAGGAGCTGCTGCGGTCGCGCATGGAGGCGCACATCAAGGCGATCGCGGACCACGTCAACGCCCGCTACCCGGACGGGAACAGCCCGATCTGGGCGTGGGACGTGGTCAACGAGGTCATCAACGACAGCGACAACGCCAACCCGCACGACATGCGCGACAGCCGCTGGTTCCAGGTGCTCGGTGAGACCTTCGTCGACGACGCCTTCCGCCTCGCCGACCAGTACTTCCCCGAGGCGGAGCTGTTCATCAACGACTACAACACCGAGATGCCCACCAAGCGGGCGGACTACCTCGAGCTGATCGCCGCGCTGCAGGACCGGGGCGTGCCGATCGACGGTGTGGGCCACCAGGCGCACATGGACTTCGCCCGCCCGGTGGAGTGGCTCGACGCCTCCCTCGACGCCGTCGAGGAGCTCGACCCGTCGCTGCTCCAGGTCATCACCGAGCTGGACATCAGCACCTCGGCGGAGAACTACGGCGCGGACGTCAGCGGGGGCACCACCCCGCAGCACCGCCCGGGCATGGCCGACCAGGACGAGGCGGAGACCGAGAACGGGTACTACTACCGCGACCTGTTCGCCATGCTGCGCACCCACTCCGACTCCATCGAGTCGGTGACCTTCTGGGGCATCAGCAACGCCCGCAGCTGGCTGCGGACGTGGCCGGCCGCCCGGCCGTGGGAGGCGCCGCTGCCCTTCGACGACGACCTGCAGGTGACCCCGGCCTACTGGGGCATCGTCGACCCGACGCAGCTGGCCGAGCGCCCGGCCGACCAGCTGGCCCCGCGGGTCGCGGGTCACGACGACGTCGCGGCGAGCTCGACCAGCGTGAACGGCGCGAAGGTCTCCTTCGACGTCATCGCCGGTGACACCCGGGACGGCTCGGTGCCCGCGAGCTGCACGCCGCCGTCGGGGTCGCAGTTCCCCATCGGCACGACCGAGGTGACCTGCACGGCCACCGACGCGGCGGGCAATCCGTCCAACCCGATGACCTTCGACGTCGTGGTCACCCCACCGGCGACGACGACGAAGCTCTACCAGGAGATCAACGACGGCCGGAACGTCCGGGCCAAGGTCAGGCAGCCGCAGATGGTTCTCGTCGAGTTCGGCAACGCCGGGCGCGGCACCCTCGTCGGACGGACGCTCGACTACGGCTGCGCGCGGACCGGAGGCTCGGCTGCGAGCGTCCAGTCGGTGCCGCTCCTGGAGATGCTCGCCCGCCTGCGGAACTACTCCGCCAGGCAGAGCGGCCTCCTCGCCCTGTGGGTCACGCCGACGCAGGCGGGGACGGCGACGTTCAGCTGCACCCTGTCGATGACCGACTCGTTCGGGGCGCCGGTCAGCGCCACGACGCCCGTCACCATCGACGTCCGCCGCTGAGACCCGCGGTCCGGTGCCCTCCCGCCCTGCCTCGGGACTGGCACCGGACCGGCGGGTGATCGCCCCGGCCGGCGCACGGGAACCGGCACCCGTGCGCCGGCTCCGGCGTGTGCGGGAGATCAGCCGGTACGCACGCCGACGACCGGCGGCCGGCGACCTCCTCGGCCGTGACCCCCCGGCCCTGCTGATCGGGATGCTGCTCGACCGGCACGCACGTCGACGCCGCGGCGACCTGCCCGGCCGACCGGGCCCCAGACCTGCCGACCGAGCGGTTCACCCGGCCGGGATGACGTGCGGGCCCGCGACGTGGGTTCTCCTGGCCTCCCCGTTCCTGGCCTGTCGCCGAAGCACTGGGAGTCCGCATGCCGCTGACCGAGTACGAGCCAGGATCGGTGTTCCCGGGCACGATCCGCCGCACCACGGACGAGTCGACGCCGGCCTGGCCGCAGCCTGTGCGCGCGGTCCCCGGGTCCCCGAACGTGCTGATCATCGTCCTCGACGACACCGGCTACGGTCAGCTGGGCTGCTACGGCAGCCCGATCGCCACCCCGAACTTCGACGCCCTCGCGGCGAACGGGCTGCTCTACACGAACATGCACACCACCGCGCTGTGCTCCCCGTCCCGATCGTGCATCGTGACGGGACGAAACCACCACGCCAACGCGATGGCGGCCATCAACGAGGTGGCCACGGGCTATCCCGGCTACAACGGCAACATCCCGTTCGAGAACGGGTTCCTCTCGGAGATGCTGCTGCAGCACGGGTACAACACCTACCTCGTCGGCAAGTACCACCTGATGCCGTCGGAGCAGGAGTCCGCGGCGGGACCGTACGACCGGTGGCCGCTGGGGCGGGGCTTCGAGCGGTTCTACGGCTTCCTCGGTGGTGACACCAGCCAGTGGCATCCGGAGCTCGTCCACGACAACCACCAGGTCGAGCCGCCACGGACACCGGAGGAGGGGTACCACCTCACCGAGGACCTCGCCGACCGGGCGATCTCCTTCATCGCCGACGCCAAGCAGGTGGCTCCGCACAAGCCCTTCTACCTGCACCTGTGCCCCGGGGCGACGCACGCACCGCACCACGTCCCCCGGGAGTGGGCCGACCGCTACGCCGGGGCCTTCGACGACGGTTGGGACGTCTACCGGGAACGGGTCTTCGCGCGGCAGAAGGAGCTGGGCATCGTGCCGGCCACGGCCGAGCTCTCCCGGCGCGACCCCGATGTCCCGGACTGGGACGGCCTGCCCGCTGAGGAGCGGAGGCTGTACAGCCGCATGATGGAGGTGTTCGCCGGCTTCCTGTCCCACACCGACCACCACATCGGGCGGGTGCTGGACTTCCTCCGCGAGACCGGGGAGCTGGACAACACCCTCGTCATGCTGGTCTCGGACAACGGTGCGAGCGCCGAAGGCGGCCCCACCGGCACGCCGAACGAGCTGCAGTTCTTCAACAACGCTCCGGAACCGCTCAGCGACGTCCTCGCCGTGCTCGACGAGCTCGGCAGCGAGACCACGTTCAACCACTACGCGTGGGGCTGGACCTGGGCGGGGAACACGCCCTTCCGCCGGTGGAAGCGCGAGACCTATCGCGGCGGGGTCAGCGACCCGTTCCTCGTGCACTGGCCGGGAGGGATCACAGCGAAGGGGCAGCTCCGCGGCCAGTTCGCGCACATCATCGACATCGTGCCCACCGTGCTCGAGGTGCTCGGCATCGAGCCACCCCGGAGCATCCGCGGCGTGACCCAGTCACCGCTGCACGGCACGAGCCTGGCCTACACGTTCGACGACCCGGACGCCCCCACTCGCCACCGCACGCAGTACTACGAGATGCTCGGGCACCGGGCGATCGACTCCGACGGCTGGCGCGCCGTCTGCCCCTGGCCGGGGCCCTCCTTCAGCGAGGCGGGCAAGCCGTTCGGCGTCCCCATCTCCGCGGAGGACCTGGCGGACCTCGACGCCCACCACTGGGAGCTGTACCACGTGGCGGAGGACGTCACGGAGAACCGTGACGTGGCGCGCGAGCACCCGGCCAAGCTCATCGAGCTGATCGCCCAGTGGTACGTCGAGGCGGGGAAGTACGACGTGCTGCCGATCGACGGGAGCGGGACGGCCCGGATGATGGTCGAGCGTCCCCAGGTCGCCGAGCCGCGGGACACCTACGTCTTCCGGGCCGGCACGTCGGCGGTGCCGTACTTCGCCGGGCCGCGGGTGCTGAACCGACCGCACAGCATCACGGCCGACGTGGAGGTCCCCGACGGTGCCGACGGCGTGCTCCTGGCCCAGGGCAGCGGCGTGGGCGGGTGGAGCTTCTACCTCGTCGACGGTCGGCCGCACTACGCGCACAACTACCTCGCCCGCAGCATCCACCGGGTGAGCGCCCCGGAGGCGGTTCCGCCGGGGCGGCACCGGCTCCGGTTCGAGTTCGAGCCGACCGGGCAGCCCGACCTCGCCCAGGGCCGTGGCACGCCGGGCCGGGCCCAGCTGTACGTGGACGGGGACCTCGTCGCCCAGGAGGAGTTCGCCGTGACGATCCCGATCGTCATCAACCCGGGTGCGGTCACCTGCGGCGCAGATCCCGGCTCACCGGTGAGCCCGGACTACCGCTCGCCGTTCCGCTTCGCCGGGACCCTTCACACCGTGACCGTCGACCTCTCCGGGGAGCTGATCACCGACAGCGACAGCGAGATGCGCCTGGCGATGGCCCGCCAGTAGCCGGCCGGTCGGCTCCCCGAGGTGTCCGCCCCGACTCAGGACGGCGGATGCAGGAACCAGTCCAGCTCCGCCTCGAACCAGAAGCGCTCTTCCTGCCCGGCGGCGATGGCTGCAGCCAGGCGGCGGGCGACCACGAGCGCTGGACGCCGCCGCCACTGCGGGTCGGTCCGGAGGACCCCCATCACCGACGGGACGCGCTCGTCCCGTCCGGCGAGGTCGCGTGCGCCGGCTCGGTGCACGCGCGCCCCATCGGCTGCCGTCAGTGCCATCGCCGTCACCATCTCGACGGTGAGAGCACGCCAGGGATATCGGGACAGCGACCCTCGGATCGCCTCGACGACCGGCGCCTGTCCGAACTCCGGCCGAGGGCGGGACGCTGCCGGCTCCTGCGGACGTGCCACGGACGACCTCCGGTCCCGGCAGGTGGGGGCCTGGGCTCGGCTCGGCGTCCGCCCTCTGCCCGGACGACGCCCTGGACAAACCGCAGAGGCGCATCGTGCCGCGGAGCGACCGCGGATCCACACGTGATCCGTCGCAATGCTCGTGCCGGCGCGGTCGGTCCGATCACACGACCGCGGTCATCCACCGGGGACGACGAGAGGCCCGTGCCGAGCGGCGATCCTGGCTGCAGGATCCGGATGAGAGGTCAGCCGTGAGACCGCACTCGGACGACCGTGCTCCCGCGCAGGTCATCGCGGCGGACGTCGCAGCCGACCACGAGTCGACGAGCACGGGGGGCGACGCTCGTGCCGACGGTGGCGGTGCTGTGCGGGGCATCTCCTCGTCGGCCGTGGAGTTCGTCGCCGTCCTCGTGCTCTCGATCACGACCATCCTCACCGCGTGGTCAGCTTTCGAGTCCAGCAAGTGGGGAGGGGCCATGTCGATCGCTTTCAGCCAGGCCTCCTCCTCCCGGATCGAGGCCGCCCGCCTCGACGGCGCCGGGAACGTACGCATCTCCAACCACATCGGGCTGTGGACCGAGTGGGCCGCCGCGACGGCAGCAGGGGACGCAGAGCTGGCCGACTTCTTCGTCGAGCGCTTCCCCGAGCCGCTGGCGAGCGCGCACCGTGACTGGCTCGCCGCGGGTGGTCTCACCGCGGGGGCTCCGGAGTCGCCCTTCGAGATGCCGTCGTACGTGCTTCCGGAGAAGGCCGACGCCAGGGCCGCTGACGAGCGCGCGGACGAGAGGTTCGGTGCCGCCCTGGCGAACAACCAGCGAAGCGACAACTACACGATCCTCACCGTGCTGTTCGCGGCCGTGCTGTTCTTCACCGCGATGTCGGGCCGGATGAAGAGGATCAGGTCGCAGCTGGCGCTGCTGGGTACCGGCACGTCGCTCGGTCTCGTCGGCGTCGTCTTCCTGGCTGCCTTCCCCAAGCTGGTGTGAGCGGTCAGCTCCGGAGGCGCGAGGCTGACCGCCCGTCTGCGGCTCGTTGCGGTGGCCTCGTCCCGCGATCACCCGGGTTCATCGCACCGGGAGCGCGGTACGGCACCATCTCCGACGTGCCGACACTCCGCATCGCCCAGGACCCCGCGGCCGACGAACTCCTCGGCCGCGACCCGCTCGCCCTGCTGATCGGGATGCTGCTCGACCAGCAGTTCCCCATGGAGCGCGCGTTCGGTGCCCCGCGGCTGCTCGCCGACCGCCTCGGCGTCGACGCGCTGGACGCCGCGCAGCTGGCCGGGACGGATCCCGAGGAGCTGACCCGCGTCTTCCAGGGGCCGCCCGCGCTGCACCGGTACCCGGGGTCGATGGCCGGCCGCACCCAGGAGCTCTGCCGGCTGCTGGTCGAGCGCTACGACGGCCGCGCCGAGGGCCTGTGGGCCGACGGCCCGGACGGCGCCACGCTGCTGAAGCGCCTGAACGAGCTGCCCGGCTTCGGTGCGCAGAAGTCCAAGATCTTCCTCGCGCTGCTGGGCAAGCAGTACGGCGTCGAGGCGGCCGGTTGGCGGGAGGCCGCCGGCGACTACGGGCAGGAGGGCTCGCGCCGGTCGGTCGCCGACATCACCGGTCCGGAGACCCTGGCCGAGGTGCGCGCTTTCAAGCAGGAGCAGAAGCAGGCGGCCAAGGCCGCGAAGCAGTAGGCCGGGGCACGAGCATCGGCCCCGCCGCGGTGGCACGATGGGTGCCGGACCGGGAGCAGACCGGGGCGGTCCCCGGCCGGACCGGTCCCGGAGGGGGATGGATGCCCGTGGCCACGAGTTCGCAGTTCCCGCGTCCCCGCAAGCCGGAGCCCGTCCTCATCACCGAGGCCGAGCCGAGCCTGGCCGAGCAGCACGCGTTCCGGAAGAAGCGCTACGCGATCACGATGGGCATCCGCATCGTGTTCATCGTCCTGGCGGCGTCGTTCTACCAGGTCGTCTGGCTGATGCTGATCTTCGCCGTCCTCGGCACCGTGCTGCCCTGGATCGCCGTGGTCATGGCCAACGACCGGCCGCCCAAGAAGAAGCTGCACGTCAACCGGTACGACGCCCGGCCCGACCGGGTCCTGGAGAGCCGGCCCGCGCGGGTCATCGAGGGCTGACTCAGCGCGCCCCGGGCCGGCGCACCACCTCGGCGGCGAGGGCGAGGCCCGCGTCGAGCGCCTTGCCGGGGTCGGTTCCCGGTGCGCCCAGCCACGCGGCCAGCAGGCCGGCGGCGAAGGCGTCGCCCGCGCCCGTGGTGTCGACGACGTCGGTGGGGTGCGCGGGACGGTGCACCAGGACGTCGCCGGACGCCCACAGCGCCCCGTCGGCACCCAGGCTCACCGCGACGATCCGGTGCCGGTGGACGAGGGCGCGCGCGGCGTCGGCCGGGTCCGCGCAGCCGGTGAGCACGCGTGCCTCGTCCACGTTCGGCAGCAGCAGCGTGGCGCCGGCCGTGTCCGCCAGCCACCTGTCCACGCCGTACCGCGTGAGCGGGCCGGTCGAGGCCGGGTCGAGCGAGACCGTGCAGCCGGCGTCCAGGGCGGCGCGCAAGGCCGCCAACCCGGCCGCGCGCGGGCCGTCGTCCAGCAGCGTGTAGCCGGACAGGTGAAGGTGCTGCCCGGGCTCCGGCGCGGGCACGTCCTCCGGCCGGAGGGCGAGGTTCGCGCCCCGGTCGGCCAGCATGCTGCGCTGCCCGCCCGGTTCGACCAGGCTGACGATCGTGCCGGTCGCCGTGCCGGGCACGGTCCGGAGCCGGAGGTCGACCCCGGCGGCGGTCAGCTCGGCGGCGAGCCCGGCGGCCGGGGCGTCGTCCCCGACGCAACCGACCAGGGACACACGGGCACCCAGGTGCGCCAGGTGGGCGGCGACGTTCGCCCCGGCGCCGCCGCCGCGGCTGCGGATCGTCGCCGGGCGGTCCGAGCCGGGGGCCGGTTCCCCGGACAGGACGGCGACGACGTCGGTCGCGACGTCGCCGACGACGACGACCCGGGGACCGCCGCTCAGCGGGCCACCTCGGCCAGCTCCGCGGCGATCCGCCCGGCCAGCTCGGCGTTGCGCAGCACCAGCCGGACGTTGACCGCGAGGGTGGCGCCCTCGCTGGCGCGGTGCAGGTGGTCCAGCACGAACGGCGTGACGTCCTTGCCCCGCACGCCGGCCTCCTCGGCGGCGGCGAGGGCGCCGGCGATGACCCGGTCGTGCAAGTCCGGGTCGAGCTGCTCGTCGAGCGGGAGCGGGTTGGCCACGACGACGGCGCCGGGAGCGAGCTCGCGGCGGGCGGCGAACACCCGGGCGGCGGCCGCGGCGTCGTCGACCGACCAGTCCACCGTCGAGCCCGAGTCGGCGACGTAGAACCCGGGGAAGGTCGTCGTCCGGTAGCCGACGACGGTCACCGACAGCGACTCCAGCCGCTCCAGGGTCGCCGGGACGTCGAGGATCGACTTCACGCCGGCGCACACGACGACCAGCGAGGTCCGGGCTAGCGCCGTGAGGTCGGCGGACTCGTCGAAGGTGTCCACGGCCTGACGGTGCACGCCACCCAGCCCGCCCGTCGCGAAGACGCCGATGCCGGCGGCGGCGGCCAGGAGGGCGGTGCTGGACACGGTCGTGGCGCCGCTCAGGCCGAGCGCCGAGGCCACCGGCAGGTCGCGGACGCCCAGCTTGGCCAGGTCCGGGTCGGCGCAGACGCGGTCGACCTCCGCGGCGGTCAGCCCCACGTGCGGGACGCCGTCCAGCACCGCGATCGTGGCGGGCACGGCGCCGCCGGCGCGGACGGCCGCCTCGACGTCGTCGGCTGCGGCACGGTTGTCCGGGCGGGGCAGGCCGTGCGCCAGGAGCGTGCTCTCCAGCGCGACGACGGGCCGGCCGGCGCTCAGGGCGTCGGCGACCTCGGGGGACAGGACGGTGCCGGCGGGAAGATCGCGGGTCGAGGCATGCACCCTGTCATCATGGTGGGCGCACCGAAGCGGCCGAGCAGGGGAGTGGACCCATGAGCAGCAGCGACATCCTCGAGCGGCCGGACGTCCGCGACGCCGACACCGGCAACGCCAACGAGGTCTTCCACTACGTGCGGAAGAACAAGATCGCCGAGAGCGCGGTCATGGGCACCCTGGTGGAGGCCCTGTGCGGCGAGGTCTTCCCGGTCACGAAGAGCCCGAAGCCCGGCAGCCCGGTGTGCCCGGCCTGCAAGGAGATCTACGAGCAGCTCAAGAAGGACTGAGAGAGGGCCGGAACCCCGCGCAGCGTCTCCCGGGGCGCTGCGCGCCTACGACAAGCCGAGCCTCTTCGCCTCTGCCTGCAGCTTCGCTTCGCGGCGTTCGCGGCGGCGGCGGTCGTGCCGCCGCAGCGGTGCCGGCCAGCGGGCCTGGATGGTCGCGTTGAGCTCGGCGCCCAGCAGCACGGCCATGCCGAAGAAGAAGCAGAACAGCAGCGCGCCGATGGGCGCCGCCAGCGCGCCGTAGGGCAGCGCGGTGATGAGGATGTCGGCCACGTATGCCCGCAGCACCAGCGCGGCGACGAGGAAGAACCCCAGAGCCAGCACGGTCCCCGGCAGGTGCCGACGCCACGGCAGCCGGTTGGGCAGCACCACGTGGTAGAAGCTCGTCAGCGCCAGCAGCAGGCCGATGATCACGACCGGCCAGTAGACGGCGTTGACCAGGACCATGCCCGTGTCCCGCCAGTCCTCGGGCAGCAGCCCGACGAGCACCTCGCGCCCCAGCACCAGGAGCGGCAGCGTGAGGACGGCCATGAACATGCCGACGACGAACAGCCACAGCGCCTTGAGCCGGGTGCGGATGGGGCCGCGGACGTCGCGCTGGTCGTAGGCGATGACGATCGTGTTCATGAAGGTCGCCGTCGCCGACGACCCCGCCCACAGGGCCAGCAGGAAGCCGAGGCTGAGCAGGTCGAGCCGGCCCGACCCGAGGATGTCCGACAGCGTGGGCGCGACCAGGTCGTCGACGACATCGGGCGTGAGGACCTGCGCGGCCGCGGTGAGCAACTGGTCCTCGATCTCGCGGACCGCGTCGCCACCGATGAGCGAGCCGAGGTAGCCCAGGGACCCGAGCAGCCCGATCAGCAGCGGCGGCACCGAGAGGATCTGCCAGAACGCCGCCTCCGCCGACAGCCCCAGGATGCGGTCCTGCCACGCCTTGGCGAGCGTGCGGCCGAGCACCTGCAGCGGCACCCGCACGGGCGCCGGCCAGCCGTGCAGGCGACCGCCGGAGGACCCGTCGTCCTCGGCGTCGACCCGTGCGGCAGCCGCCGGAGCCGTCGTCACCGCCGGCTCGGGCTCCCCGGCGCGGGTCGGGGACCCGCTGGGCAGGACGGTGCTCACCTGCCCAGTGTGCACGTCCGGGCGGGGCGCAGCCGGTCTCCGGAGCCGGAGCGGCGGGCGGATCCCTCGCCCGGGGGACCGATCAGCCGCCCGGCGTGGGCGCCGGCGGGGCCGCGGGCGGGACGCACCGGATGATGGGTTCCGCCGCGTAGTGGGTGCGGAAGTCCTCGCGCCGGATCTCTGCGCCCGTGGCCAGGTCGCGGAACACGCGGGTCACGGTGATGTCGAAGCCCTGCGCGCCGGCCTGCGACTTGCAGGTGCCGTCGTCCGGCTTCTCCTGCACGGCCGGCTCCCGGACGTTCACGCGGTTGCTGCTGATCGACTGGATCTCGTAGCGCTTGGTCCCGTAGAAGGTGACGGTGATGGTGCCGGGGGTCCAGGCGGTGTCGATGTAGACGCCGGTGTCGGTGTCGTTGCGCCACTGCAGGTCGATCTGGCCCTCGTACACCGTCGCCTCGCGGCCGGCCGGGTAGCGGCTGATGTAGTAGCTGTGCGGCTTGTGGTAGACGTCCTCGAGGCCCGAGAAGAACACCGCGTTGAACATCGTGGTGGCGAACTGGCTGATGCCGCCGCCGACGGCCTGGGTGAACTGGCCACCGCTGATCACACCGGCCGGCACGTAGCCCTGGGCGGTGCCGCGCGGGCCGGTGAACCCGTTGAGGCTGAAGGTCTCGCCCGGCATGACGAGCGCGCCGTCGACCTCGGCGGCCACGACGCGGATGTTCTCGCCACTGGCCGGGTTGCCGATGTTGGTCGTGAAGGAGCCGATCTCCTCCTTGATGCCGAGGGCCTGGGCCTCCTCGGTGGTGAAGTCGGCGGGCACCGGACCGAGCTGCGCGGTGACGGTGCGGGGGGCCGGCTCGGTGAGCACGGGCACGAGCTGCTCGGCCAGGGTCGCCGGGGCGACACCGGTGCCGTCGACCGACGGGACCACGGTGACCGCGCCGCCCGACACCTGGAACTCGGCGTCCTTCGCGCCGCTGCCGAAGACGGCGAGCTCGTCACCGAGCGCCGTCTCCAGCCTGGCCGGGTCGACGCCGACGGCGAGGACGCCGTCCTCCTGCGGCGTGAAGGTGAGGGAGGTGGCGAGGGCCTCGACCGACACCTCGGCGGTGTCGTCGCTGTTCGGGACGACGACGGACACCGGTGCCGACAGCGCCGGCGTGACGGTCTCGTCCAGCACCCGCTGCGCCTCGGCCGCGTCGACGTGCACGGGGGTCACGTCGACCGGCAGCTCGATCGGCGTCGAGGCGTCGTCGCCGGAGGCGAGGGCCGCCACGATCGCGTCGGCGGAGCCCTCGCGGTCGAGGTGCCGTCCGTCGGCGGCGTCCACGACGCTCGGGGTGGTGCCCTCGATGGCGATGGTGGCGTCGACCGGTGCCCGGTCCACGCCGGCGGCGACGGTCTCGATCTGCGCGTTGAGCGCGGTGTCGTCGGAGCTGACGACCGGCTCCACCTCGCGGTCGGAGAACAACGTCACCAGCCGCGTCCAGGGGTTGAGCGGCTGGTCGTCCGCCGCGTCGATCGTGGCGTCGACGTCCAGGGCCAGGCCGGCGGTGACAGGGGAGAAGGCCGCCTCCACGTCGTCGGCGACCACCGTGCGGTCGGCGGCGATCTGGGGGGCCAGCTCCTCCTCGAGGGCGTCGGCCGCGGCGGCCGTCGACATGCCGCCGATGTCCACCCCGGCGACGATCGTGGAGCGGGGGATGTCGCCGGAGGAGATCAGCAGGTCGCCGCCGTAGACGGCGGCCAGCAGCGCCACGGCGCCCGCGGGGACGAGAACGGCGCGCCGGCGCCACCACGGGCCGCGCGGTCCGTCGGCCGGCGGCTCGTCGCCCGGCGGGGGACCGGCGGGGCCGTCGCCGTCGGCGCCGTCGTCCTGGAGCAGGAACGGCTCGCGCTCGTCCGCAGGCGGGCCGTCCACCGGCTCGGTGTCGTGGACGACGCCCTGGCGCACCGCGGCGTCCACCGGAGCGGTGTCGGTGGCGCCCAGGGGGGCCGGGTCGGACATCTCCAGCGCCTGGGTGCTTCGGTCCTCGTCGGGCTCCGGACGCGACGGCGTGTCGGCCACGGGGTCGGGGGCGCCCAGCAGCCAGTCGCGGGTGACCGGACGGGTGTCGTCGTGCTCCTCCACCGGCGCAGGCCGGCCGCCGTCCGGCGCAGGGCGCGCCTCGAGCCCCTCGGGACGCATGCGCACGGTCTCGTCGTGCACGGGCGGCTGCTGCGGCATGGGGGATTCCTCCGGCTCGGGTCGACCGGGAGTCCCCAGGAACGACGGAGCCGCCGGCCCTCCTCCCGCGCGTGGCGGAGAGGAGGACGCGGCGGCGTCGTCAGGTGAGGCGGTCATCGCGGGCGCGACGATACCGCCGAAATCACGCAGTTACGCGCTGCTCGCCCTCTGTGTCGATGAAGTCGACGGCGATGTCACGAAGCTTGCCTTCGTACTCACGGGCGTGGTGCCCGCAGAACACGAGATCGCTACCGCTCGCGAGAACGACGCGAACCTTGGCCAGGGCTCCACAACGGTCGCAGTGGAACGGGACGACGAGGTCATCGGTGGGCGGGGTCGACGTCAGCGTCTGGGTCATCTGGCTCATCACTCGCTCTCTACCGCACGGACCCGCGGCTGCGGATCGGCCTCCTGCACAGCGCCAGGATGGCCCCTCGTGTTCCCGTTCCGATGGCCTGTGATCGCGGACTCGCCGAAAGAGATGAGTCCGTGACCGGAGGGACACCTGGGTGGAACGAGTTCAGCAGGGGACACCTGGATGGGACTGTCGAGCTGGTCGATCTGCCTGACCGGCTGGCTGCCGGCCCGACCGTGGGTCCGCTGCTGTTCTGACGTCTCCCACGCTACGCCGTCTACCCGACACTTCGCCGCGCACACCGACCGCGATGACTCTGTGACCCATACGGGCGACGACACTGCGCTCCTCCGGACCGCACCGCGGCCAGGTGCCGTCCCCCGGTCGGGTGGAGCCGCTGCGTCGTCCCTGTGCGGACCCCTCCGGGGCCCACTCGGCACGACCCTGGGTCGCCCGCTGGGTGTGCAGCCTCCACCGCGGCGACGCCCAGCGGGCGCTCGCTCCTGGAGTCGGCCTCCCGCTCCTGGAGTGCTGCAGGACTCCAGGAGCACGAAGAACGCTCCACGAGCGAGGCCGGAGACGACGAAGGCCCCGAGCTCGTCGCTCGGGGCCCTCGTCGGGAGTGCTCAGTCCAGGTAGTCGCGCAGGACCTGGGAGCGGCTGGGGTGGCGCAGCTTCGACATCGTCTTCGACTCGATCTGGCGGATCCGCTCACGCGTGACGCCGTAGACCTGGCCGATCTCGTCGAGGGTGCGCGGCTGGCCGTCGGTCAGGCCGAACCGCAGCCGGACGACGCCGGCCTCCCGCTCGGAGAGCGTCTGCAGCACGCTGGTCAGCTGGTCCTGCATGAGCGTGAAGCTGACGGCGTCGACCGCGACGACGGCCTCGGAGTCCTCGATGAAGTCGCCGAGCTGGCTGTCGCCCTCGTCACCGATGGTCTGGTCGAGGCTGATCGGCTCCCGGGCGTACTGCTGGATCTCCAGCACCTTGTCCGGGGTGATGTCCATCTCCTTGGCCAGCTCCTCCGGGGTGGGCTCGCGGCCCAGGTCCTGGAGCAGCTCGCGCTGGATGCGGCCGAGCTTGTTGATGACCTCGACCATGTGCACCGGGATGCGGATGGTGCGGGCCTGGTCGGCCATGGCGCGGGTGATCGCCTGGCGGATCCACCACGTCGCGTAGGTCGAGAACTTGTAGCCCTTGGTGTAGTCGAACTTCTCGACCGCGCGGATCAGGCCGAGGTTGCCCTCCTGGATCAGGTCCAGGAACGCCATGCCGCGGCCGGTGTAGCGCTTGGCGAGGGAGACCACGAGGCGGAGGTTGGCCTCGAGCAGGTGGTTCTTGGCGCGCTCGCCGTCGCGGACGATCCAGTTGAGGTCCCGGCGCATCTGCGGCGAGATCTTCTGGCCCTCCTCCTCGACCTGGCGCAGCCGCTCGGCGCCGTAGAGCCCGGCCTCGATCCGCTTGGCGAGGTCGACCTCCTCCTCGGCGTTGAGCAGCGCCACCTTGCCGATCTGCTTGAGGTAGGCGCGGACCGAGTCCGCCGACGCGGTGAGCTCGGCGTCCTTGCGCGCCTGGCGCAGCGCCTCGGACTCCTCCTCGTCGTCCCACTCGAAGTCGGCGCCGCCCTCGGGGGCCTCCTCCTCGGTGGGGACGACCTCGACGCCGTCCTTGCCGGTGACGACGGTCTCGTCGAGCTTGAGACCCTCCGTGCCGCCGTCGACGACCGCCACTGCGGAGGCGTCGGTGGCCACGGCCGTCAGCACGGTGCCCTCACCGGTCCCCGGCGAGGGGACGACGGTGGGCTTCTTGGCGGTCGTCTTCGCCGCCGCCTTCTTCCGGGGCGCGGCCTTCGCGGCCGGCTCGGCGGCGGCCGTCACCGTCTTCGCCGTCTTGGCTGCCGCGGCGCTGGTCCGGGGAGCACGGGTACCGGTGGCGGTGCCGGAGCTCTTGCGGGTGCTCGCGGCGGCTGCTTCCGGTGCTGGCTTGTCGGCGGGCACTCAGGTTCCTTCCCGTGCTGGGTTCGTTCCCCGAGGGGCCTTCTGGTCCCTGGGCAGCGGCTCCGGTCCTCGCACCTGTGCAGCGGCAGAGGTCCCGGCAGACCGGCGCGGCGTTTGGCCGCTGGACGGGCAGGGGATCCCTCCCGGCTGGAGGGCGACGGGGTGGGGCTCTCTCATTGTAACGGCGTGTCGGGGGTTCTCCACCGCCTCGGATCCCGCAGCCTCGCTCCTCCGGGGCGAAGTGCGCGTTCCTGGGCGGTTCTCGCTCATCCGGGTGCATCGGCCGGGAGCCCGGATCGCTGAAGTCCCGGTCACCTCGCGCCCCACGCGCCTCACCCGTTCGGGCGCCCGGGGGTCAGCGGTCGGTGCGCTCGTGCGCGGCCAGGGCCGCACCGACGATCCCGGCGTCGTTCTGCAGCTGCGCCGGGACGACGGGGGTGCGGGTGGAGAGCAGCGGCACCCACTTGTGCGCCTTCTTGCTCACCCCGCCGCCCACGATGATCAGGTCGGGCCAGAGGCCGGCCTCGAGGACGTCGAGGTAGCGGTCCACCCGCTTGGCCCACTCGGGGTAGCCGAGCTCCTCGCGCTCGCGCGCGGCCGCCGAGGCGCGGCGCTCGCCGTCCTCGCCGTCCACCTGGATGTGGCCGAACTCGGTGTTGGGCACCAGGTGCCCGTCGACGAACAGGGCGCTGCCGATGCCGGTCCCGAAGGTCAGCATGAGGACGACGCCACCGCGGTCGCGGCCGGCGCCGTAGCGCATCTCCGCGATGCCGGCGGCGTCGGCGTCGTTGAGCGTCTCCACCGTGCCGGGGATGAGGGCGTCCATGCCGGCGTCGACGTCGGTGCCGATCCAGCTCTTGTCGACGTTGGCGGCGGTGTGCGCGACCCCGTTCTTCATCACGCCCGGGAAGGTGACGCCCACGCGGCCGGTCCAGCCGAAGTGCTCGACGATCTGGGCCACGACGCCGTACACGGGGTCGGGCAGCGACGGCTGCGGGGTCTCGATCCGCAGCCGCTCGCCGATCAGCTGTCCCTGCTCGAGGTCGACCAGGCACCCCTTGATGCCGCTGCCGCCGATGTCCACTCCGAAGCCCTGCACGCGGACAGATTAGTGAGCGGCCTCTCCCGCGTCCCGGGCTACGGCAGGATCACCCGGGTGAGTGCACCCGCCGCCGACCCCGACCAGCTCCTGGCCCTCGCGGTCGACGTCGCCCGGGAGGCCGCCGCGCTCGTCGCCCGGGGCCGCGCGTCGGCCGCCGACGACGTCGACGTGAAGTCCAGCCCGGTCGACGTCGTCACCGCCGTGGACCGGGCCAGCGAGGAGCTGGTCGTCGGCCGGCTGCTCGCCGCGCGCCCGGACGACGGCGTGATGGGGGAGGAGGGCGCCGACCGCACCGGGACCAGCGGCGTGCGGTGGGTGGTCGACCCCATCGACGGCACCGTGAACTTCCTCTACGACCTGCCCGCCTACGCCGTCTCGATCGCCGCGGAGGTCGACGGGGAGGTCCGTGCGGGGGTGGTGCTCAACGTGGCGACCGGCGAGCTGTTCACGGCGACCGCCGGTGGGGGCGCGTTCGCGTCGTCCCCCGGGCGGCCGGAGCCGGTGCGGCTGACCGGCAGCAGCCCGGTCTCGCTGGAGCAGACGCTCGTGGCGACCGGCTTCGGCTACCGCGTCGAGCAACGGCGGGCCCAGGGCGCCGTCGTCGCGCAGCTGCTGCCGCGCGTGCGCGACATCCGCCGGTACGGCAGCGCCGCGCTCGACCTCTGCTCGGCCGCCGCCGGCCGGGTGGACGCCTACTACGAGCTGGACCTCAACCCGTGGGACCACGCGGCAGGGGCGCTGGTGGCGGCGGAGGCCGGGCTGCTCCTCACCGGCCTCGGCGGCCGGCCGTTCGCCCAGCCGATGGCGGTCGCGGCCGCGCCGTCGATCGCCGCGCCGTTCGTGCAGCTGCTCGAGGAGCTGCACCGGGCCTGATCAGCAGTCGGCGGCCGCGCCCGTCGGCGGCACCAGCGCGGCGGCGACCTCCTCGGCGGAGGCGAGCGTCTGGAACTCCGGCCCCACGACGACGTCGACCGTCGCGTCGGCGCGGGTGTCGGGGTAGTCGCCGGCGTCCGGGATGTAGACCCGCACGTACCGGGCGGCGTCGTCGCCGCGGGGGCCGTGCCGCAGCTCGCCCACGCCGGTCACCTCGCGGCCGCTGGAGTCGTTGGCCACCTCGCCGATGACGAACCCGCGCTCCTGCAGCGCGGTCGCGACCGTCTGGGCCAGTCCGCTCGTGTCCGTGGCGTTGAGCACCCGCAGGGTGACCGAGGCCGGGTCGATGTCCGTGGGTGGCGCCGACGCCGCCGCCGACTCGCAGGCCGCGTTCTCCCGCGCCTCGTCCCGCGCCTCGGTGCGGAGCACGTTCCACCAGACGGCGGCCGCGGCCAGCGCGAGGACGGCCAGGAAGATCAGGGGCGGCCACGGGCGGCGGCCGCTCCGGGGGCGCACCGGCGGGCGCTCGGTCCGCAGCGTCACTGTCTCTCCTCGGCAGGACCCGGGAGCAGCGCTCCGGGAGGGTCGGTCGGCTGGAGCTTAGGGCCGCGACCTGGCGCTAGATCGCACCGTCTTCGAGCGCGGCGCGTCCCAGCTCGACGCACGGGTCGATGCGCTCCGCGTAGCCGGAGGTGTCCTTGCCCGCCATGGCGCCGGCAGCCGACCGGGCGACGATGCCGGCGATGATCGCCGCGAACTTGAAGAAGGCGAAGCCGACGTACCAGTTCAGGTCGGAGAGGTCGGCTCCGGTGCGCCGTGCGTAGCGCTCGGCGACCTCCGCGCGGGTGGGGAACCCGGGCAGCGTCGTCACCGGGCTCATCGTCGAGGCGCGCTCCTCACCGGCCTGCGGCCAGTAGACGAACATCATCCCGATGTCGGTGAGCGGGTCGCCCAGCGTGGACATCTCCCAGTCCAGCACCGCGCGGATCCGGCCGGGCTGCTCCGGGTCGAGCAGGCAGTTGTCCAGCCGGTAGTCGCCGTGCACGATGCTCGACCGCTGGGTCGCCGGCACCGTCTCGGCCAGGCGCGCGGCCAGGGCGTCGAGGTTCGGCCGGTCGCGGTCGCGGGTGGCGTCCCACTGCTTGGTCCAGCGGCGCACCTGGCGGGCGGCGAAGCCCTCCGGCCGGCCGAACTCGCCCAGGCCCACGGCCGCGTAGTCGACCGAGTGCAGGTCGGCCAGGACGTCGACGAGGTTCTCGCCCACCGCGCGGCGCTGCTCCGGCTCGTCGGCGTAGCCGGGCGGGAACTCGCGGACGACGTGGATGCCGACGACCCGCTCCATCACGTAGAACGGCGCCCCGAGCACCGACTCGTCCGTGCACAGGTGCAGCGTGCGGGGGACCGGCACGTCCGTGGGGCCGAGCGCGGAGATGACGCGGTGCTCGCGCGCCATGTCGTGCGCGGTGGCCAGGACGGCGCCCGTCGGAGGGCGCCGGAGGATCACCGCGTCGTCGTCCGTGCCGTCCTGCGGGGTGACCACATAGGTGAGGTTCGACATGCCCGCCGCGATGAGCTGCACGTCGACGGAGCGCCAGCGCTCGTGCCCGAGGACCGAGGCCAGGTACGGCCCGACGACGGCTGGATCAGCACCCACGGGAGTCGCCACGGCGGCAGGGTAACCTCTGGCGCTCCGCGGCCCGGGGGCCCGCTCGGAACTCGTTTCCGGAGGTGGGCACAAACCGGGGCCGCGCCGCGTTGGGGGGCTGGCCGGACCTTCCCCACCCGTCTCCGGGCGGGCGGGGCAGGAGCGGCCCGGACGGGTTCCGGTCGCCCCCCGCACCGCGGGAGCCGGCGCCGGCCCTGTCCGGAGCACCACCGGCACCCGGCAGCCCAGAAGGGGGCTGCCGGACCACGACCCACCGGTCGCCACCGCGGCCGGCAGGGCGCCGGCGCACACCCCGCGCCGGCGCCGGACGAGCGGGCCGACACCCGCAGGAACACAGGAGGGGCACCCCATGGCCACCGACTACGACGCCCCGCGCCGCAACGAGGCCGACGAGCTGGGCGAGGACTCCCTCGAGGAGCTCAAGGCTCGCCGGGCCGAGGCCCAGTCCGCCTCCGTCGACGTCGACGAGACCGACTTCAACGAGAACCTGGAGCTCCCGGGCGCCGACCTCTCCGGCGAGGAGCTCACCGTCCGCGTCCTGCCGAAGCAGGAGGACGAGTTCACCTGTTCGCGCTGCTTCCTCGTGCAGCACCGCAGCCGCCTCGCGTCGACGCGCGGTGACCAGCTGCTCTGCCGCGACTGCGCGTAAGAGGCGCGAGCGCTGACGGGAGGGGCGCGATGACCGAGCACGGTCCACGGCTGGGTGCGGCGCGGGACGTCCCGCCGCCGCGCCCGGTGGCTCCTCCCGCGCCCGTCCCCGAGGAGACCGGTCTCGGTCGCGCCGCCCGAGCCGTGGCCGACGCGGTGGCCGGCCTCGTGGGCGGCGCGGCACCGGCCGGCCAGGCCGGCGAGGCGCCGCGCCGTTCCGCGACCGGGGGTCTGCGGGACGTCGTCGGCGCGGTCGCCGGTGCGGTGGGAGCGGCGTTCGCCCCCGGCCGGGACGCGCCGCCTCCCGGTCCCGAGGCGCCCTCCGCCGAGCGCACCCCGGGGGCGCTGCTGGGGGACCTGCTCTCCGCGGCCGCACCGCGGCTGCCGATCCGGGACGCCGCGCGGCTGCGGGCCGCGCACCCGGGCGCCTCCGACGCCGAGATCGCCGACGCGCTGGTCGCCCGGGCCGCACGGGTGACGTCGACCATCGGCGCCGCGACCGGCGGTCTGTCCGCGACGCAGTGGCTGGCGCCGGCCTCGCTGCTGGCCCTGCCGCTCGAACTGGGTGCCGAGACCCTGCTCGTGGCGGGGGTCGAGGTGGTGCTGATCGGCGAGCTCCACGAGCTGCACGGCCGCCGCGCCCCGGGCGACGCGCGGGCCCGCGCCGGTGCCTACCTCGCCGCCTGGTCGGCGCAGCGCCCGGTCGACGCCTCCGCCACCGCGGGCCTCGGTTCGCTGCTCGGCGGCACCGGGATGCGTGCGCTCCAGCGGACGATGACCCGCAGGCTCGCCCGCTCCGTCCCGGCCGCCGCGCCCTTCCTGGTCGGCGCCGCCCTGGCCGGCCGCGGCAACCGCCGGGCGACCGAGAAGCTGGCCGGACGGATCCTCGGGGACCTCCGGGCCGGTCGGCCGCTGGGCCCCGCCTGACCCTCATAGGATCGCCAGGTGCCCGAGTACCCCCCGACGCTCGACGTGCCGGTCCGGCTGACCTCTCCGGAGGACGCCGCGCCGCGCTACGCCCTCCCCGGTGACGCCGGGGCGGACCTCTCCGCGGCGGAGGACGTCGAGCTGGCCCCCTTCGAGCGGGCGCTGGTCGGGACGGGTGTGGCGGTCGCCATCCCCGACGGGTACGCCGGCTTCGTCCACCCGCGCTCGGGCCTGGCGCACCGGCACGGCCTGAGCATGGTGAACGCCCCGGGGACCATCGACGCGGGATACCGCGGCGAGATCAAGGTCAACCTCGTGAACCTCGACCCGACGACGCCGATCAGCCTGCGCCGCGGGGACCGGATCGCCCAGCTGGTGGTCCAGCCCGTCGTGCAGGCGCGCTTCGTGCCGGTCGAGGAGCTGCCGGCCAGCGAGCGGGGCAGCGGCGGGCACGGATCGACCGGTGGTCACGCGGCCGCGGTGGGCGACGGAGCCGCGACGGCTCGGGAAGGTCAGGCCTGAGATGCCGTTCGGACGTCGGCGCAACCGGATCGAGCGCAGCCTGCGCGAGCGCGGCGTGCCCCCGGAGCCGCAGCACCGCGAGCGCGAGGTCGAGGAGACGACCGGCCCGTGGGACTCGGCGGACGCGCCGGACGACGGCGTGCAGCGGATCGACCTCGGCTCGATCCGCCTGCCAGGGCTGCCGGGGACCGACCTGCGGGTCGAGCTCAGCCCGCAGCAGAAGGTCATCGGCGCCACGCTCCGCTACGGCGACTCGCTCCTGCAGGTGGCGGCCTTCGCCGCGCCGCGGGCCGACGGCATCTGGGACGGCGTCCGGGCGGACCTCAAGACCAGCGCCTCCGGGCAGGGCGGTTCGCTCAGAGAGGTGGAGGGCCCGTTCGGCACCGAGCTCGCCGGCACGATCCTCGCGCCCGCGGCGCCGCAGCCCGGCCAGACCGCGGCGGCCCAGCCGGTGCGCCGGGCTGCCCGGTTCCTGGGCGTGGACGGTCCCCGCTGGTTCCTGCGCGGCATGATGACCGGCCCGGCCGCCGAGGACCCCGAGCAGGCCGCGGTGCTCGAGAACGCCTTCCGCGGGATCGTCGTCGTGCGCGGGGTCGAGCCGATGCCGGTCCGCGAGCAGCTCCCGCTCACCCTGCCGCCGCAGATGGCCGCCCAGCTGGCGCGCCAGCAGGAGGCGGCCGCCCGCGGGGCGGGCTCGCCCCCGGCCGCCGCCCAGCCGTCGGCCGCTCCTCGGCCGCCGGCCGGCTGACCCCGACCCGGGGGAGCGAGGGGCCGGTCCGTCGTCCCCCCTGCCGGCGGGCCGCGCCGTACGCTTGACCCGGTGGCCGGTTCCGCCCGGTCGCCCAGGACATCCGTCCGCCGGCACCTCGCCGGCGGACCCCCGACGAGGAAGTGGAAGCCGTGACCGAGACCCGATCGCCGAGCTGGCTGTCGCGGACGTTGCAGCGGCTCACGGCCGACGACCAGACCATCGACGCGCAGGAGCTGCGCGCCGAGTCGGCCAGCGCCGGCTGCGAGCCGCTCGTCTCCTGTCGCAAGGGCGAGGTGGTCACCGTGACCGGCCGGCTCAAGTCCGTCGTCTACACCCCCCGCGAGACCGTCCCCACCCTCGAGGCCGAGCTGTTCGACGGCTCCGGTTCCGTGACGCTGGTCTGGCTGGGCCGCCGGCGCATCCCCGGCATCGAGCCGGGCCGGACGCTGACCGCCCGCGGCCGGTTCGCCGCCTTCGACGGCAAGCGGGTCATCTACAACCCCTGGTACGAGCTCGGCGCCGGCTGATCGCCCCGCCGACGTGGACGACGCGCGGGGCGACACCCCGGCAACCGAGCTACCGGGGGAGACGGCGATGAGCGCACCGGAGGACAGCGCCGAGCGGGCCGCGGCACCCGAGACGGCCGCCGGGCAGCAGTCGGAACCGGCGCCCGCGTTCGACCGCCACCTGGTGCTCGAGCAGCTGGGCGGCTGGCGCGGCATGGTCGACGCGACGCTGCCGACGATCGCCTTCATCGTGGCCAACTCCCTGGACGGTCTGCGCACCGGCATCTGGGCCGCGCTCGGCGCGGCCGTGCTGGTGTTCCTCCTCCGCCTCGTGCGGCGGGAGACGGTGCAGCAGGCGATCAGCGGGCTGTTCGCGGTCGGCATCGCCGTCGCCATCGCCGCCTTCACGGGGCAGGCGCGCGACTTCTACGTCCCGGGCATCATCCGCAACGCGGGGCTCGCCGTCGTCCTGCTCGGCTCCGTCGCGCTGCGTCGTCCGCTCGTGGGCCTGATCGCGGAGTTCCTGGCGCCCAGCCACCTCGGCTCGATGGCCTCGCACCGGCACTCCCTGCCGGGGCTGCGGGGGCGCGTGGACCGCGCCCGGTCGGTGCTGAGCCCGGCCGAGCGCGACCCCGAGACCGGGCGGGCCAAGCCCGATCCGGAGCCCGAGCTGCACTGGCGGGAGGACCCGCGGCTCCTGCGCGCCTACGGCTGGCTGACCGTGCTGTGGGGCGGGGTGTTCCTCGTCCGGGCCGCCGTCCAGGGCTACCTCTACCTGGGCAGCGAGAACAGCAACGCCACCGACCTCGGCGTCGTCTCCCTGCTGCTGGGGCTGCCGGTGACCGCCGTCGAGGTCGTGGTCACGCTGTGGGTCGTGTCGCGGCTGCACCGGCACCGGGTGGAGAACGCCGCGCCACCGGCCGACGGCTAGACCGGGCCGGCGGACCCGTCGGGGGCGAGCACCGTCTTCAGCTGCTCCTCCACGTCGGCGTGGGTGACGAACAGCAGCTCGTCGCCGGCCTCGAGGGGCTCGTCGGGGGTCGGCGTGATGACCCGCTCCCCGCGCAGGATCGCCGTCAGCACGGTCTCGCGGGGGAGCGGCACCTCGCGCAGGGGCTTGCCCACCCACGGGGTGTCCTCGGCCAGCGTGATCTCCACCAGGTTGGCCGCGCCCTTGCGGAAGCTCATCAGCCGGACGACGTCGCCGACCGTCACCGCCTCCTCGACCAGCGCGGCCAGCACCCGCGGGGTGGAGACGGCGACGTCGACGCCCCACGCCTCGGTGTAGAGCCACTCGTTGCGCGGGTCCTTGACGCGGGCGACCACGCGGTTGACCGCGAACTCCGTCTTGGCCAGCAGGGAGACGACCAGGTTCGCCTTGTCGTCACCGGTGGCCGCGACGACGACGTCGCAGGTCGCCAGCTGGGCCTCCTCGAGCGAGGTGACCTCGCAGGCGTCGGCCTGCACCCACTCGGCGCCGGGCACGGACCGGGTCCGGACCTTGCGCGGGTCCTTCTCGATGAGCATCACGGTGTGGCCGTTGCCGAGGAGCTCCCCGGCGATCGACCGCCCCACCGCGCCGGCTCCGACGATGGCGACGCGCATCAGTGCCCGCCTCCCTGGGGAGCGTTCTCCACGACCTCGTGCACGCGGGCCGTGATGTCGTCGGTGACCGCGACGACGAGCTGGTCGCCGTCCTGCAGCACCGTGCCGGCCGTGGGCAGCTGGGCCTCGCCGAAGCGGACCAGCCACGCCGCCCGGGCACCGGAGGCGAGCTCCAGCTCGGCGAGCTTCCGGCCGACCCAGCCCTCGGTCACGGTGATCCGCATGAGCAGGACCTTCCCGGTGGGCTCGCGCCAGAGCTCGCTGACCTTGACCGACAGGAGCTCGCGGAGCAGCCGGTTCACCGTCCACGGGACCGTGGCGACGCTGGGGATCCCCATGCGCTCGTAGACCTCGGCCCGCTTGGAGTCGTAGATGCGGGCGACGACGTGCTGGACGCCGAACGTCTCGCGGGCCACCCGCGCGCTGATGATGTTGGAGTTGTCGCCGCTGCTGACCGCGGCGAAGGCGCCGGCCGAGTCGACGCCGGCGTCCAGGAGCGTCTGCCGGTCGAACCCCAGCCCGGTCACCTGCCGGCCGGCGAAGTCGGGACCCAGGCGGCGGAAGGCCTCCGGGTCCTGGTCGATGACGGCCACGCTGTGGCCGACCTCCTCGAGGCGGCGGGCGATGGCGGAGCCGACGCGTCCGCAGCCCATCACGACCACGTGCACGAAGTACTCCCGCGATGCTCGCTCCGCCGGCGCCGACCGCCGCGCGTACCGGCGCGAAGCTACACCCGGGACGGCGTCAGGCGAGGCTGTGACGGGCGACATCACACTCAGGGGCGGGGCGCGCCGGTCCGTGACGGCGCACAGCCCTCGTGCTCCGTACCATCGCCGCCGTGCCACGCCTGTCCGACCTCGGACACCTCCCGAAACGGCTCGTCGTCGGACGAGCCGTGCGCAGCGACCGCCTGGGCGAGTCGCTGCTGCCCAAGCGCTACGCGCTGCCCATCTTCGCCAGCGACCCGCTCTCCTCCGTGGCCTACGCCACCCAGGAGATCCTGCTGGTCCTGACCCTGGCCGGGACAGCGTTCCTGTACCTGGCCCCGTGGCTGGCGGTGGGCGTCGTCCTGCTGCTGGTCACCGTCGTCCTCTCGTACCGCCAGGTGGTGCGCGCCTACCCCTCCGGCGGTGGCGACTACGAGGTCGCGATGAAGAACCACGGGCAGTTCGCGGGGCTGACCGTGGCCAGCGCGCTGCTCGTCGACTACGTGCTCACCGTGGCGGTGTCGGTTGCGGCCGGGACCGACAACATCATCTCGGCGTTCCCGTCGCTGAACGAGCACCGCGTGCTCATCGCCGTCGGGCTGGTGGCGCTGCTGGCGGCGGCGAACCTGCGCGGGCTGCGGGAGTCGGGCCGCACGTTCGCCGTCCCCACCTACCTGTTCATCACCGGGATCCTGGTGATGATCGGCACGGCGCTCGTCCGGGACTTCTTCACCGACTCCCCGGTGGTGGCCGAGAGCGCGAGCTACAGCATCACCCCGGAAGCCGGGTACGGGGACCTCGCCGGGCTGGCGCTGCTGTTCTTCGTCCTGCGGGCCTTCGCGTCCGGCTGCACCGCCCTGACCGGTGTCGAGGCGATCGCCAACGGCGTCCCCGCGTTCAAGCCGCCGAAGAGCCGCAACGCGGCCACGACGCTGGCCCTCATGGGCGGCATCGCCGCCACGATGTTCGCCGGCGTGACGGCTGTGGCGCTGCTGGCGGACGTCCGGTACGCCGAGAACACCTGCGACCTGGAGGGCTTCGCGGGCAACTGCGAGACCGACCCCCAGCGGACGGTGATCGCGCAGATCGCCGCGGCCACGTTCGGCGGCGACAGCTCGCCCGGCTTCTTCTACGTCCAGGCGGCCACCGCCCTCGTGCTCATCCTGGCCGCGAACACCGCGTTCAACGGCTTCCCGCTGCTGGGCTCGGTGCTCGCCCAGGACCGGTTCATGCCGCGCCAGCTGCACACCCGCGGCGACAAGCTCGTCTACAGCAACGGCATCCTGCTGCTGGCCGGCTTCGCCGCCCTGCTGATCACCGCGTTCGACGCCGACGTCAACCGGCTGATCCAGATGTACATCGTCGGCGTCTTCACGAGCTTCTCGATCGGCCAGTGGGGGATGGTGCGCCACTGGAACCGCGAGCTGCGCGCGGAGTCCGACCCGCGCCTGCGCGCGCGGATGCGCCGCTCGCAGGCGATCAACGCCGTCGGCGGCACGCTGACCACCGTCGTCCTGGTCATCATCGTCATCACGAAGTTCACCCACGGTGCGTGGCTGGTCATCCTCGTGATGCCGGTCCTCTTCGTCCTGATGAAGGCGATCAACCGGCACTACGGCCACGTCGCCGAGCAGCTGGTGCCCGACACCGACGCCCGCATGCTGCCGAGCAAGGTGCACGCCGTCGTCCTCGTGTCGAAGGTGCACAAGCCGACGCTGCGCGCGCTCGCCTTCGCCCGCGCCACCCGGCCGGATGCGCTGACGGCGCTCACGGTGAACGTCGACGACGCCGACACCCGGCAGCTGCAGGCCGACTGGGAGCGGTACGACATCCCCGTCCCGCTCACCGTGCTGGAATCGCCGTTCCGGGAGATCACCCGCCCGGTCGTCGACTTCGTCAAGAACGTGCGGCGGGAGAGCCCGCGCGAGCTCGTCGTGGTGTTCGTGCCGCAGTACGTGGTCGGCCACTGGTGGGAGAACGTCTTGCACAACCAGAGCGCGCTCCGGCTGCGGGCCCGCCTGCAGTTCCAGCCCGGTGTGATGATCACGACCGTCCCGTGGCAGCTGGAGAGCTCGCTGGGCCGGGACAGCGACGGGGACGGCGGCGGTACCAGGTCGGCGCCCGGCGACCTCCGGCGCGGCCTGGCGGAGCCCAGCGACGTCACGCCCTATGGCTGAACGGTCCTCCCGGAACCGGCCGGACCGCGGCCTGGGCTGGACCGGCCGGGAGTTCGAGGTGACCGTCGGCCCCGTCGCCCACGGCGGGCACTGCGTCGCCCGGCACGAGGGCCGCGTCGTCTTCGTCCGGCACAGCCTGCCCGGGGAGCGGGTCGTCGTCCGGGTCACCGAGGACCGCCACCCCGGGTTCTGCCGCGCCGACGCGGTCGAGGTGCTCGAGGCCGCGCCGGCGCGCGTCGAGCGGCCCTGCCCCTACAGCGGTCCGGGCCGGTGCGGCGGCTGCGACTGGCAGCACGTCGACCCCGCCGAGCAGCGCCGGCTCAAGGCGGCGGTGGTCCGGGAGCAGCTGTCCCGCCTGGCCGGGCTCCCGGACGTCGACGTGGTGGTCGAGGAGCTCCCCGGGGGCCCCCTGCGCTGGCGGTCGCGGGCCCGGTTCGCCGTCGACCGCACGGGGGCCTCCGGGCTGCGCCGGCACCGCTCGCACGACGTCGTCCTGCTCGACGACTGCCCGATCACCGTCGAGCCCGCCGCGGCCGCCGTGCTCCAGCGGCGCTGGCCCGGGGCGGGGGCGGTCGACGTCTCCGTCGACTCCACCGGTGCGGTGACCACGACCCGGCTCGACCGGCAGGGCCGCCCCACGTCGAGCCGGGTGGTGCGGCCCGGCGGCGACCTGCCCGAGGAGCCGGTCGGCCGGGCCGAGCGGCACGCCGGCGGGCGCGACTGGGAGGTCGAGGGCACCGGCTTCTGGCAGGTGCACCCCGCGGCCGCCGACGCCCTCGTCGAGGCGGTCACCGCGTTCGCCGCCGTGCGGCCGGGGGAGACGGTGCTCGACCTGTACGCCGGCGCGGGGCTGTTCGGCGGCGCCCTGGCGCCGGCCGTCGGGCAGGAGGGCCGCGTGGTGTGCGTCGAGTCCGACGCCGGCGCGTGCGCCGCCGCCGACGCCAACCTGGCCGACCTCCCGCAGGCGGAGGTCTGGCAGGGCGACGTGGACGCCGAGGGGCTGGCCGAGCTGCTCGGCGACCTCGGAGCTCCCGACGTGGTGGTCCTCGACCCGCCGCGGGCCGGCGCGGGGAAGGCGGTCAGCGGGCTGCTCGCCGCCACCGGAGCCCGGGCCGTCGTGTACGTCGCCTGCGACCCGGCCGCCCTGGCCCGCGACGTCGCGGCGTTCCGCGCCGCGGGGTACGAGCTGGCCGCCGTCCGGGGGTTCGACGCCTTTCCCATGACCGCGCACGTCGAGTGCGTCGCCCTCCTGGTGCCGGGGGCGCCGTCGTCTGTGTGAGGGCGGTTACATGAAACGCCGCGTTCTGGGTACCGTCCCGGCATGGCCCGTGCCGCTGCCTTCCTCGGAGCCGCCGCCATCCTGGCTCTCGGTGGCTACGCCGCGCTCCCCGACGACAAGCCGCAGTACCTCGGTGACATGCCGTCCTCGCTCGAGCAGCCGGCGCCCGCCGCTGCCCCGGCCCCGCGGTCGGACCCCGGCCCCGGTGCCGGTGGCCCGCCGCCGCCGCTGCGGGGACCGTCGCCGGTGGTCCCCGAGGCGCCGGCCGCCGGTGGCGGCGCACCGGGCGAGCGCGTGCCCGACCCGGCCGGCGACACGTCCCTCGACATCGACGCCGGATCGACCGCGGGCGACGACTCCGTCGGCCAGCCGCGCCCCGGCCTCCCGGCCTTCTTCGCCGACGTCGTCGACACCGTCACGGAGCTGACCGACTGCCTGGCGGACGGCGTCCTCACGCTTCCCGACGGCGGCCTGCTCGACTGCATCACCGGCCTGCCGGTACCGGAGCTGCCCTCACCTGCGCCCAGCCTCCCCGTCCCGCTGCCGGAGACGGGTCAGTAGGTTCCCCACGGTGCCGGCTGCGGGCGACCGGTGATGCGGCCCGGTCGTTACCGTTCTGGGCATGCGACGGCGCCCTGGGAGCAGCCTCTGGTGGGGTGCGACTGCCGTCGCGGCGGCGGTGGTCCTGGTCGGCCTCGCAGCTCACGCCATCGGCCCGGGGAGCCAGCCCGCTCCGTCCGGGGCAACCTCGACGCCTCGTCCACCGGCGGAGTCGTCAGCACACGGCGGTCGCGAGCCGGTCGTGACCTTCCTGGGGGACTCGTGGACGGCCGCCTCCGGCAGCGAGAGCGGCAAGGGATACGCCGCACTCGTCGGAGAACGGCTGGGCTGGACCTACGAAGTGCTCGGGGTGGCGGGCACCGGGTACGTCCAGGGCGCACCCGACCAGGCCTTCGCGCAGCGAATCCCGGCAGCGGTCGACTCGGCGCCGGACGTGGTGGTCGTCCAGGGCAGCCTCAACGACCTCCGGAGCGACCCCCGGGTCCTCCGCCCGGCGGTGAGGGAGACCCTCGCGGCGCTGGAGGAGGCGGCCGGCCCGGGCACCGACATCCTCGTCATCGGCGCCCCGGAGGCACCGGGCACCGACGCTGCCGGAATCCAGGCGATCAACGACGCCATCGAGGAGGAAGCGACGTCCCTGGACCTCCGCTTCGTCGACCCCGTCGCGCAGGAGTGGAACGACCCCCGCGATCCGGCGATCTGGGCCGACGCCACACACCCCAACGACGCCGGCTACCGGCTGATCGCCGACCACGTCTCGGCGCTGCTCCGGGAGACCGTCGACGACTGAGCGGGCCGGGTCGCCGACGGAGCACCGGCTACGGTCTGGGGGTGCCCACGTGGGAGTACGCCTCCGTCATCACCGCCAACGAGGCCGAGTCGCAGCGCGCCGGTGTCAGCGTCAAGCTGCCCGGCGGTCAGTCCGAACGCCAGCAGGGCGACACCAGCTCGGTCCTCAACCGCCTCGGCTCCGAGGGGTGGGAGCTCGTGAGCTACCACTCGAGCGGTGCCGGCACCTGGGGCTTCGAGCAGTTCTGGCTCAAGCGCCAGTCCGGCTCCTGAGCCCTCGCCGTCGTCCTCCCGGGGGAGACTGACGGCCGTGGACGACGTCGTGCCGCCGGGCTGGCCCGAGGAGGTGCGCCCGCCGGGAGCGCCCGACTGGGAGCGCACGGCGGTCGCCTGGCTGTTCGACCTCGTCCCGCCGGACTATCGCGCCCACGAGGTGCTGCGCCGGTACCCGGTGCTGCTCGCGCGGTTCGCCGGTGACCACGTAGCCGCCGGCCTCGAGGCCGCCCGCAAGGGCTGGCGGACCGTCCGCGTCGAGCTGGCCGACCAGCTGCCCGCCGACGCGATCGAGGCGGCGATGACCGCCTACGAGCGCGAAGGTGCCCGGCTGGCCGCGGCCGCCCGCGGCGTCGAGGTCGTGGCCGGTGCCCTGCGCGGGGAGCGGTGGGTGCCGCGGCTGTGACCTGCATCCGGGTGGTGCGCTGGCTCGGAAGAGCTGCCAGGGCGCGGTTACAGTTGCTCCGCGGCCTGCTTCTCCGTTCCCGATGCAGTCCCAGCCGACCGAGAGGACACCGCCGAGCCGTGCCGCTCCTGCGATCGCTCCGTGGCCCCGAGGACGTCCGGGCCCTGCGAGCCGAAGACCTGCCCGTGCTGGCGGCCGAGATCCGCGACGCACTGGTCACCAGCGTGGCCAGGACGGGCGGTCACCTGGGCCCCAACCTGGGGTGCGTCGAGCTGACCATCGCCCTGCACCGGGTGTTCGAGTCACCGCGCGAGCCGATCGTCTTCGACACCGGGCACCAGGCCTACGTGCACAAGATGCTGACCGGCCGGGTCGAGGGCTTCGAGCGGCTGCGCCAGCGCGGCGGGCTGTCGGGCTACCCGAGCCGGGCCGAGAGCGAGCACGACTGGGTCGAGAACAGCCACGCCTCGACCTCGCTGTCCTACGCCGACGGGCTGGCCAAGGCGTTCGCCGTCCGCGGTGACGAGCGGCCGGTCGTCGCCGTCGTCGGCGACGGCGCGCTCACCGGCGGCATGGCCTGGGAGGCGCTGAACAACATCGCGGCGGCCCAGGACCGCCCCGTCGTCATCGTGGTCAACGACAACGGACGCTCGTACTCGCCGACGATCGGCGGGGTCGCCGACGCGCTCGCCACCCTGCGGCTGCGGCCGGGCTACGAGCAGGCGCTGCTGCAGGTCCGCCAGGCGCTGCACCGCGCCCCCGTGGTCGGCTCGGCGCTCTACGACGCGCTGCACGCGATCAAGAAGGGCCTCAAGGACGTCCTGTCGCCGCAGGGCATGTTCGAGGACCTCGGCCTCAAGTACATCGGCCCGGTCGACGGCCACGACATCGAGGTCATGGAGTCGGCGCTGCGCCGGGCGCGCTCGTTCGGCGGGCCGGTCATCGTGCACGCGGTCACCACCAAGGGCTTCGGCTACCCGCCGGCCGAGACCGACCAGATCGACGCCTGGCACGCAACCGGGGTCTTCGACCCCGACAGCGGCGCGAGCACCGTCGCCGCCCGGGACTGGACGACGGCCTTCTCCGACGAGCTGGTGCGGATCGGCGCGGAGCGCTCCGACGTCGTCGCCATCACCGCGGCGATGCTGCACCCGACCGGCCTCGCGGCGTTCGCCGAGCGGTACCCCGAACGGACCTTCGACGTGGGCATCGCCGAGCAGCACGCGCTGACCTCGGCGGCCGGGCTGGCGATGGGCGGCCTGCACCCGGTCGTCGCCGTCTACTCGACGTTCCTCAACCGGGCGTTCGACCAGCTGCTCATGGACGTCGCGCTGCACCGCCAGCCGGTCACCGTCGTCCTGGACCGGGCCGGGGTCACCGGCACCGACGGCGCCTCGCACAACGGCATGTGGGACATGTCGATCCTCTCGGTGGTGCCGGGCCTGCAGCTCGCCGCCCCGCGGGACGAGTCCACCCTCCGGGAGGCGCTGCGCGAGGCGGTGTCGGTCACCGACGGCCCGACGGTCGTGCGCTTCCCGAAGGGGCCGCCCCCGGTCGACATCCCGGCGCTCGAGCGCCGGGGCACGGTCGACGTGCTGCGCCGGGGCGAGCGGCCCGACGTGCTGCTGGTCGCCGTCGGCGCGATGGTGCCGATGTGCCTGGCCGTCGCCGAGCGCGCCGCCGACCACGGCATCGAGGTCACCGTCGTCGACCCGCGGTGGGTGCTGCCCGTCGCTCCCGAGCTGGTCGACCTGGCGGCCGGTCACCGGCTGGTCGTCACCGTCGAGGACGGCGGCCGGGCCGGGGGAGTCGGGACGACGCTCACCCAGGCGCTGCAGGACCGCGACTGCGACGTGCCGGTGCGCGCGGTGGGCCTGCCCCAGCAGTTCTTCGAGCACGGCAGCCGCGGTCAGGTGCTGGCCGACGCCGGCCTGACCGAGCAGGACGTCGCCCGCCGCATCGCGGAGTGGAGCGCCAAGCTGGGCGAGCGGACCGACAACCACGTCGTCGAGCCCGTGGACGGCGCGCAGCAGTGACCGAGCCGACCGGCGAGTGGGTCATCGCCGAGATCCAGGTGGCGCCCTCCCCGCCGGGCACCTCCGACAACCCGCACGCCCACGTCGAGGCCGCGATCGCCGTGATCCAGGCGTCCGGGCTGCGGTACGAGGTCGGGGCGCTCGGGACGACGCTGGAGGGGCCGGCGGACACGGTGTGGGACACGCTGCGCGCCGCGCACGAGGCGATGCTGGTCGCCGGCGCGTCCGGCGGGCTGTCGCACGTCAAGGTCGCGTCGGTGAACCGCTCGATGGACAGCCTCACCCGCAAGTTCCGGTAGCCCCGCCGGCACCAACCTCCACCTCGCGGTGCGGACGCCGTCCGCGCCGTCGCCCGCGTGGTCGACAGACCCACGGCGAGGACGACGGCGGCCCCGCACCTCCTCGTGGAGGCGCGGGGCCGTCGCGGTCAGCGGTGGATCAGGCGGGCAGCGAGGCCACACCCTTGGGCAGGAAGCGCTCGCCGGTGACCTTCTCCGAGACGCCGGCCCGGTCCAGGTAGGCGGAGATGCCGCCCAGCCAGAACGGCCACCCGGCACCGAGCAGCATGCACAGGTCGATGTCCTGCACCGCCTGCACGACGCCCTCGTCGAGCATCAGCCGGATCTCCTGCGCCAGGGCCTCGACCGCGCGCTCGCGCACCTCGTCCTCGCTCAGCGGGGAGTCGCCGGCGTCGATGCCCTCGAGCTCGGGGTCGACGACGCCGGGCTCGCTGTACACCGACGACTTGCCCAGCTCGACCATCTTCCGCAGGCCCTCGCCGACGGAGAACCGGTCGGGGAAGGCCTCGTGCATCCGCTCGGCAACGTGCAGGGCCACCGGCGGGCCGACGAGCGTGAGCAGCTCGAACGGCGTCATCGGCAGACCCAGCGGGTCGAGCGCGCGGTCGGCCACGGCCACCGGCGTGCCCTGCTCCACCGACGAGGTGACCTCGCCGAGGAAGCGGGTGAGCAGCCGGTTGACCACGAAGGCCGGGGCGTCCGCGACGAGCACGGAGCTCTTCTTCAGCTTCTTGCCGACGGCGAAGGCGGTGGCCAGCGTGGCGTCGTCGGTCTGCTCGGCGCGCACGACCTCGAGCAGCGGGAGCACCGCCACCGGGTTGAAGAAGTGCAGGCCCACCACGCGCTCGGGGTGCTCGAGCTTCGAGGCCATCTCCGTCACCGAGAGCGCGGACGTGTTCGTCGCCAGGACGCACTCCGGCGAGACGATCGCCTCGACCTCGGCGAACACCTGCTGCTTGACCGACATCTCCTCGAAGACGGCCTCGATGACGAGGTCGGCGTCGGCGAAGACCTCCTTGGACAGCGAACCGGTGACCAGGCCCTTGAGCTGGTTGAGCTTGTCCTGGTTCAGGCGTCCGCGCTGGGCCAGCTTGTCCAGCTCGCCGTGCACGTAGGCCACGCCCTTGTCCACGCGCGCCTGGTCGATGTCGGTCAGCACGACCGGCACCTTCAGCTGCCTCACGAACAGCATCGCCAGCTGCGAGGCCATCAGCCCGGCGCCCACGACGCCGACCTTGGTGACCTTGCGCGCCAGCGACTTGTCGGGCGCACCGGCGGGCCGCTTCGCCCGCTTGTTCACCAGGTCGAACGAGTACAGCGAGGCCCGCAGCGGGTCGCTCATCAGCAGGTCGGCCAGGGCGTCGTCCTCGGCGGCGGTGCCGGCCGTGAACACCTCGCCGTCCACCCCGTTGCGGGCGAGGTCGAGCAGCTCGACCGAGCGGACCGCGCCAGGGGAGGCGTTGCGGGTCCGGCCGGCCACGATGGCCTTCGCACGCGCGATCGCCTCGTCCCAGGCGCCGCGGTCGACCTCGGGACGCGACACGGTCACCGAACCGCCGAGCACGCCGACCGCCCACTCGAGCGACCGCTCCAGGAAGTCGGCCGGCTCGAGGACGGCGTCGGCGATGCCGAGCTCCGCCGCCTTCGGCGCCGGGGTCATCTTGTTCTGCGCCAGCGCGTTCTCGACGATCACCGTGACGGCGGCGTCGATGCCGATCAGGTTCGGCAGCAGCTGCGTGCCGCCCCAGCCGGGCACCAGGCCGAGGAACGCCTCGGGGAAGGCCACCATCGCCGTCGAGGCGATCGTCCGGTACCGGCAGTGCAGCGCCAGCTCCAGGCCGCCGCCGAGCGCCACGCCGTTGACGAAGGCGAACGTCGGGACGGCCGAGTCCTTGAGCCGGCGGAACACCCGGTGCCCGGTCTCGGCGATCTCCCGCGCCGCGGCCGCGTCCGTCACCGACGGGACGCCGGAGAGGTCCGCGCCCACGGCGAAGATGAACGGCTTGCCGGTCACGCCGATCGCCACGGGGGCGGGGGAGCGGGCCGCGATCTCGTCCAGCGCGGCGTCCAGCGAGGCGAGGCCGCCGGGGCCGAACGTGGACGGGCGGGTGTGGTCGTGCCCGTTGTCCAGGGTGATCAGCGCGAACTCGCCGGAGAGGCCCGGCAGGCCGAGGTACCGGACCTTGGCCTCGGTGACGACCTCGTTCTCGAACACTGCGGTGGTCACTTCGCGGCACCTTCCCAGTTCGGGTTCTCCCAGATGACGGTGGCGCCCATGCCCAGGCCCACGCACATGGCGGTGAGGCCGTACCGGACGTCGGGCCGCTCGGCGAACTGCCGGGACAGCTGCGTCATGAGCCGCACGCCGGAGGAGGCCAGCGGGTGGCCGACGGCGATGGCGCCGCCCCACGGGTTGACCCGCTCGTCGTCGTCGGCGATGCCGAAGTGGTCGAGGAAGGCCAGGACCTGGACGGCGAAGGCCTCGTTGAGCTCGAAGAGCCCGATGTCCTCGATCGTCAGGCCGGTGCGGGCGAGCGCCCGCTCCGTCGACGGGACGGGGCCGACGCCCATGACCTCGGGCTCGACGCCGACGAAGCCGTAGCCGACCAGCCGCATGCCGATGTCCAGCCCCAGCTCGAGGGCGACGTCCTCGGCGGCCAGCAGGCAGCCGGTGGCGCCGTCGTTGAGACCGGCGGCGTTACCGGCGGTCACGTGGCCGTGCGGGCGGAACGGCGTCTTGAGCGACGCCAGGCCCTCGAGGGTGGTCTGCGGCCGCGGCGGCTCGTCGACGGTGGCGACGCCCCAGCCGTTCTCGGCGGAGCGGGTCGCCATCGTCACCAGCTCCGGGCCGATCTGCCCGTTGGCGACGGCCTTGGCGTACTTCTGCTGGCTGGCCAGTGCGAAGGCGTCGGCGCGCTCCTTGGTGAGGTGCGGGAACCGGTCGTGCAGGTTCTCCGCCGTCGAGCCCATGACCAGGGCCGACTCGTCGACGAGCTTCTCGCTGAAGAACCGCGGGTTGGGGTCGGCGCCCTCGCCCATCGGGTGGCGGCCCATGTGCTCGACGCCGCCGGCGATGGCCACGTCGTAGGCGCCGAAGGCGATGCCGCTGGCGGTGGTGGTCACGGCGGTCATGGCGCCGGCGCACATGCGGTCGATCGAGTACCCGGGCACCGACTTCGGCAGCCCGGCCAGCAGCGCCGCGGTGCGGCCCAGCGTCAGGCCCTGGTCGCCGATCTGGGTGGTGGCGGCGATGGCCACCTCGTCGACGCGGTCGGCCGGCAGCGCCGGGTTGCGGCGCAGGAGCTCCCGGATGACCCGGACGACGAGGTCGTCGGCGCGGGTCTCGGCGTAGATGCCCTTCGGGCCGGCCTTGCCGAAGGGGGTGCGCACGCCGTCGACGAAGACGACCTCACGCAGCGAGCGGGACATGGGACCTCCGCAGAGTTTCGGGACCGGCCAGGTGGCGGGCGCGGCGCGCCAAAGTTACCCGTCGGTAACCGTCCGGCCAAGCGGGACCTGACCCGCGCGGGTCGGGGGCCCAGGTCACGGTCCGGCAACGGTGCAGATCTGTGCTTGCGGTCACAACCGACGACTGGAAAAGATGTGCCGCCGGAATTTCGATGTAACCCCAACAAAAAGGCAGGTCCCCTCTCATGGCGCGACGGAGCACCCTGACGACGGCGATCGCAGCCGCCCTCGTCTTCGGCTTGGCCGCATGTGGCAGCGACGACGGTGGCGACAGCGGCGGCAACGGCGGTGGCGGCGGCGGCGACGCCGCCGGCAAGGTCGGCGTGATCCTCCCGGACACCGAGTCCTCGGTCCGCTGGGAGAACTTCGACCGTCCCTACCTCGAGGCCGCCTTCGAGGAGGCCGGTGTCGAGTTCGACATCCAGAACGCCGAGGGCGACGCCCAGCGGCAGGCCACCATCGCCGAGCAGATGATCACCGAGGGCGCCACGGTCCTCGCGATCGTCAACCTGGACTCCGCCTCGGGCGCGCAGATCCAGGAGCAGGCGGCCAACGAGGGCGTGCAGACGATCGACTACGACCGCCTCACCCTCGGTGGCTCGGCCGAGTACTACGTGTCGTTCGACAACACCGAGGTCGGGCGCCTCCAGGGCGAGGGCCTGGCCCAGTGCCTCGAGGCCAACGGCGTCGCGGAGGGCCCGATCGCCTTCCTGAACGGCTCGCCGGACGACAACAACGCCACGCTGTTCTCCGCGGGCGCGCACGAGGTCCTCGACCCGCTGACCCAGTACCAGCAGGTGGCCGAGCAGGCCGTGCCGGGCTGGGACAACCAGGAAGCGGCGACGATCTTCGAGCAGATGTACACCCAGGCCGGCGGCAACATCGTCGGTGTCCTGGCCGCCAACGACGGTCTGGCCAACTCGGTGATCCAGATCCTGGGTCGCAACAACGCCGCCGGTGCGAACAACGTGACCGGTCAGGACGCCACGGTCGAGGGTCTGCAGAACATCCTCGCCGGCGACCAGTGCATGACGGTCTACAAGTCGATCCGCGAGGAGGCCAACGCGCTGGCCGAGCTGGCCGTCGCGCTGATCAACGGCGAGGAGGGCGAGACCACCGGCACCGTCGAGGACCCGGAGGGCGACCGCGAGGTCCCGTCGGTCCTGCTGACCCCGGTCTCGATCTTCCGTGACAACGTCAAGGACGTCGTCGACGACGAGTTCGTGACGGCCGAGGAGCTGTGCACCGGCGAGTTCGCCGACGCGTGCTCCGAGCTGGGCATCGAGTAGTGGTCACCGGCTGCCGGGGCGCCCATGATGGGCGCCCCGGCAGTCAACGCTGCTCCCGTACCGGCTCAACCGAGAGGCCCCGGCGTGTCCGCACCGACCGGCCGTCCCGAGGACGGCACACCCACCCTGGATCCCACGCCGACCCTGGAACTGCGGGGCGTCGACAAGAGCTTCGGCGCCATCCAGGTCCTGCACGGCGTCAACATGAAGGTCTACCCCGGCCAGGTCACCGCGCTGGTCGGTGACAACGGGGCCGGCAAGAGCACGCTGATCAAGTCGATCGCCGGCATCCACTCCATCGACGCTGGCGAGATGATCTTCGAGGGCCGGCCGGTGTCGATCTCCGGGCCCCGCGACGCCGCGGCGCTCGGCATCGAGATCGTCTACCAGGACCTCGCGCTGGCCGACAACCTCGACGTCGTCCAGAACATGTTCCTGGGCCGCGAGCGCAAGAACGGCATCGTCCTCGACGAGGTGTCGATGGAGCAGGCCGCTCGCGACACCCTGAGCAAGCTGTCGGTCCGCACGCTCAAGTCCGTGCGCCAGCTCGTCTCCAGCCTCTCCGGCGGTCAGCGGCAGACCGTCGCCATCGCCAAGGCGGTGCTCTGGGAATCCAAGCTCGTCGTCCTCGACGAGCCGACGGCGGCGCTCGGCGTCGCCCAGACGCGGCAGGTCCTCGACCTGGTCCGCCGGCTCGCCGACACCGGCCACGCGGTCGTCTTCATCTCGCACAACATGGTCGACGTGTTCGAGGTGGCCGACCGGGTCGCCGCGCTCTACCTCGGCCGCATGGCGGCGGACATCCCGATCTCCGAGGTCAACCGCAGCCAGGTCATCGAGCTCATCACCGCGGGCCGGTCCGGCGACATCGGGATCGCGCCCGCCGACGTCGCGGCCGTGGAGGTCTGAGCCATGTCGAGCACGATCTCCGAGTCCACCAGCGCCCAGGAGCCCGGCGGCGCGCCGTCCGGCTTCGAGGCCGACCGCACGGCCGACTCCGTCGGCGGCGCCGCGCGCGCCTACGTCGACAAGGTCCGGGGCGGTGACCTCGGCGCGCTCCCGGCGATCCTCGGCATCGTCGTCCTGGGCATCTTCTTCACGATCCTGCGCCCGGAGACCTTCCTGACGCCGCGCAACATGGCCAACCTGGCCGACCAGGCGGCGCCGATCATCATCCTGGCGATGGGACTGGTCTTCGTCCTGCTGCTCGGCGAGATCGACCTGTCGGCCGGCGTGGTCAGCGGCCTCTGCGCGGCCGTCATGGCGAAGCTGCTGGCCGACGCCGGGTCGCCCTGGTACGTCGCCGTCCTGGCGGCGATCCTCACCGGCGTCCTGATCGGCCTGTTCACCGGCAGCCTGGTGGGGCTGATCGGCATCCCGTCGTTCGTCGTCACCCTCGCCCTGTTCCTGGGCTGGCAGGGGGTCACCCTCCGGCTCATCGGCCAGGGCGGCACGGTGCCGGTCCGCGACGACGTCATCACCGCGATCAGCGACAAGAACCTGCCGGTGGTGCTCGGCTGGATCCTGGCCCTGGTGGTGATCGCCCTCTACGCCGCGCTGCAGCTGAACCGGTGGCGCACGCAGAAGGCGAAGGGCCTCGCGCACCAGCCGCTCGCCGTGGTGCTCATCCGGATCGGCGTCATCGCCGCCGTGGTCGTCCTGGTCACCGCGGTGCTCAGCGTCGACCGGGCCCCGGCCGTGGGCGTCGTCCTCGCGGGCATCCCGTACGCGATCCCGCTGGTCGTCATCCTGCTGCTGATCCTGACGTTCCTGCTGGGACGCACCAGTTACGGGCGGCACGTCTACGCGGTCGGCGGCAACGCCGAGGCGGCCCGCCGTGCCGGTGTCAACGTCACCAAGATCCGGGTGTCGGTCTTCGTCATCGGCCAGACCCTGGCGGCGATCAGCGGCATCGTCGCGGCCGCCCGGCTGGGCTCGGTGGCACCCGGCTCCGGCGCCGGGAACACGCTGCTGTACGCGGTCGGCGCTGCCGTCATCGGTGGCACCAGCCTCTTCGGTGGCCGCGGCCGGGTGCGGGACGCCGTCCTCGGTGGCCTGGTCGTCGCGATCATCGCGAACGGCCTGGGTCTGCTCGGCACCGAGGCCTACCTGAGCTACATCATCACCGGTGGCGTGCTGCTGCTCGCCGCGAGCGTGGACGCGCTCGCCCGGCGCCGCGCCGCGGCGACCGGTCACTAGGGGGATCGGCCCCTGCCGCCCGCCGTGTCACCTGCCGGCGGGCGGCAGGACGATCGTCTCGCGGTCCTCCCCGTACCGGAGGTGCACCGTCAGCTCGTCGTCCGGCGAGACGCCGTCCGGGAGCTCCACCTCGGTGGTGGTCGGCGACATGTCGGCGGTGCACGGGTCCCGGTCCGGGAAGAGGAGATCGATGTCGACCTCGATCTCCTGAGGACCCGTGGCCCGCACGCGGGTCGGGCCGGCCGGGCAGCTCGAGCTCCCGTACGCGGTCACCGAGAGGTGCCCGTCGTCGGTCCACGACACCGGCCGCGGCGGAGGCGGTACCTCGAACGTCTGCCCCGGCTCGTGGGGCACGGTCGGAGCCGGGGGGACCTCGAGCGTCTGCACCGGTGCCTGCTCCCGGGGAGCACCGCAGGCCCCGAGGACGACGACCACCAGGAGCGCGGCGGCCGCGCGCGCCAGGTCAGTCACCGAAGTCCGCCGCGTGCCCGAGCAGCTCGACCCGGCCCAGGGTGACCCCGCCCGCCGTCACCGCCTCCACGGTCTCGGTGCCGAGGGCCATGGGGACCACGAGGACGCCGTCCTGGGTGGTGTGCTCCTCCAGGAACACCCGGTCGCCGTCGTAGGTGCGCACCAGCGCCACCTCCGGTGGCCCGACCACCACGAGGTGGGTGCGCAAGGGCGCTCCCGACGTGTGGTCGACCGTCTCGCAGGCGACCGCCTGCACCCGGCGCTCGGGCGGCGGCCCGGCCGGGAGGATCGCCTGGCCGCAGTAGGCGCCCATGTTCGAGCCGTCGGGCAGCTCCGGCGCCAGCCACTGCGACGCCACGACGACGGCGCCGCTCGGCAGCGTCACCGTGACGACCGCCGCCTGCTCCACCTCTCCGGTGGGCACGCTGCCCACCCACTGCGCCGTGATCGTCACCTGCGCGGCGGAGAGGCCGAGCTCGCCGAGCACGTTCGCCGCCGCGAACTGCGCGGCCCGCTGGCCGAGGGCGTCCGGGCGGCCACGGGGGTACTCGACGGGCAGCGGCTGCTCGACGAGGTCCTCGTCGAGGACCGACCAGGGCATGTCCCGCGCCTCGAGCCGGTCCCCGCGCATGACGCGGTAGGACGTCGACGCGTCGTAGGCCCGCGGGAAAGGCGACACCCGGGTGACGGCGACACCGTCGTCGGTCTCGACCTTCCGCCACTCCCGGGTGGTCTGCCCCTCGGCGTCGACCATCGGCCGCTGCGACACCTCGACGCTGTCGCCGGGCCGGGCGACCACGACGAGCACGCCGCTGCGCGGGTCGGTGAGCGCGACCGGCCAGTCGCCGGCGATGCCGTTGGGCCCGCTCGCGAGCGTCATCTGCTCCGGCGTGGCGTCGACCGGGCCGGTGAACCAGGTAGCCGTGAGCTGGTCGGTGGGGACGACGTCCGGCGGCACGCCCGCCGCCGCGGCCGCCTCGGCCGACGGCGTGCCCACGACCAGCGCCCAGCGCCCGCCCGGGACCTCACCGGCGAAGGCGACGGTCCGCGCCTCGACCGGCGGGTCGGGCAGGTAGAAGAGGACCGTCCCGTCCGCCGCGCGCACGGGTGGCTCGTCGGCCCAGGGCAACGCCTTGACGCCGTCGACGAACTCCCGGTCGCCGGCCAGCGAACCGCGGGTGGGCCCGTCGAACCAGCCGGCCCGCGCAGCGCCGGCTCCCGTACCGCCGACCGGCGTGGCCGACGGCGCCTCCGTGGCGGATCCCGGGGCGGGGTCCGCGCCGTCCACCGCGCCGCCGGTCAGCCGCGGCAGCACCAGCGCCAGCAGGGCGACGCACCCCAGGGCCAGGAGCACCCCCCGGCGGGTCCGCCGGTGAGCCGACGACCGGCCGGCCACCACGTCCGCCAGCTCGGGCCCGTCGGGCGACGGCTGCCCGGTCCGGTGGGCCAAGCCGTGCAGCCGCTGGCGCAGCTCGTCCTCGACGGTCATCGCGCGACCCCGTGGACGTCGCCGCCCAGGACGTTCCGCAGGCGGGTCAGCCCGCGCGCCGCCTGGGTGTCCACGGTGCTCTCCGAGCAACCCATCACCTGGGCGGTCTGCAGCTCCGAGAGGTCCTCGTAGTAGCGGAGGACGAGCGTGGCCCGCATCCGCGGCGGCAGGCCGAGCAGCGCCCGCAGCAGCGCCTCGTCGCCGTCGAGGCGTCCGGGCGGGCCGGCCGCCACGACGTCGGCCGGGCCGTCGGCGGGCCGTACGCGGCGCCACACCCGGCGGCGCCGGCTGAGGTGGGCGGTGACCAGTGCACGGCGCACGTAGGCCGACGGCTCGCCGCGCCGGACGATCCGGTCCCAGTGCCGGTGGGTCCTCACCAGCGCCGTCCGCACGAGGTCCTCCGCCTGGCCGCGCTCGCCGGCGAGCAGGAACGCGAGCCGCAGCAGTGCCGGCTGCTGGTGGGCGACGAAGTCGGCGAAGGGCGCACCGGCCTGCGCCGGACCGCCGAGCCCGCTGACCGCCACCGCCCGTCCCCTCGCCGTCCGACGCCGCCTGTACGCAGCAGCGTGACGGGTGCACCGCCGGGGGATCGTCACGATCGCGTAACGACGGGCCGGGGTCAGGCCTTGGTGACCGCCTCGGTCAGCACGGGGAGGGTGAGCTCGACCTGCCACTCCCGCGCCCCGCCGGCCCGGAGCGCCCCGGCGACGGCCGCGGCGTCGCGGTCCTCCGGCGGGCTCCACATGATCCGGCGGACCAGGTCGGGGGAGACGATGTTCTCCACCGGCACCGAGTGCTTCTCCGACAGCTCGACCAGACCGGCCCGCGCGGCCTGGAGACGGGTGGCCGCGGCGGGGTCGCGGTCGGCCCAGCGGTTGACCGGGGGCGGCCCGTCGCCGGACCGGCTGTGCGGCGGCAGCTCCGCCTCCGGGAGGGCGCGGCCGCGCGCGATCGCGCCGAACCAGGTGGCGACCAGCCGCCGGTTGGCGCGCCCGCGGAAGACGGGCAGCTCCAGCAGCGCGCCCTCGTTGGCCGGATCGGCCTGCACGGCCGAGACCATCGCCGAGTCGGGCAGCACCCGGCCGGGGGCGACGTCGCGGCGACGCGCCATGTCGTCCCGGGCCTCCCACAGCGAGCGCAGCATCCCGAGCTGGCGACGGCTGCGCAGGCCGTGCACGCCCGAGGTGCGCCGCCACGGGTCGACCCGCGGGGCCGGCGGCCCGGCGGCGAGGATGGCCTCGAACTCCTGCCGCGCCCACTCGGTCTTGCCCTGCTCCTCGAGGATCGCCGCCAGCGCGTCGCGCAGCTCGACGAGCACCTCGACGTCCAGGGCGGCGTAGACCAGCCACTCGTCGGGCAGCGGCCGGGTGCTCCAGTCGGCGGCGGAGTGCCCCTTCTGCAGGGTGTAGCCGAGCAGCGACTCGACGACGGCGCCCAGGCCGACGCGCGGCAGTCCGGCCAGCCGCGCGGCGAGCTCGGTGTCGAAGACCCGGCGCGGCACGAGACCGATCTCGGCGAGGCAGGGCAGGTCCTGGTTGGCCGCGTGCAGCACCCATTCGGCGTCGGCGACGGCGTCCTGGATCACCGACAGGTCCGGCAGCGGGACGGGGTCGATGAGCCCGGTCCCGGAGCCCTTGCGCCGCATCTGGACCAGGTAGGCCTTCTGGCCGTAGCGGTAGCCCGAGGCCCGCTCGGCGTCCACGGCGACCGGCCCCGAGCCCTCGCGGAGGGCGCCGGCGTACTCGACGAGCTGGGTCGAGGTGTCGATGACCGGCGGAAGGCCGTCACGCGGCGCGAGCAGCGGCTCGGCCGTCGAGATCGTCTCCGCGGCGTCCTCCGCCGGGGCGGGAGTGGGCTCGGTGCTCAGTTGCCGTCCACCTTCTTGCCGGTGCTCGTCGTCGGGCCGCCGGCTCCGGGGCGTTCCCGCGGGATCCTGCGGGGGCGGGGGAGAGGGGCGCCGGCGCAGCGGGGCCAGTGCCCGGCCGCTGTCCCGATGTTAGAGACCCTCGCCGCCGGACCGGTCAGCGACTCTCCCCGCCCGGCCCGAGCAGCCGCACGCCCGGCGGGGGCAGGCCGGCCGCGTTGCCCAGCACGTCGAGCCACGCCTGCAGGTGCCGGTCGAGGGCCGTGTCCTCCGCCGTCCACGACGCCCGCATCTCGACGTCGACGCTGTGCTCGGGGCCCGCGAGGTCGCCGAACCTCGTCGAGGCGGTGCGCGTGACGGTCCCGCCGACGGCGTGGTGCTGGGCGCCGGCGTCGGCCAGCGCATCGGTGAGCCAGCTCCAGGCGACCTCGGAGAACATCGTGTCGTCGACCAGCTCCTCGTCGGTGGCGGCGGAGAGGTAGCCCACGCAGCGGGTGGTCCCCTTCCACGCCTCGTGCCCCGCGGGGTCGTAGAGCACGATGAACCGGGCGCTCGCGATCTCGAAGTCCTCGGCGCCGTCGGGGTCGGCCTCGGCCACCCGCGCGGCGACGGCGTGGGCGAAGGGCGCCAGCCGCTGCGGTGCGGGGATCTGCTCGAGCACGATCTCGGGCCGGGCGTGGACGGCGGCGAGCGCCTCCAGGGCGGCACGGAACTCGGCAGGGGGTTCGTCGCCGGTCGCGTCCCTGCCCCGGTTCCCGGCGCTGGCCAGGCTGGTGGGCTCCACGCTGGCAGGGTAGGCCGCCGGGTAGCACACCGCTCCCGACGCGCCGCAACCGCTCGGTCACCCGGCCGATCAGGACGGCGGGCCGGCACTGTCGCGCCGTCTGGGAGGATCGGCGGTCGTGAGTGCCGCCACCGACCCTGCCCGGGCGCTGCCGTCCGATTCCGACCTCGTGCGGGCCGCCCGCGGCCTGCCGGTGAGCCGGACGCCCGTGTGGTTCATGCGCCAGGCCGGGCGGTCGCTGCCGGAGTACCGGGAGCTGCGGGCCGGCACCGGGATGCTCGCCTCCTGCCAGGACCCCGATCTGGTCACCGAGATCACCCTGCAGCCGGTCCGCCGCCACCAGGTGGACGCCGCGATCCTCTTCTCCGACATCGTGCTCCCGCTGGTGGTCGCCGGTGTCGACATCGACATCAAGCCCGGGGTGGGCCCGGTCGTCGCGCAGCCGGTGCGCTCGGTGGCCGACGTCGACGCGCTGCCCCCGCTCGAGCCCGAGCGCCTGGCCTTCCTGGACACGGCGGTGCGGGCGCTTGTCGCCGAGCTGGGGCCGACGCCGCTCATCGGCTTCGCCGGCGCTCCGTTCACGCTGGCCACCTACCTCATCGAGGGCGGCCCGTCGAAGGAGCACGCCCGCACCAAGGCCTTCATGTACGCCGAGCCGGAGGCGTGGGCCCGGCTGCTCGACCGGCTCGCGGTCTCGGCCGCGACCTTCCTGCGGGCGCAGGTCGACGCGGGGGCCTCCGCGGTGCAGCTGTTCGACTCCTGGGCCGGCGTCCTCTCGGCCGCCGACTACGCCGAGCGGGTGCTGCCGCACTCCCGCGCGGTGTTCGACGGGCTGGGGGACCGCGACGTGCCGCGGATCCACTTCGGGGTCGGCACCGGCGAGCTGCTGCCGCTGATCGGCGACGCGGGCGCCGACGTCGTGGGCGTCGACTGGCGCGTGCCGCTCGACGAGGCGGCCCGCCGGGTGGGCCCGCAGCGCTCGCTGCAGGGCAACCTCGACCCGGCCGTGCTGCTCGCGGACCGGGGCACCGTCGACCGCGAGGTGCGCCGCGTGGTCGAGCAGGGCCGGGCCGCGCGCGGCCACATCTTCAACCTCGGCCACGGCGTGCTGCCCGAGACCGACCCCGATGTCCTGACCCACGTCGTCGAGCTGGTCCACGAGCTCTCGGCCCGATGAGCCGCCTCGTCGTCGTCGGCGCCGGGATCACCGGCCTGGCCGCCGCCTTCGAGTGGCGGCGGCGCCGTCCCGACGACGAGATCGTCGTCCTCGAGGCCGGCGACCGGATCGGCGGCAAGCTGCACCGGGTCGAGCTCGCCGGGCACTGGTACGACACCGGCCCCGAGGCGGTGCTCGCCCGCGTCCCCGAGGCCGTCCGGCTGATCGAGGACCTCGGGCTCGCCGACCGGCTGGTCGCGCCGGCCACCACCCAGGCGTCGGTCGTCCTGCCCGACGGCCGACACCCGCTGCCCGCGGGGACCGTCCTGGGCGTCCCGGCGTCGGCCGACGGCCTCGACGGCTTCCTCTCCCCGGACGGCGTCGCCCGCGTGCGGGCGGAGGCGGACCTGCCCCGGCTGGCCCTGGACGCCGACGTCGCGGTCGGCGGCCTGCTCCGCGAGCGGCTGGGCGACGAGGTCGTCGACCGGCTGGTCGAACCGCTGCTGGGCGGGGTCTACGCCGGCCGGGCCGACGAGCTGTCGCTGGCGGCGACGATGCCGGCGCTGGCGGCCCACCTGCCCGCCGCCGGCTCGGTGCTGGCCGCCGCCGCTGCCTCCCGGGAGGCGGGGGAGCGCAGCCGCGGCGACGCCGACGGGCCGGTCTTCGCGACGGTCGCCGACGGGATCGGCTCGCTGCCGGAGGCGCTGGTCCCGGCGTCCGGGGCCGTCGTCCGGCTGGGCACACCGGCGCACGCGCTGCGGCGGACGGCGGGCGGCTTCGAGCTGTCGGTCGGCCCGGCCGCGACGCCGGAGCTGCTCTCCGCCGACGCCGTCCTGGTGACCGCGCCGGCGCCCAAGGCCGCCCGGCTGCTGGCCGAGGTGGCGCCGGGCGCGGTGGAGCCGCTGCAGGGCATCCCGTACGCGTCGATGGCCGTCGTCGCCATGGCGTTCCCGGCGCAGGACGTCGACGCCGGATCGGGGCTGCTGGTCCCGCCGGTGACCGGGCGGCTGGTGAAGGGCGTGACCGTGTCGTCGGCGAAGTGGCCGCACCTTGCCGGGGGAGAGGCCTTGCTGGTCCGCTCGTCGGTGGGCCGGTTCCGCGACGAGTCGGAGCTGCAGCGGTCCGACGAGGACCTGACCCGCGCGGTGGTCGCCGACGTGGCGGAGCTGCTCGACCTCGACCGCCCCGAGCCGCTGGAGACCCGCGTCGTGCGCTGGGGTGGCGGGCTGCCGCAGTACCTGGTCGGCCACCCGGCACGCGTCGACGCCGTCCGCGCGGCCGTCAGCGCGGTGCCGGGGCTCGCCATCGCCGGGGCGGCCTTCCGCGGCGTGGGCGTGCCGGCCTGCATCCGCGACGCCCACCACGCGGTGGAGGCCTTGCTCTAGGGCGCGACCGTGCGCGTGGCGATCTGGGTCCGGTTGGCCAGGCCCAGCTTCGTCAGGATGTTGCGCACGTGGGTCTCCACCGTGCGGGCCGAGAGGAACAGCCGCTCGGCGATCTGGCGGTTGGTGAGCCCGGCGGCCACGAGCGCCGCGATCTCCCGCTCGCGGCTGGTGAGCGGGTCCGCCGCGCGGGCGGCCCGTCCTGCCTCCGTCACGAGGGCGGCCGCCCGCCGCTCGGGGCCGGGCATCCGCAGCCGCCGCGCCTCGGACAGCGCCGTCCGTGCCAGGCCGCCCACGCGCTCGGCCTCCCGGCCGGCGGCGAGCAGCGCCGCGGCCAGCCCGACCCGGTCGTTGACCGCGGCGGGCCGCGCCCCGGTGCGGGTGTCCGCCCGCAGGGCCTCCTCGAACCACCGGACCGCCTCGTCCCAGTCCCCGCGGACGGCGGCCAGCCGGCCGAGGAGGGCGTCGACGGAGCCGCAGCAGTAGACCCCGGCGCCGCCGGCGTCCATGCGGATGCCCGCCACGATGCCGGTCAGCGCCTCCGCGGCCCCGGTGTCGCGGAACTCCTCGACCAGCGGCACGAGGGTCTCGGCCACCCCCGCCGACTCCACGAAGTCGTGCTCGGCCACCCGCGGACGCAGCCGCGCGTACCGGGCGGCCGCCTCGTCGCGCCGGCCCGCGACCAGGGCCACGACCGCGCGGCTGGCCTGCACGATCGGCACGTCGTCGGCGAGGTCCATCAGCGCGAGGACCTCCGTGTCCAGCGCCTCGGCGTTCCCGGTGACCATCGCGTACTGGTACAGGAAGGCACCGGACATGCCGGCGGCCGACAGGTCCTGCGACAGCTCGGCGGAGCCCACCTCCCGCGCCTCCTCGTTGAGGGCGAGCGCCTGCTCGAACCTGCCGAACAGCGCCGCGACCGACGCGCGCAGCCGCAGGTCGTGCCACCGGACCAGCGGCAGCCGGGTGCGCCGTGCCAGCGCGGTGACGCGGGCGAGCTCGTCGTCGACCGTGGCCATGTCGCCGCCCTCCAGCGCGGCGTCGATCCGCCACTTCGCGCCCCACAGCTCTGCCAGCGGCTGCCCGGTGGTGGCGGCGTGCTCGATCGCCAGCAGGCCCAGCCGCATCCGCTCGTCCCGAGGAAGCGCGGTCGGGCTCGCCTTCATCCGGGCCCGGACCGCGTCCACGACCGCCTGGGGATCGCCGCTCTCCTCCGCCAGCGCGAGGGCCTGGGCGGAGGGCGCCGCCGCCGCGGCCAGCCGCCCGGCGTCGGCCAGCACGGAGGCGGTCTGGGCGAGCAGCCGCGCGTGCAGGGCGGGGCGCTCGGCGAGGGTGGGGTCGGCCAGTGCCCGCTCGCACATGCGGAGCACCGCAGGGGGGAAGCCCGGTGCGGCGACGTCCTGCACGGTGAGCGCAGCGGGGGCCAGGAGGTCGACCCGGCCGCACGCGGCGGCGGTCTCCGAGGCGGCGGTCGCGTGCTCGAGGCTCTCGCCGGACCGCCCGGCCCGGAACTCGGCGGTGGCCAGCTCCAGGAGCAGCTCCGCGCGATCCGCCGGGTCCAGGCCGGCGCGATCGGCGGCGGCCAGCGCCATCCCCAGGAAGCGGGCCGCCTCGTCGAAGGCCAGCGAGCGGGTCGCCGCGCCGGCCGCCCGCCGTGCCCAGGACGCCGCCCGGAGCAGCGCCGCGGGTTCCGACGCCGCGCGCAGCCAGTGCCCGGCCACGAGACCGGCGGCGCTGTCGTCGTCCGCGGCCGGCTGCTCCAGGGCCGTCGCCGCACGGCGGTGCAGCTCCTCCCGGGCGCTGGGCGCGAGGTCGGCGTAGATCGCGTCGCGCACCACGGCGTGCGCGAACCGACGCCGGCCCGGCAGGTCCGGCACCGCCGCCAGCACGCCGGCGCGCACCGCGGCGTCCAGCCCGTCGCCCACCTCCTCGACCGGGCGGCCGGTGACGAGGGCCAGCCGTCCCGCGTCCACCTCCTCGCCCAGGACCGCGGCGGTGTCCAGGAGGTCGAGGACCGGCGGAGGCAGCTCGGTCAGCGTCGTCCGCACGAGGTGCCGCAGCTCGGCGTCCCCGTCCGCCGTCCCGGTCGCCGAGGCCCGTGCGACGGCCCGCAGGTAGAGCGGGTTCCCGCCGCTGCGCCGGTGTGCGGCGCGGACGGTCTCCGCCGGAGCGCCCGGCAGGAACGCCCGGACGTCGTCCTCCGTCAGCGGGGCGAGCCGCAGCGTGCGGGTGGTGGGCCACCGCAGCAGCTCGGGGAGCGTGGCGTCCAGGGCGCGCACGCCGGCCCCGGCCGCCGGGTCGCGGTACGTGCCCACCACCAGCAGCCGGGATTCCCGCAGCTCGCCGGCCAGGTGGCGCAGCAGCCGCAGCGAGGTCTCGTCGGCCCAGTGCAGGTCCTCGAGGACGACGACGAGGCCGTCGTCCGCCGCCGCGTCGACCAGCGCCTCGCTCGCCGTCGCGACCAGCTGGAAGCGGGCGGCATCCGCGTCGGCGGGCGCCTCGGACGGCAGTTCCAGGCCGGCCACGGCTGCCCGGACCGCGGGGAGGGAGCGCACCACCCGGCGCCACGGCCACAGCGGCGGGGCGCCGGGGTCGTCGACGCAGCGCCCCCAGGCGACGGCGGGCGCGGCGCGCACGGCCTCCTCCACCGTGCGGGTCTTGCCGATGCCGGCCGGGCCGCAGAGCAGCAGCAGCCCGCCGCGCCCGTCCGAGGCCGCGGCTATGCCCGCCGCCAGCTCGGCGAGCTCGGCGGTGCGGCCGACGAAGGGAGCGCCGTCGGGAGGCGCGGTGGCCGTCGCCACGGCGCGCAGTATCCACGCCCGCAGCCCTCCTGCGTACCGGGTTCTCAGTGGTGGATCCCCGTGGTTCCACGGATGTCCGGGGTCCGCCGCCGCCGGATCGTTCCCCGCGACGGGGCCGGACGGGCCGGTCCCACCGACACGAGGAGCACTCCCGTGCATGCCACGATCCACACCCACCGGCGTCCCGGGGACGCCGTCGCCGGTCCGCCCGACGCCATCGGGGCGGTCGTCGTCGACCACCTGGACGATGACGAGCGCACCGTCGTCATCCTCTGGCCGGACGAGGCGCAGGCCCCGGCCGGCACCCGCACCTACCGCATGGCCGACCGCATGGACGGGACGGCCGCCGGGCGGGCCCCGCTGTTCGCCCAGATCACCTGGCTCAACGGCAGCGGGGACCCCGCCGTCGCGCAGGCGGCCGAGCGGGGCGGGCGGGAACGCATCCACCCGGCCGTCCGGGACGTCGGCGGGCTGGTCGGCGTGCTGGTGTTCCGCAGCGCGGACGAGCGCATCGTCGTGGTCGGGCTGGCCACCGCGGTGGAGACCCTCGACGAGGTGCGCGACCGCATCCGGCGCACCGACCTGCTGCCCGGCGAGGACCCGGAGCTGCTGCCGGGCGCCGACCGCGTCGCCCTCGGCCGCGTCGTGCGCGCCGACGTCCCGGCGGAGGTGCGGTCGTGACCGCCCAGCTGCGGTCCCCGCTCGTCGCCGCCGGCACGTGGGCCGTGTCGGACAGCCGGACGCGGGTGACCTTCGCCGTCCGCAACCTGGGGGCGACCGTGCACGGGGCGATCGCCTGCAGCTGGGGCGAGGTGGAGGTGGGGGACGACGCGACGCCGCGCTGGGCCGTGGGAGAGATGGACCTGCGGAGCATCGACACCGGCATCCGCCGGCGGGACACCGACCTGCGCAAGCCCTGGCTGCTCGACATCGACCGGCACCCGGCGATGACCTGGTCCGCCGACCGGTTCCGGCAGCGGGACGACGGCAGCTGGACCGCCGAGGGCGCGCTGCACGTGCGCGGCACGTCGGCGCCGCTGCCGGTGACGGCGACGGCGGAGTTCCGGCCGGACGGCTGGCTGCGCGTCCGGGCGCACGGCACCCTCGACCGGACGGCGGTGGGCATCCGGGCGCCGCGCTTGCTCATCGGCCGGGTCGTCGAGATCGACGTCGACGCGTGGCTGAGCCGCAGCCACCCCGGGTGAGGTCCGGCCCGTGGTGGCCCACACCACCACGGGCACGGGCATCCGGGAGGGCGTCCCGGTGTTGAGGGAGGCGTGAGTTCGCTCCACCGGAACCAGGCCCCTGTCCAGTTCTCCCGCCACGCCCGCTGCCTGCGCCACCACGTGTGGATGGCCGCCTGCGACGACTGCCGCGACGCCCGCACCGCACGGCTGGAGCGCGAACGGGAAACCAACCGGGCGGCAGGCTGACCCCGCCGTCCACCCGCACCGTCACTCAGGCCCTTCCCGACCGGCTCGGGAAGGGCCTTCGTGCGTCCGGGGCACCGAGGGTGTGCACGGGCACACCGCCGGCGCGAGGAACAATGGCCGCATGAGCGAGCAGCAGACCGGGGAACAGGCCGCGGAGCAGGTCGGGCAGCGCAGCATCGGCAAGCGGGCGAACGAGCTCAACGCCACTATCCGCTACACGATGTGGTCGGTGTTCCGGCTCGCCCGGCCCCTGGCGGACGAGGCCCGGACCGCGGCCGCCGACGAGCTCTCCGCGCTGGTCGACGAGCTCGCCGGCAAGGACGTCGTCGTGCGCGGCACCTACGACGTCGCGGGCTTCCGCGCCGACGCCGACGTCATGGTCTGGTGGCACGCCTCCTCGGCCGAGGCGCTGCAGGAGGCCTACACCCGGCTGCGCCGCACGGCCGTGGGCCGGCACCTCGAGCCGGTGTGGTCGCAGATGGCGCTGCACCGGCCGGCCGAGTTCAACCGCAGCCACATCCCGGCGTTCCTCGCCGACGAGGAGCCGCGCCAGTTCATCTGCGTCTACCCGTTCGTGCGCTCCTACGAGTGGTACCTGCTGCCCGACGAGGAGCGGCGCGACATGCTCAAGGAGCACGGGATGCAGGCGCGCCCGTACCCGGACGTGCGGGCCAACACGGTCGCCGCGTTCGCGCTGGGTGACTACGAGTGGATGCTGGCCTTCGAGGCCGACGAGCTGCACCGCATCGTCGACCTCATGCGCGACCTGCGGGCCAGCCGCGCCCGGCGGCACGTCCGCGAGGAGGTGCCGTTCTACACCGGCGTGCGCAAGCCGATCGCCGAGCTGGTCCGCGACCTGGCCTGATCCCGCCCGGATGCGGATGAGGGCGGCTACCGGAGTTCCGGTAGCCGCCCTCGTGCGTCTCGGAGCGGGTCACTCCGCCGGCTGGAGCCGGATCGAGACGCTGTTGATGCAGTAGCGGTCGCCGGTGGGCGTCTGCGGGGCGTCGTCGAACAGGTGGCCCAGGTGGCTGTGGCAGGTGGCGCACAGCACCTCGGTGCGGACCATCCCGTAGCTGCGGTCCTCGCGGAGGATCACGTTGTCCTCGGCCGACGCCTCGTAGAACGAGGGCCAACCGCAGTGCGAGTCGAACTTCGTCTCCGACCGGAACAGCTCGGCGCCGCACGCGCGGCACTCGTAGACGCCGACGGTCTTGGTGTCGACGTACTCACCGGTCCAGGCGCGCTCGGTGCCCGCCTGCCGGAGCACCGCGTACTCCTCGGGCGAGAGCTGGGCTCGCCACTCCTCGTCGGTCTTCTGCACCTTCGGCTGCTGCGAAGCGGACGTCGTCATGCCTCCACGGTACGAGGGCGCCGCCACCCGATCAGCGGCCGAGGCCGGCCTCCCGTGCCCGCACGATCGCCTGCGCGCGGTCGGTGACCTGCAGCTTGGTCAGCACGTTCGAGACGTTGTTCCGCACCGTCTTCGGCGAGAGGTACAGCGCCGCCGCGATCTGGGCGTTCGAGCGGCCGGCGGCGACGAGGTCGAGCACCTCCCGCTCCCGGGCGGTCAGCTGCGGGAAGGCGGTCTCCGGCCCGGCCGGGCCCGCGGCGAAGAACTGGGCGATGCGCCGGGCGAGCGCCGCGCCGAACACGGCGCCGCCACCGGCGACCGTCGTGATCGCGCGCACGACCTCCTCCTGGTCGGCGCCCTTGAGGAGGTAGCCGCGGGCGCCCGCGCGAACGGCGGCGAAGACCGTGCCGTCGTCCTCGCTCATGGTGAGGACGACGACGCCCACGGACGGCGACGCCGAGGTGATCCGCCGGGTCGCCTCGATGCCGTCGATGCCCGGCATCTGCACGTCCATGACGACGACGTCGGGCTGCTCCTCGAGCGCCACGGCCACCGCCGCCTCCCCGTCGGCGGCCGTGCCCACCACCGCCACCCCCGGGACCGACCCGAGCAGCATGGCCAAGCCGTCGCGGTACACCGGGTGGTCGTCGACCACCACGACGCGCAGTGGCTCCTCCGGCTCGCTCACCGTGCTCCTCCCGCTCCGACGGGCAGGACCGCCCGCACCACCGTCCCGCCGTCGGGCGGGCACTCGACCGTGCACCGGCCACCCAGCTCGGCGGCGCGCTCGCGCAGCGACACCAGGCCGACCCCCGCGGGAGCCGCCGGGTCGATGCCCACGCCGTCGTCGGCGACGGTGACCACCAGCGCCCCGTCGCTCCGGGCGAGCGTCACCTCGACCCGCTCGGCGGAGGCGTGCCGGGCCGCGTTGGCCAGGGCCTCCGACGCGATGCGGTAGCCGGCGACCTCGACCGCGGCCGGCAACGCGTCCACGCCCGGCGCGCCGTCGACGGTCACGGCGACCCGCGGGTCCAGCAGCCGTTCCGCCTGCTGGCGCACCGCCGCGGTCAGCCCCACGTCGTCGAGGGCGGGCGGGCGCAGGTCGTGCACCAGCCGGCGGACGTCGGCGAGGGCCGCCGCGACGTCGTCCCGGGCCTGCTGCAGCAGCTGGTCGGCCTCGCCGGCGCGGCCGGCCGTCGCGAGGTTGCGCGCGGTGTCGATGCGCAGGACGACCGCGCCCAGGCTCGGTCCCAGCCCGTCGTGCAGGTCGCGGCGCAGGCGGCGCCGCTCCTCCTCGCGGGCGGTCACCAGCTCGCCGCGGCTGGCCTGCAGCTGGGCGGCGAGGGAGTCGGCGCGGGCGGCGGCGGCGGCCTGGCGGACGACGTCGGCGAGCAGCCGCTCGTCGCCGGTGACCAGCTGGGCGCGCACGCCCTGGGCCGGCAGCAGGAGGCGGCCGACCTCCTCGCCGCGGTAGGCGATGGGCAGCGACTGCACCTCGGCGGGGCGCCGCCCGTGCTCGGCGACCAGCCGGTCACCCCGGGCGAACTCGACCTCGACGCCGACGTACGGGGAGCGAAAGGCCTGGGCCACCGCTGCCGCCACCGCGGTCAGCTGCTCCTCCGCGCCGCCGGAGCGCTCCAGCCGCTCGGCCAGGCCGGCGACGACGCGGTAGGGGTCCTCGCGCTCGCCCAGGACCCAGCGGCGGACGATCCGCCACAGCGCCCCGCGCAGCGGCACGTACACGCACGCGACGACGACGAGCGTGACCACGAGGGCGTTCTGCTCGCCGAACGGGTTCCCGAGCAGGGCCCCCGCAGCGGCCAGCACGAGGAGGTCGACGACGACGACCCCCGCGGCGAGCCCGCCGTAGACGAGGGTGCGGCCCAGGAGCCGGTCGATGTCGAAGGCGCGGGGACGCAGGATGCCGATGGTGACGGCCAGGCCCGTCAGCCCCACGGCGACGGCGAGGTCGAGGCTGGCGGTGGAGGTGGGGAAGACGAGCGCGGCCAGCATGACCAGCGCGTCGACCACCCCGGCCCACAGCAGCCAGCGCATCCGGCGCCGGTCGTCGCCGGACGCCGCGCGCAGCCGGTGACCCACCACGGCGAGCGGCAGCAGGATGCCCAGCGCGACGAGCGGGAAGGCCACCTGCAGCAGCGGCAACAGCAGCCATTCGGGCAGCGGGAGGCTGGTCAGGTCCAGGTCGAGCCGGTCGTAGACGGCCGGGGTGCCGCTGCCGGCTCGCCGGTCGGCGATCTCGGACGGCGTGATCAGGAGCAGCACGGGCAGCAGGGCCGAGCAGGCGAGCGCTGCCAGCGACACGGTGCGCCACCGGCCGGTGGGCAGCCGGCCGTCGGGGTAGAGCAGCAGGAGCAGCGGCAGGCCGAGGAGCAGCCACGCACCCACTCTTCCCACGAACCAGAAGGAGAGAGAGGCGCCGGGCAGCGGCGGATCGCTCTGTACCGCGTAGGTGAGCCAGGACGACGCCAGGGCGTCGACGGCCCAGAACAGGCCGGTCCCGGCGACCACCCAGGAGACGGCGTTGCGCGGGGCGCGCTGCACCAGCAGGCCGCCCGGGAGGGCGAGGAGCAACCCCGACAGGCCGATCATCCATCCCGGCCCGGCCTCGGCCGCCGCGCGCGCCGACTCCGGCGTGATCGCGTCCAGGACGGCGCTGCCCACCACTGCGGCCACCGTGGCGGCGGCCGCCACCCAGCCGAGCGCGGGCACCACGCGGGAGCGCGACGACCGGCCCGGCGGGACGACCGCGGGCACCGGTCCGGGGCTGCGCTCCTCGACCTCCACGCGCGGATCATGCCGGGACCGGCGTCCCGGCCGACAGAGGCACGGTGTCCCGACCAGGTCGGGACACCCCTCGGGTGAGCCGGTGCGCCGGCGCCCTGGCTGCCCGGGACGCCGGACCGGGAGCGTTTCGGTCGTCGCGGTGCACCCGGCGCCGCCCCCGCTCCTCGGAGGAACCGTGTCCATCAACACCAGCCCGCCGTCCGCCCGCACCGACGCCCGTCCCGTCCCGACCGCGCCCGCCGCGGAGGTGACGAAGCTCGTGCGGTTCGGCGGCGTGGCGATGGCCGTCGGCGCGGCGTCGTGGGCCGTCGGCTCGATGCTCACCTACGACGTGGGAACGGGGGAGGAGTACCCGCTCGCCTACAAGGCGAGCTCGCTGCTGTTCCAGCTCGGCCTGGTCGCGCTGGTCGCGGTGCAGCTGCGCACCCAGGCGACGGGGACCGGCCGGCTGGCCCGAGGCTTCCTGCACGCCGAGCACGTCATGCTCGGGCTGGCGATCGCCTCGTCGGTCCAGTGGATGGTCGCACCCGAGGTGTCGGAGCAGGTGTTCTGGCTGGCGCTGGACGCCTTCTGGCCGCTGTCGATGCTCGGCATGGCCGCGATCGGCATCCGCATCGCGATCGCCGGCCGGTGGCGCGGTGCCGCCCGGGTGTGGCCGGCGATCGCCGAGACCTGGGTGCTCGTCATGTTCCCGGCGATGGCGCTGGTCAGCGACGAGGCGACGTCCTTCGTCAGCGGCGGTCACCTGCTGCTCGGCTACACGACCCTCGGCCTGATCCTGGCCGTCCGGCCGGACCTGACCGGAGCTCGCCGCTGACGGCGGGCTCCCCGCGGCGCCCCGCCCCCTGCCCCCGGGACGGGGCGCCGACCCGTCGGCGGAGCCGGGGCAGACTGGGGGAGTGACCACCCCCGATCCCACCGCCCCGGGCGATCTGCTGCCCGACGTCTGGTTCACCCGCGACCTGCCCGTCCTCCGGGCGATCGCCCGGCTGGTCGACGAGCCCAAGCACGGCGGCGCCCCCTACCTGCTGGGCTCCGTGGTGCCGGCGAGCGGGCTGCCCAAGGCCGAGGTGGTCGCCGCGGCCAAGGCGCTGGCGTCGTGCGGCTACATCGAGCCGCTGACCAACCACGCGGGCGACATCGTCCGCATCACCGGCATCTCGGCGGAGGCCCGGCGGCTGGCCGGTCTCTGGCCGACGCCGCAGAGCGAGTGGGAGCGGCTCGGTCAGCAGCTGGCGGCCCGCGCCGCCAACGCGCCCACCGACGTCGAGCGGGCCCGGTGGCAGGCGTTCGCCGACGCCGCGGCCGCGGTCGGTGAGCACGACGGCGCGCTGCTCATGTCGGCGCTGATCGGCGGGTACGTGCCGCGCGCCCGCTGAGGCCCCCCAGCAACGACAGCGCCCCCGCCCGGAGAACCGGACGGGGGCGCTGTGCTGATCAGGTGATCAGAGCGGCGTGACGTTCGCAGCCTGCGGGCCCTTCTGGCCCTGCTCGATGTCGAACGCGATCCGCTGGCCTTCATCGAGCGAGCGGTACCCGCTGGTCTGGATGGCCGAGTAGTGGACGAAGACGTCCGGTCCGCCACCGTCGGGGGTGGCGAAGCCGAACCCCTTCTCAGCGTTGAACCACTTCACTGTTCCTTCGGGCATTGCTCGCTCCTAGCTGTGGTGGTGCATCGGGGTCCTGCCATAGCGCAGGGCCTTCCCGATGGGCCAACACTAGCCGTAGATCACCCGTTGGGAACAGGTGCGGTCGCTTCGTGACCTGCGGTTCGTCCCAGCCGACGCCGGAGGCCGTCGCGGACTGCGGGCCACTCGGCCGCGACGACCGAGTAGTAGGCGCTGTCGCGGATCGTCCCGTCGCTCGCCGTGGTGTGCGCCCGGCGGATCCCCTCGAACCGGGCGCCGAGGCGCTCGATCGCCGTCCGCGACCGCTGGTTGCGGGCGTCGGTCTTCAGCGTCACCCGCAGCACCTGCCACACGTCGAAGGCGTGGCCCAGCAGCAGCAGCTTGACCTCGGTGTTCAGCGGGGTGCGCTGGGCCGACGCCGAGTACCAGGTGCTGCCGATCTCGAGGACGCTCGGCGGCCGGTCGTCGTCGGGCAGGACGACGCCGGGGACACCGAGCACCTCCAGGTCGAGGAACCGGGTCGAGCCCACCACCGCTTCGTCGCGGGTCCGGACGACGGCGAAGGGCAGCACCTGCCCGCCGGCCTGCTCCGCCAGCGCCGTCCCGACGTATGCGGCCGAATCGGCGGGGCCGTCGGGCACGCGGGTGAACGCGTAGCTGCCGCGGTCCTCCGCGGCCGCCGCGGCGAGCCCGGGCACGTGCGCGGAGGTCAGCGGCTCGAGGCGGACGTGCTCGCCCGTCAGCCGGATCGGGGAGAGCATGCCGACGATCCAAGCACCCAGAGCCGCGGGATCGGGTCGCCCGGCCGGACGGTCCGGTCTTGCGGAATTCGTGCGGCTCCCTCGGGACTGACCTGCGGTGCGGCCCGCAGAGTCGGAGCAGCCGGGAGGGACCCGGCGCCCGACCGAGCCAGGAGATGCCGTCATGGAGACCGCAGTCGCCACCACCACCGCCCCGTTCGCCCTGCGTGACGTGGAGGACCTGCACGACGCCGACCTCGACGGCGTGCTGGCGGACGCGCTCCTGGACGCCGGTGTCGCCGTGGCGTCGGCCGGCGCCGTGGCCGGGCTGGTGGGCCGGCGCGGGGACGACGCGGTGTCCGCGCACACGCTGAGCTCCCGCGCGCTGTTCCTCGCCCTGCTCTGAGTCAGAGCAGCGTGCCGTCGTCCTTCGGGAAGCGGTGCCCGCCGAAGGAGTACGGGTTCCCCGTCCAGGACTTCTTCCTCGGCTCCTCCACGCGCTCGGCCGTGACGGCCAGCGGCTGCGGGCGCCACGCGTAGGTCCGGACCGGCCCGTCGTCCCAGATCTCGGCGTCGACGACGTGCGTCCGCTGCGCCAGCCACGCGGTCACCGCGGGCCCCCAGCGCTTGCGGCCCAGGTCGACGGCCAGGAGGACGGCGGCGCAGACGGCCACCGCGAGGAGGGCATCGGTCACCGCGGTGGCCACGTCCAGCCCCGAGACGTCGGCCCACCCGACCTGCTCGAGCTGGTGCCCGACCATCTCCAGGACGACGTACAGCACGCCGTAGACCACGAACGGGACCCTCACCCGCAAGGGATCGACCGCGCGGCCGGGTGGCTGGACCGCGCCTCACCCCTCCGGGTGAGCGGTCAGCGGGTGACGCCGGTGTGCCCCAGCGAGTAGCGGCCCGGCTGCGGCCAGACGCAGAGGCCGTGCGGCCCCTCGGCGACCGGGATGCGGGCGAGCAGCGAGCCGTCGGCCGTGGAGATCACGTACACCTCGGCGTCGTAGCGGCCGGAGAGCCACAGCTGGCTGCCGTCGGCGGTGACGCCGCCCATGTCGGGGCTCGACGGCCCGGGCAGGGTCCACTTCGTGATCGGTGCGCCGGTGTTGGCCTCCAGCACGCTGACGCTGTTGTCGCGCCGGTTGGTGACGTACAGCTGGGTCGCGTCCCGGCTGAGGTACAGGCCGTGCGCCCCCGGGCCGGTGCGCAGCTCGCCGATCACCTGCGTGGCCGCACCGTCGAGGACCCAGACGCTGCCCTGGTCGGAGTCGGCGACGTAGAAGCGCGAGCCGTCGGGGGCCAGCTTCACGTCCTGCGGACCCATGTGCGTGTGCATGACCGGCATGTCGATCATCCGCACGAGGGTGCGCGAGGGGACGTCGACCACCGCGACCCGGCCGGCGAACTCGCAGCTGAAGACGGCGGTCCGCCCGTCGGGGGTGAAGTCGGCGTGGTCGACGCCGGCGCAGTCGGAGAGGACCAGGCGGGTCTGCTCCTGCCACGTGTGCGGGTCGTAGAAGACCAGCGAGCGGCGGGCCTCCGCCACGGAGATCGCCGCCGCCCCGTCGGGCGTGAAGTACATGTTGTAGGGGTCGTCCACGGGGATCCGCGGCCCGGGGCGGCCGGTCACCGGGTCGATCGGCGTGACCGTGTTGCCGATGTCGTCGGTGGCGTACAGCGTCGCCATGTCCCAGGACGGGACGACGTGCTGGATCTCGAGACCCGCCGGGAAGCGGTCGACCACGGCGAACGTGGCCGGGTCGATCACCCACACCTCGCCGCTGTTGTGCGGCACGTACACCAGCGGCCGCGCGGCGCGGGCCGCCGCGCTGAGCATCCCCGCGCCGGTGTCGGAGTAGACGTTGCGGGCGTCGGAGACCGGGGGCATGCCGGGCAGCTGGTTCGGCACGGCGGGCGTCGTCGGGGTGGGCGTCGGGGGCGCCTCGGACGTCGTCGCGCCCGACGCCGTGTGGCCGGAGTGCTCGCCCGCGGCCTCGTCCTCGGCCGCCGGCGTGCAGGCGGCCAGCAGGGCCAGGACGGCGCCGGCCGCCAGCGCGGCCCCCTTCGACCTCACCCGCGCCATCCTGCTGCACGGGACGGTCTCGGTCACCCGTCCCGTGCGCGGCCGGCGATCGCCCGGGCGCCCGCTTGCGGCGCACCGCAGGGGCGCGCCCGGCACCTTCCGCGCATCGCGGGAGGCGATGAAGGCTACCGGGACGGCAGAGGGGGAGGGGGCCGATGGCCCCCTCCCCCTCGTGGGTCGCGACGACGTGCTGTCGCTAGCTCTGCTCGCCGATCAGCGGAGCAGCGACAGGACGCCCTGCGAGGCCTGGTTGGCCTGCGCGAGCATCGAGGTGCCGGCCTGGGACAGGATCTGGTTCCGGGTGAACTGGACCATCTCCTGCGCCATGTCGGCGTCACGGATGCGGCTCTCCGAGGCGGTGAGGTTCTCCACCGCGACGTTGAGGTTGTTGATCGTGTGGTCGAACCGGTTCTGGATGGCACCCAGGTCGGCACGCGTGGTCGACACCGTCTTGATGGCGTTGTCCAGGGCGGTGATGGCCGACGTGGCACCGCTGGCGGCGGAGAACGTCGGGGTGGCCTTGGCGATCGAGGCGGCGGTGCCGTCGATCGAACCGGCGGCGTCGGTGTAACCGGCGGTGTTGACCGGAGCGGTGAAGGTCAGCACGCCGGCCGCGTGGCTGAACGGGTTGACCGTGCTGGCCAGACCGAACGCGGCCTGGGCGGCCTTGTTCAGCGCGGCGAGGTGCTGGGTGTCGGAACCGACGGTGGCCGCGTTGTTGTCGTTGTCGACGTTGG
>NZ_JBJGZL010000010.1:0-159351 GCF_054050495.1 Blastococcus sp. SYSU D00922
GGTAGTTATTGGGGCGGTGTTTACACCGCCAGGTGCTGGGGGGGGGGGTGGGGGGGGGGGGCGGGGCCCCCCCCCCCCCCCCCCCCCCCCCCGACGCTCAGCCGGGGATCAGGATGAGCTCGGTCTGCCGGCCGTCGAGGTACTCGACGCCGGCGTCGGTCAGCGCGATGCCCTGCTCGAGCGCCATGCGCACGCACTGACCGCCCCACTCGGGTACGGGGCGGCGCACCGCCAGCTCGAGCGCGTAGACGGTGTCTGCGTGCACGGGATAGTCGCCGGCGCCGGGCACCCCGCCCTGCTCGTCCCACAGGCCGATGGCGGGACCGGCGCCGTGGCCGTGGAACCCGACGGGGTGGGAGTAGACGTCGGCGTCGATGCCCTCGGCGGCAGCGGCTGCCCGGGCGGTCGCGAGAACCTCGTTGCCGGTCCGCCCCACGGCGAGCGCGGCGGTCGTCAGGTCCTGCATCCGGTTGCCGATGCGCAGCGCGTCCCGCAGCCCCTCCGGGGCGTCGGTCTCACCGGGGCGCAGCACGTAGCCGTTGCGCTGGGTGTCGGTGCGCAGGCCCAGGCTCGACAGCCCGACGTCGCAGTGGACGAGGTCACCCGGCTCGATCACGGTCCCGTACGGCACGGCCGGCAGCAGGGCGCCGCGCTCCTCGACCAGGGGCACGCCCGGCCGCTGCAGCGTCACGCTCGGCTGGAACCACGGCTCGACGCCCAGGTCGTGGAAGCGCTGGCGGATCCACCACGCGAGGTCCAGCGCCGTCGTCGTCCCGGGGACGAGGACGGCGGGGGAGTACGCCTCGGCGATGACGTCGTGGACCAGGCGGTTGAGGGCGTGCAGCGCCCGGATCTCCTCGGGCAGCCGGGTCTCCAGCCAGCCCACCACCAGACCCTCGGCCGGCACCAGGCGTTCGGCGTAGGGCCCGAGCGCCTCGGTCAGCAGCCGGTGGTCGGTGTGGGACAGCCCGTCGGCGAGCGCGAACGTCTCGGAGACGTCAATGCCGATGCGCCGCGGATCGGCCTGCTCCACGATCCGCCGCACCGCCGCCCACTGCGACTGCTCGAACGACAGGCCGGGGGCGTCGTCGGGGGACCAGGCGGCCAGGAACTGGCCCACCGGGTAGGGGGAGACGGCGGCGGCAGTGACACCGTCGTCGCTGCGGTGCAGGACCAGCATCGTGCGCCGGCGGGCCGAGAGCCAGGTCGCCGGCAGCAGGGTGGCCAGGACCGGGTCCTCGTTGTACTCCCGCCCGACGACCAGCCACAGGTCGATGCCGGCGCGGTCCATCAGGCCGGGCAGGAGGTCGAGCAGGCGCTGGGTGAGCCACCGGTCGCGGACGTCGGCCTGCTCGCGCAACGGCAGGGGCACCGTGCGGGTGGGGTCTGGCGCCACCAGCGTCATGCCCGAAGCGTTGCAAACAACCGGCGGCTCCGCCGGTCGAGCGCGGAGTCAGGCGTCGACGGCGGCCGGGAGGGGGACCCCGTCGGTGAGCGGGGACCGTGCGCGCGGCACCCACAGGGCGACGACGCGGTCGCGCCCCTGCTGCTTGGCCTCGTACATCGCCGCGTCGGCGCGGTCGACCAGCCGCCACAGCTCGTCGGTGGCCCGCTCGCCGTCGGACGGCCGGGTGAGCGCGACCCCGATCGAGGCGGTGACCGCGTGACCCCCGTCCGTCCGGCTGCCGGCAACGGCGGCCCGGAGGCGCTCGGCGAGGTGGGCCGCCTCGTCCGGGTCGCCGACCAGACCGAGCACCACCAGCTCCTCGCCACCGGTGCGGGCCAGGATGTCGCTGGGGCGGACCGCGGCGGACAGGGCGGCGGCCACCTGCTGTAGGACGGCGTCGCCGGCCGCGTGGCCGTGCGCGTCGTTGAGCCGCTTGAAGTGGTCCAGGTCGAGCACCAGCGCGGCGACCCGGCTGCCGTCGCGGCGGGCCTGCCGCCACAGCCTCGGGGCCTGCTCGACCAGGAACCGCCGGTTGAACAGGCCGGTGAGCGGGTCGAGCCGGGTCAGGTTCTCGGTGGCGACGAGCAGGCGCTGCACGCGGCGGCGCAGCACGAAGACCGCCAGCGACATGAAGTTCAGCATCCCGGCGCTGACACCGACCTGGACGCCCAGCCCGACGGGGTCGTCGTGGCTGGGCCAGAGCCCGACCAGGCAGGCGGCCGTCGTGGCCACGAAGTTGACGCCCAGTTCCCAGGGGCCCAAGAACCAGGCCGCGACCAGGGAGGGGAACAGCAGCATGAGCGGCGTGGCGTAGAGCAGGGGGTCGTCGATGCACAGCACGACGACGACGTAGATCAGGTCCCCCAGGAGGACGAGCCCGAACATGTGCCACCGGCCGGCCCGCTGGCGGACGACCAGCGGCACCGCCATCACGACGAGCAGCCCCATCGTGACCCCGTAGACCCAGCGCCACGGCCCCTCGCGCAGCACGCCGTCGACGAACGGGTTGATGCCACCCATCAGCGCGCCGAGCACGAGCATGGTCGCGAGCGTGAGGGCGGCCACCCGGTGCTCTGGGCCGCGGCTGACGGCGACCGCACCGCGGACGGCGGGGCCGCGGTCGAGGTCGCGCTGCCACCGGCCGGTCATGACTGCAGGATGCCGTACGGGGAGCGTTCTGTAACCGGTTGTGCGCACTCGATCTGGGGGAACTTGCAGGCAGGGGGCGCGCGGGGGGGTGCCGCGGTCGCCCTCCGCCTGCCAGGGTGCCCGCATGTCGCATGTCGATCCCGCCCTCGTCGACGTCCGCACCGCGGCCGAGCACCCGCTGGTGTCCAACGGCGCCACGAGCAAGCTGCGGATGGTCGCGCCCGGGTCGGTGACCGCCGGCCGCTACGGGCTCGTCGAGTACCACGTCGCACCGCACAGCCCAGGGGCCGCGCCGCACTTCCACCAGACGTTCTCGGAGTCCTTCTACGTGCTCTCCGGGCAGCTGACCGTCTTCCACGCGGGGTCGTGGGACCCCTTCGGCCCCGGCGACTACGCCCTGGTCCACGAGGGCGGGGCGCACGGCTTCCGCAACGACGGGGACGAGTGGACGTCGTTCCTCATCCTGTTCGCGCCCGGCATCGCGCGCGAGAACTTCTTCCTCGAGATGGCCGAGCTGCGGCGCAGCGGCCGGACCCTCACCCCCGAGGAGATGACCGCCTTCTACGCCCGGCACGACCAGGTGATGGTCGACGGCTGAGGCGGGCCCGCGTCACGTCCTGTGGCCGGTGCGCTGCTCGTCCTCGCACGGCGGGCAGAGGTCCTGCGCGGGGCAGGTGCCGTCCGGCTGCGGGGCGCCGCAGGCGCGGCAGCGCACGCGGACGGGGTGGTGACGGGTCCGGAACCGGAGGAACCCCGGCAGGTGCTCGGCCATGACGTCCTTCAGACCGCGCGGCGGCCCGCTGCCTGAGCTCTGCGCTCCGCAAGCCTAACCGCGGACGCTGTCGATCGCCCGGGCGACAGACCGCCCACCTGCGCGGTCACCGCCGCGCGAGGCCGCCGGGGCGCCGGTGCGTGGGTAGTGTCGTGAGCAGGACGCCGGTGGCGCCGACCGCGACGAGGAGGCTGTCCATGCCGCAGGGCCCATGGTTCTTCTGCTTGAAGCACCACACCGTGGAGACGCGCGACGGATGCGCCGAGCGCCACCGCCTCGGTCCGTACGAGACCCGCGAGCAGGCCGAGCACGCGCTGCAGTCGGTGGCCGAGCGCAACGAGCAGCTCGACGCCGAGGACCGCAGGTGGGAAGGCGACTGACCCCGTTCACCGGCTGAACCCTCCGCGTGCGGGGGTGGATGCCCGGCTCAGGGATGATCAGGTGCGTGGCGCCGGGCGGTCCGGGCCGATGGAGGGGGCTTTCGTGACTGACGGGCGCACTGTCGAGGATCTGGTCGTCGGGGTCCTGGGCGGGACGGGGCCGCAGGGCCGTGGCCTGGCCGTCCGTCTGGCCGCCGCGGGGCAGCGCATCCTGCTGGGCAGCCGCGACGCCGACCGCGCCTCCGAGGTCGCCGCCGAGGTCGCCGAGCGCGCCGCCACCGCCTCCGGTGGCGCCGAGGTGTCGGTCCAGGGCGGGTCGAACGTCGACGTCGCCGGCGCCGCCGACCTGGTCATCGTCGCCGTGCCGTACTCCGGCCACGCGGCCACCCTCGCCGAGCTGGCCACGCCGCTCGCCGGGAAGATCGTCGTCGACTGCGTGGTGCCGATGGGCTTCGACGAGCTGGGCGCCTACGTCCTCGACGTGGAGGAGGGCAGCGTCGCGCAGCAGGCGGCGGCGCTGCTGCCCGACAGCCACGTCGTCGGCGCCTTCCACCACCTGTCCGCCGTCCTGCTCGAGGACCTCTCCCGGCCCACCCTGGACGGCGACGTGATGGTCGTCGGCGACGACCGCGCGTCCATGGACACGGTGCAGGCCCTCGCCGGCCGGCTGCCCGGTATGCGCGGGATCTACGCCGGCCGCCTCCGCAACGCCCGCCAGGTCGAGGCCCTCACCATCAACCTGGTGTCGGTGAACCGCCGGTACAAGGTGCACGCCGGCATCCGCATCACCGACGTCTGATGCCCGGTCTCACCGCCGACGGGCTGCGGTCGGTCGAGCTCCGCCGTCCGGGCTGGGGGAGGAAGGGCTACCGGACGACGGACGTCGACGAGTTCCTCGCGCGCGCGGCCGACGCTCTCGACGCCCTCGCCGCGGGCCGGACGCCCGAGCTCAGCGCCGACGACGTGCACGACGTCGTCTTCCGCAAGCCGCCCCTCGGTGGTGGACGGGGGTACGACGAGGACCAGGTCGACGACCTGCTCGACGTGGTCGAGCAGTCCCTGCGGGCCGGCGCCGCGGGGTAGTCGTCCCCGAGCCCCGGGTGCTGGGCCGGCCTCACCCGTTCGGGGTGTCGCGCCGCAGGTTCCTCGCTCCAGCCGCTTGCCGCACGTCAGAGTTCCTCCGGCGGTCGGGAACCGCCCGGATCCGGAACCGGAGGCAGACGTGCGACGACCTGGGCTGCGCGCCGCCGTGCTCGGCGGGGTGGTGTCGATCGCGCTCACCGGCTGCACCACCGTGGTGGACGGCCACGCCACTGCCGAGGCGGGGTCGGTCGGGGCGGGGCTGTGCTACCTCACGGCGAACCCGGAGCTGCTCAGCCCGGGCAACGTCGTCGACTGCGACGCCGAGCACACCGTCGAGGTGCTCGGCGTCCGGCGGCTCCCCGCGGAGCTCGCCTCGCACGAGCGGCGTGACCTGATGAGCACGGTGGACGGCCCCTCGGCGCTGTTCGGACCCTACGGCCAGGACGTGTGCGGCGACGTCCTCCTGACCAGCAGTGGTCTGGCCGACGTCCTCGACCTGCCCGAGGACCCGGCGCGGCGGCAGGCCCTGGCCGTCACCCCGATCGCCAGCGTGTGGAACTTCTTCACCGTTCCGCAGGAGGCGTTCTGGTCGCGGGGCGAGCGCACCGTGGTGTGCGGCGTCGCCTACAGCGACAAGCTCGGAGCCCCGGAGATGTTCGCGTGGTCCGAGGACGAGCCCATGTTCCCGACGTTCACCACCACGGAGTACCGGGCCGACCTGCGGTGGTGCGAGCGCTACGGCAAGGACCCGTCGAACCCGGCGACCATCGTGGGCTGCGACGACCCCCACGACTGGGAGGCGATCTTCGAGTTCGACGCCGCCGCGGTGCTCGACCCGGACATGCTGCCCCGCATCTCCGTGGGAGCGGAGACCTCCGGGCAGTACCGGCTCCTGGCCGGGGCCTGCGAGGAACTGGCGCCGGAGCTCGTGCCCGATGCGGTCCGCCGGGGACTCGTGGGGGCGCAGCTCGTCGGCGCGCCGGCGCTGGACTGGGGCTCGCCCCGGACGGCCGGTGGAGAACCCGAGCACCGGGCGTCGTGCGGGGTGATCTCGCCGCCCGGACGGCTCATCGAGGGCTCCGTCTTCGACGAGGACGTCCGCTTCGAACCGCGCTGAGCCCCGCTCAGTCGAAGGAGTGCTCGGGGCCGGGGAACACCCCGGTGCGCACCTCGTCGGCGTACTCCTGGGCCGCGCGCAGCAGCTCCCCGCGCAGGTCGGCGTACTTCTTCACGAACTTCGGCACGCGCCCGCCGTTGAGCCCCGCCATGTCCGGCCAGACCAGCACCTGGGCGTCGCAGTCGACGCCGGCGCCGATGCCGATGGTCGGGATGGCCAGTTCCTTGGTCACCTGCCCGGCCAGCTCCGCCGGCACCATCTCCAGGACGACGGCGAACGCGCCGGCCTCCTGGACGGCGTGCGCGTCGGCCAGCAGCTGCTCGGCGCCCGTGCCCCGGCCCTGGACCCGGAAGCCGCCGAGGGTGTGCTCGCTCTGCGGCGTGAAGCCGATGTGCGCCATCACCGGGATGCCGGCGTCGTGCAGGAGCTTGATCTGCGGGGCCACCCGGACGCCGCCCTCGAGCTTGACCGCCTGGGCCCCGCCCTCCTTCATGAAGCGGACGGCTGTGTCGAAGGCCTGCTGCGGGCCGGACTCGTAGGAGCCGAACGGCATGTCGGCGACGATCAGCGAGCGCTTGGTCGACCGGGTGACGGCCTTGGTCATCACCAGCAGGTCGTCCACCGTGACCGGCACGGTGCTCGAGTAGCCGAGCACGACGTTGCCCGCGGAGTCGCCGACCAGCATCACCGGGATGCCGGCCTCCTCGAAGACCGCGGCGCTGTAGGTGTCGTAGGCGGTGAGCATCGCCCACTTCTCGCCGCGCTCCTTGGCCTGCTGCAGGTGGTGGATGCGCACCCGGGCGGTCGACTGGCCGCCGTACAGCACCGACTCGCTCATGCTCGCGCTCCTTCGCGGACCGTGGGGAGGGTCTCCCGCCACCGGTTGGTGATCGGCAGGCGTCGATCCCGGCCGAACGCCCTCAGGCTGATCTTCGTTCCCGGTGCCGACTGCCGGCGCTTGAACTCCGCGGCGTCCACCAGCCGGAGCACCCGCGCCACCACCTCGGCGTCGTGCCCGCGCTCGAGCAGCTCGGCCATCCCCATGTCGCGGTCGACGTAATCGGCGATGACGGCGTCGAGCTCCTCGTAGGAGGGCAGGGAGTCGGTGTCGACCTGCCCGGGTGCCAGCTCGGCCGACGGCGGCTTGTCGATGCAGTGCTGGGGGATCGGCTCGACCTCGCCGCGGTCGGCGGCGTACCGGTTCCGCCAGCGGGCCAGCTCCCAGACGAGGGTCTTGGGCACGTCCTTGATCGGCGCGTACCCGCCGGCGGAGTCGCCGTACAGCGTCGAGTACCCGACGGCGATCTCGCTCTTGTTGCCCGTGGTCAGCAGCAGGTGGCCGTGCTGGTTGGACAGGCCCATGAGGAGCGTGCCCCGGACGCGGGCCTGCAGGTTCTCGGCGGCGACGCCGGTCAGCTCGACCGAGCCGTGGTAGGCGTCGACCATCGGGGCGATCGGGACGACCGAGTAGTGCAGCCCCAGCCGGTCGGCCTCGTCCTGCGCGTCGAACAGGGAGTGCTCGCTGGAGTACTTCGAGGGCAGGCCGACGCCGTGCACGCGGTCCGCGCCGAGGGCGTCGACTGCCAGGGCGGCCACCACGGCGGAGTCGATGCCGCCGGACATCCCGAGGACGACCGAGGGCATGCCGTTCTTCTCGATGAAGTCGCGCAGGCCGAGGACCAGCGCCCGCCACACCTCCTCGCAGTCCTCCAGCGGATCGGCGACCGTCCCGGGACGCGCGTCGAACGAGGGGACCGGCTCCTCGGAGACCACCGAGCGGCTCACCGTCATGGCGCCGATGCGCCCGTCGCGGCGTCCCTCGGTCGAGCCGGAGAAGGCCAGGTCGACGGTCATGAGGTGCTCGACGAACTGCGGAGCCCGTGCGAGCAGTTCCCCGTCGGCGGCCACGACCAGGGAGTCCCCGTCGAACACCAGCTCGTCCTGGCCGCCCACCTGGTTGCAGTAGACGACCGGGGCGTGCGCCTCGACGGCCCGGCGGCGCACCATGGGCAGCCGCAGGTCGTCCTTGGCCCGCTCGTAGGGCGAGGCGTTGGGCGAGACCACGAGGTCGACCCCGGCCTCGCCGGCCACGCCGCAGGGGCCGTTCTCGACCCAGAGGTCCTCGCAGATCGTCAGCGCGACGTCGACGCCGTGGACGCGGACGACGGCGAGCTCCGTCCCGGGCACGAAGTAGCGGGCCTCGTCGAACACGCCGTAGTTGGGCAGGTGGCGCTTGTAGTAGCGGGCGACCACCCGGCCGCCGTGCAGGAGAGCGGCGGCGTTGCGCGGCTGGCTGCTCCGGGGGTTCGCGTCGCCGGGCAGTTCCTCGGGGTCCTCCCGCTCGGCACCCTGCGGTCCGTCGGCGGGTCCGGGAGCCCCGTCCTGGCTGTGCGCCAGGTAGCCGACGACGACGGCGACGTCCCCGAGCCCGCGCTCGGCGAGGGTGCCGGCCAGGTCGACGACGGCCTGCTCGCTGGCCCGGGCGAACGACTCCCGGAGCACGAGGTCCTCGGCCGGGTAGCCGGTCAGGGTCATCTCGGGGAAGACGACGAGGTGGACGCCGTCCCCGGCCGCCTTCGCGGTCCAGGTGGTCACCAGCTCGGCGTTGCCCTCCAGGTCGCCGACGCGGGTGTCCACCTGCGCCAGACCCACCCGCAACTGACGAGGCTGCTGATCGTTCACCGGCCCAGTCTCGTCGCCCGGGAGGGCGTTCGGCCAGGCGGGGGAGCTGTCTGGATGGTCACGGCACCCGACGACGACGCCGTCGGCCCCGCGCGGGGCCCGCCTGGAGGACCCTTCCCCCAGGAGCTCGTAGCCACCTCGACCGGGGAGGACCGCGATGACCGCCGCGGAGCCGTACGTGATCGTCGGCGGGGGACTGGCCGGGGCCAAGGCGGCCGAGACGCTGCGCGCCGAGGGCTTCGACGGTCCCGTTGTCCTGGTGGCGGGTGAGCCGGAGGTGCCCTACGAACGACCGCCCCTCTCCAAGGACCACCTGCTGGGCAAGGCGGACCGGGAGAGCGCGCGGGTGCACGCGGCCGACTGGTACGCCGAGCAGCGCGTCGACCTGCGCACCGGCGTCCGGGCCACCTCCCTCGACCCGGCCCGCCACCGGCTCGGGCTGGAGACCGGCGAGGAGCTCCGGTACGCGAAGCTGCTGCTGGCCACCGGGTCCTCCGCGCGCCGGCTGCCCGTCCCCGGCGCGGACCTCGACGGCGTCCGCTACCTGCGCACGCTCGCCGACTCCGACCGGCTGCTGGCCGACCTCTCCGGCGGCGGACGGCGGGTCGTGGTCGTCGGCGCCGGCTGGATCGGGCTGGAGGTCGCGGCCGCGGCCCGGCACCACGGCAACGAGGTGACGATCGTCGAGCCGCAGCCGACCCCGCTGCACGCCGTGCTCGGGCCGGACATGGGCCGGGTGTTCGCCCGGCTGCACCGCGACCACGGCGTCGACCTGTTCACCGACACCGTCGTCCGCGAGTTCCGCGGCGCGGACGGGCGGGTGCAGTCGGTGGTCACCGACCGCCACGCCGGGCTGCCCGCCGACGTCGTCGTGGTGGGCATCGGGGCGACGCCGAACGTCGAGCTCGCCGCCTCCGCCGGGCTCGAGGTGGAGAACGGGGTGGTCACCGACGACGCGCTGCGGGCCTCGGCGCCCGACGTGTTCGCCGCGGGCGACGTCGCGTCGTCCTTCCACCCGCTCTACGGGCGGTACGTGCGCGTCGAGCACTGGGCCAACGCGCTCAACGGCGGGCCGGCGGCGGCGCGGTCCATGCTCGGCCAGGCGGTCAGCTACGACCGGGTGCCCTACTTCTTCACCGACCAGTACGACCTGGGCATGGAGTACTCCGGGCTGGGCGGCCCCACCGACGCCGTCGTGACGCGCGGCGACGTCGACGGCGGGGAGTTCATCGCTTTCTGGCTGCACGACGGCCGCGTGGTCGCCGGGATGAACGTCAACGTCTGGGACGTCACCGACCCGATCCAGGCGCTGATCCGCGCGCGGCGGCACGTCCCAGTGGCGTCGCTGACCGATCCGGACGAGCCCCTGGAGCGCCTGGCGGCGTAGCCGGAGCTCGGCTCCGCGTGCCGGGGTGCACGCGGTGCCCCGATGGGGGCAGGCTGGCGGGGACGTCACATCCCGGAAACGAGCGGACGCGATCATGGCGAGCATGGACCGACAGCAGGAGTTCGTCCTGCGGACCCTGGAAGAGCGCGACATCCGCTTCGTGCGGCTGTGGTTCACCGACGTCTCGGGCTACCTCAAGGCCGTCGCCGTCGCCCCGGCCGAGATCGAGGCGGCGTTCGCCGAGGGCATCGGCTTCGACGGCTCGGCGATCGAGGGCTTCGCCCGCGTCTACGAGTCGGACATGCTCGCCAAGCCCGACCCGGGCACGTTCCAGGTGATGCCGGCGACCAAGGGCGGCACCAGCGACACCGCCCGGATGTTCTGCGACATCACGCTGCCCGACGGGTCGCCCGCCTGGGCCGACCCGCGGCACGTCCTCCGCCGGACGCTGGCCAAGGCCGCCGACATGGGCTTCACCTTCTACACCCACCCCGAGGTGGAGTTCTTCCTCCTGAAGAACCTGCCCGCAGACGGCTCGCCGCCCGAGCCCGCCGACAACGGCGGCTACTTCGACCTCTCCACGCACAACGTGGCGCACGACTTCCGCCGCGAGGCGGTCTTCGCGCTCGAGGCGATGGGCATCTCGGTCGAGTTCAGCCATCACGAGGTCGCGCCTGGCCAGCAGGAGATCGACCTGCGCTACGCCGACGCGCTGTCGATGGCGGACAACATCATGACGCTGCGGCACGTCGTCCGTGAGGTGGCGCTGGCCCAGGGCGTGCACGCCACCTTCATGCCCAAGCCCTTCACCGAGCTGGCCGGCTCCGCGATGCACACCCACGTCTCGCTGTTCGAGGGCGACCGCAACGCCTTCCACGACGCCGCGGACCCGATGCGGCTGTCGACGACCGGCAAGCAGTTCATCGCCGGCCTGCTCACCCACGCCCGCGAGTACACCGCCGTCACCAACCAGACGGTCAACTCCTACCGGCGGCTGCTGGCCGGCACGGAGGCGCCGACCGCCGCCACCTGGGGCCGGGCCAACCGGTCGGCGCTGGTGCGGCTGCCCTCGTACAAGCCGAGCAAGGCGCAGTCGGCCCGGGTGGAGATCCGGTCGCCCGACTCGGCCTGCAACCCGTACCTGACCTTCGCCGTCCTCCTCGCGGCCGGCCTGCGGGGGATCGAGAAGGGCTACGAGCTGCCGCCGGAGGCCGAGGACGACGTCTGGTCGCTCACCGACACCGAGCGCCGCGCGGCCGGCTACGAGGACCTGCCGGTCTCCCTCGGCGAGGCGCTGACCGCGATGCAGGGCAGCGAGCTGGTCGCCGAGACCCTGGGTGAGCACGTCTTCGAGTTCTTCCTCCGCAACAAGTGGGAGGAGTTCAACTCCTACCGGCAGAACGTCACGCCCTTCGAGCTGCGGCGCTACCTGCCCGGGCTGTGAGGTGGTCGGCGAGCGGTATCCCGCTCGCCGACGGCGTCAGCGGAGCACGATGTTTCCGACCTGGACGTCCGAGACGCAGACGGACAGGCCGGACGTCCGCGTGGTGACGCGCAGTTCGGCGCCGTCGCCCACCAGGCGCACGTAGACCGTGTTCGCCCCCTTGCGCACCGGAGCCGGGACGGCTTCCCCGGTCCCCATGGACACGAGGACCTCGCCGTCGCGGTCGGCGACGTAGTCGAGGCGCGCGGTCCACATCCATGGGAACAGCGGGCTGCCGAAGGCGACCGCCGTGGTGCCGCCCTCGGACACGGCCCAGCCGCAGCCCGCGGCCGGTCCGGGGAGGGCGATGACGCCCCCGTCGACCGCGGCCGGGCGAAGGGAGCCGGTGTCGTCGAGCATCTGCAGCCGGTCGGTGGCATCCGCGAACTCGGGACGGTCCTCCAGGGGCCCGAACACCCGTGAGGCGTTGTTGTAGGGCGCGGACAGACCCCACACGACGTCGTCGGGAACGGGCTGGTCGAGGAGGGGGGAAGGTCCTGCGGCGGCGAGTGATGCCCGGGCCGTCGTGATGTACCGCTCGGCCGGGTCGCTCTCCCACGCCCGCACGTAGGCGACCGTCGACACGACGGAGCTCGCCACGAAGAGCAGCGTCACCAGCGGCAGGCCGACCTGGGCGACCCGCGACCCGATCGAGCCGGCCGCGACCCGGTCGACCAAGCGCCCGTCCCGCTGCGCAGGCGGTTCCGGAGACGCGGCGGGGCGCGGCTGGCGAGAGGGCAGCGCGACGAGCACCGCGGCGACGATCGCCAGGAGCACGGCTTCACCCGCGTAGTAGCGGTAGGTGAGCGGAAGCGCCTCGGCGAACGACGTGATCGCGCGGCCGACGGCGACCGGAGCGGTGCTGGCCACCGCGAATGCCCCGGCCACCATCCACAGCGGCAGCGCGCCGACCCGGCGCCAGGACGTCCAGACGACGACGAGTGCGACGAGGACGGCCGCCAGGTACGGCAACGCGGTGGGCGGCTCCGCCAGGGGCGTCCCGTGGGGCAGATCGGCCCACTGCCAGGGACCTCCCACGAGAGCCGGCACCAGGGCGGCGAGCAGTTGCTTCTCGAGGGTGACGACCTGGTCGACGGTCACGGCTGTCGACCCGGATTCCTCGGCAGGCACCAGGGACACGAAGGCGATCGCCCAGACGAGCAGCACCCCCAGCGACCCGGCCCAGAGCCCGCGGCCCCGCCGCCACGCGGCGCGGACGGCGGGCCGCTCACCGGCCGCGTAGAGCAGGACCGTCACGAGCGCGAAGGCCAGGAAGGGCATCAGGATGGCTCGCTCGAAGAAGGCGAGCGTCCCGACCAGGGCGAGGGTCCCGGTGATCGCGTGCCGTCTGCGGCCCGTGCGGGCGAGGAGCACCGCATCGCCGACGAACCACGCCAGGCCGACCTGGTACGGCATGGACTGCGTCGCCGCGGACCACCAGCCGAACGCACCCAGGCTGAGCGGCCCGAAGAGGAACACCGCGAAGGGAGTCAGCATGGCCGGCCGGTCGCCGACCAGCACGCGGACCAGGCGGAGGACGGCGATGGTGGCGAGGACGTGGATGAGCACCAGCGCGACCGCCGACGGCCACCACTCGAGCGGGGCGAGCCGGTACAGGGCTCCCTGGAGGAGCAGTGCTCCCGGGAACAGGTGCCCGCCGCGGTTCTCGAACAGGAACTCCGGGGAGAAGAGATCCAGGGCCACGCCCTGGTAGCCCTGGTAGAAGTCGTCCTCGTAGAGCCAGCGCTCGCCGACCAGCCAGATCCGGAGCGCGAGGGACGCCAGGGCAGTGGCCACCACCGCCACGAGCAGCGGGCGTCCGCCCGACCACCGCCACGACCACGTCTCCGTGCTGGGCCCGGCAGGCGCGGAGGCAGGCACCCGTGCTGCCGCCGGCGAGTCGGCGATCTGCGTCACTCACTACCTCCACCCAGGTCAGCGCGTGAGTGTAGGAGGTCTGGGCGTCATCGCGGCTCGAGAGCAGGTGGACTCATCCCGTGGTGTGAGCCGCTCGACGGCGGTGGCGGCGGAGCCGGCCGGCTCTGCGGCGCTCCCGCTCGGCGCGGCTAATCTCGCAGGCGTGGCCCGCCTGCTCGTCGTCGTCCTGCACGAGACCGATCCGCCAGCCCGGCTGGGGGAGTGGCTGCGTGCGGCCGGGGCCGAGCTCGACGCACGGCACGTCGGACGCGGGGACGCGCTGCCCGGGTCGCTCCACGGCTACGACGGCCTGGTGGTCCTCGGCGGTCCGCAGTCGGCGATGGACGACGAGGCGACCAGCCCCGAGCTGACCGGCGCACGGGCGCTGCTCGCGCAGGCGCTGGAGGCCGACGTCCCGACGCTCGCCATCTGCCTGGGCGCCCAGCTGCTGGCCCAGGTGGGGGGCGGCACGGTCCGCGAGGGCGTGGAGGGTCCCGAGGTGGGCGCGCTGCTGGTGGCCAAGCGGGACGCAGCGGACGCCGACCCGCTGTTCGCCCCGCTGCCGCTGTCGCCCGACGTGCTGCAGTTCCACCACGACGAGATCTCGCAGCTGCCCACCGGGGCGACGCTGCTGGCCAGCAGCCCGATGTACGCCCACCAGGCGTTCCGGGTGGGCCGGCACGTGTACGGCCTGCAGTTCCACATCGAGACGGCGCCGGAGATCATCCACGAGTGGGCCGAGCGGGACACCGTCGGCGTCGCGGCGAGCCCCTGGGACCGCGAGACGATCTGCCGCCTGTCCGACGCCGCCCACCCGCACGTCGAGGAGGCGTGGCGGCCGTTCGCGGAGCGGTTCGCCGAGCTGGCCCGCACCCGAGCGCAGCAGGCAGCGTGACGACGGCCGAGGCGGAGATCCCGCGTCGCGCCGTCGTCCGGCTGGTGCGGTTCGGCTTCGAGGACGGCGCCCGCGCGGCGCTCCTGCTGTCCGATCCCTCCCTCGGGCTCTGGGACCTCGAGCGGAACGAGCCGGCCGATCCGGAGGCCGGCCCCGTCGTGGCGGCGCTGGCGCGGGCCGGCGACCCCGACCTCGCCCTGCGGTCACTGCACCGGCTGGTGGAGGCCCTGGACAGCTCCGATCCGCACGGTGGCGCCGCCGCGGCGCTCCTGGCCGGCCTGCGCGGCTCCGGTCTCCTGCGCAGCCGGCTGCTCGCCGTCCTCGGGGCCAGCTCCGGGCTCGCCGACCACCTGGCGGCCCACCCGGGGGACTGGACCGTCCTCGACGACGACGCCGACGGGATGCCGCGCGGCTCCGCGCGCCCGGCGCCCGAGGAGCTGCGCAGCCAGATGCTGGCCGCCGTCGGCGCCGACCCCGACGACCCGCCCTGGGGCGTGCGCCTGGGCAAGGCCGCGCCCGACGCCTCGCCGGAGCGGATCCGCGAGCTCCGGGTGGCCTACCGCCGCGCGATCCTCTCCCTCGCCGGTCGCGACCTCGGCGACGGCGTACCGACGGAGGAGGTGGCCGCCGAGCTCGCCGACATCGCCGCCGCCGTCCTCACCGCCGGTCTCGCCCTGGCGGTCGCGGAGCAGCCGGCCTCGGCCTCCCCGTGCCGGCTCGGCGTGATCGCCATGGGCAAGACCGGGGGACGCGAGCTCAACTACGTCAGCGACGTCGACGTCGTCTTCGTCGCCGAGCCGGTCGACCCCAGCGACTCCGAGAGCGCGGCCCTGTCCAGCGCCACGCGCGTCGCCGCCGCGCTCATGCGCATCTGCAAGGAGGCGGCCTGGGAGGTCGACGCCGCGCTGCGGCCGGAGGGCAAGGCCGGCGCTCTGGTCAGGACCCTCGCCGGCCACCAGGCCTACTACGAGCAGTGGGCGAGCACCTGGGAGTTCCAGGCCCTGCTGAAGATGCGACCCGTCGCCGGCGACCCGGACCTCGGGCTGGCCTACGTCGAGGCGCTGTGGCCGCTGGTCTGGAAGGCCGGCGACCGGCCGGGCTTCGTCGCCGAGGTCCAGGCGATGCGCCGCCGCGTGGAGGCGAACATCCCGCCGGCGCAGGCCGAGCGGGAGCTCAAGCTCGGCCGCGGTGGCCTCCGCGACGTGGAGTTCGCCGTCCAGCTGCTGCAGATGGTGCACGGGCGGGTGGACCCGACGCTGCGCGTCGGAGGCACCCTCCCGGCGCTGCAGGCCCTGTCGGCGGGCGGGTACGTCGGCCGCGAGGACGCCGCGACGCTGATCGCCTCCTACCGCTTCCTGCGCACCGTCGAGCACCGGCTGCAGCTGCTCCGCCTGCGCCGCACGCACCTCCTGCCCACCGACGAGCAGCAGCTGCGGTGGCTGGCCCGCGCGCTGGGCTACAAGCCCGACTCCCGGGGCAGCGCGGTCGACGTCCTCGACGCCGAGCTGGCGCTGCACACCCGCGAGGTGCGCCGGCTGCACGAGAAGCTCTTCTACCGGCCGCTGCTGTCGGCGGTGGCCCGGGTCCCCGGCGAGCACCTGCACCTGGGGTCCAAGGCGGCCGGCGACTGGCTGCGGGCCCTCGGCTTCGCCGATCCGGAGGGCGCGCTGCGGCACCTGGCGGCGCTGACCGGAGGGGTCTCCCGCTCGGCGTCCATGCAGAAGTACCTCCTGCCGGTGCTGCTGCAGACGTTCGCGTCGTGCCCCAACCCCGACGCCGGGCTGCTGGCCTACCGCCAGGTCAGCGAGGCGCTCGGCGGCAACCAGTGGTTCCTCCGGCTGCTGCGCGACGAGGGCCAGGTCGCCGAGCGGCTCGCGCACCTCCTCGGCTCCAGCCAGTACGTCGCCTCGCTGCTGACCCGAACCCCGGAAGCGCTGCGCCTGCTCGCCGACGACGCCGAGCTGGAGCCGCGCGGTGCCTCCGCGCTGGCCAAGGCGTGGCGGGCGGCGGCCGGTCGCGCGTCGGACCCGCAGGAGGCCATCCGGGTGGTGCGGGGCCTGCGGCGCCACGAGCTGCTGCGGGTGGCGGCCGCCGACCTGCTCGGCCGGCTCGACGTCGTCCGCTCGGGGCAGGCGCTGACCGACATCGCCGCGGCCACGCTGCAGGTGGGCCTGGACGTGGCGGTGCGCGCGCACGCGCTCGAGACCGGCGCGGACCCCCAGGCCGTGCCGATGGACATGGCCGTCATCGGCATGGGCCGGTTCGGCGGCGGCGAGATGGGCTACGGCTCCGACGCCGACGTCCTGTTCGTGCACCGGCCGCGGGAGGGCGCCGACGAGGCGAAGGCGACGTCCACGGCCAACGCGGTCGCCCACACGCTGCGCCGCCTGCTGGCCGAGCCGGCGCCCGATCCCGCGTTCGAGGTGGACGCCGACCTGCGCCCCGAGGGCCGCCAGGGCGCGCTGGTGCGGAGCCTGTCGGCGTTCCGCGAGTACTACGAGCGGTGGGTGTCGGTCTGGGAGGTACAGGCGCTGCTGCGCGCCGTGCCGGTGGCGGGGGACGAGCAGCTGGGCGCGGACTTCGTGGCGATGATCGACCCGATCCGGTACCCCGAGGCCGGCCTCACCGACGAGCAGGTCGCGGAGATCCGGCGGATCAAGGCGCGGGTCGAGCGCGAGCGGCTGCCGCGCGGTGCCGATCCGGCCACGCACACCAAGCTGGGGCGCGGCGGCCTGGCCGACGTCGAGTGGACCGTCCAGCTCCTCCAGCTGCAGCACGCGGCGGAGGTGCCCGCCCTGCGGGTCCAGCCGACGGTCGAGGCGCTGGCCGCGCTCGGCGACGCCGGGCTGCTGGACGCCGAGGAGGTGGCCGCCCTGCGGTCGGCCTGGGACATGGCGACCCGGGCGCGGAACGCGATCTTCCTGGTGCGCGGGCGGCCGAGCGACCAGCTGCCGCGGCCGGGCCTGGAGCTGGCCGGCGTGGCCCGGGCGTCCGGCTACGGGCCGGACACGGACCCGGGGCAGTTCGTCGACGACTACCGCCGCACCACCCGGCACGCCCGCTCGGTGGTCGAGCACGTCTTCTACGGCCGGCCGGCGACGGGCTGACCCCCGGCATTGACCAAAGGCCCTGTCGGGCGGCTACGGACGGCGACAGGCTGTGCACACCCGCACCGCGGTGCCACACGGGTGGCGCGGGAACGGCTGCGGTCGCCGTGGAGGTCGCCCGTGTCTCCCACCCTTGCCCGTTCCCTGGCCGCCGAGTTCCTCGGCACCGCCCTCCTGGTCGTCGTCGCGGTCGGCTCGGCGGTCGTCGGGATCGACGCCATCGGTCCGCTCGGGGTGGCCCTCGCGTTCGGCCTCATCCTGCTCGCGCTCGCCTACGCGATCGGGCCGGTCTCCGGGTGCCACGTCAACCCGGCGGTCACCCTGGGCGTGCTGCTGTCCAAGGGCATGACGATCAGGGAGGCGGCCGGCTACTGGGTGGCCCAGTTCGCCGGCGGCATCGCCGGTGCCGCGGTGCTGCAGCTGCTCACCAGTGGCTTCGGCGACGTCACGGACCAGACGGGCACCCTCGGCGCCAACGACTACGGCCTCACGATCAGCCTGGGCGGAGCCTTCCTCGTCGAGGCGCTGCTCACGTTCGTCTTCGTCGCCGTGATCCTGATGGTCACCGGGAAGGCGGCGACCCCGGGCTTCGCAGGGCTGGCGATCGGGCTGACGCTGGCCGCGGTGCACCTGGTCGGCATCCCGCTGACCGGTACCTCGGTCAACCCGGCCCGTTCGCTGGGGCCCGCGCTGTTCGCCGGTGGCGACCCGCTGGCGCACGTCTGGCTGTTCATCCTGGCGCCGCTGGTCGGCGCCGCGATCGCCGTCCTCGCCGTGCGGGCGGTCTCCGCCCCCGCGCTGACCGTCGAGCAGGCCGGAGCCGCCGGCGAGCTGGACGAGACGGGCGTGCAGCTGCCCGACGAGGAGCAGCCCGGCACGGAACTCCCGCGGGCCCGTTCGTCGGTCGAGGCCGGGACGGAGGCGGCCCGGCGGCGGCACCGGTCGTCCAGCTGAGCCGCCGTCACCCGTGCGGGTCGGGTCTCCCGGCAGGTGTGTGCCCGCCGGGGGACCGGGGCAGAGGAGGAGCGTGTCGCGCTCCCTGTCCGCCCAGCCCGAGCTGCCCGACGACGTCGAGGCCGGTCCCACGGAGGAGGCGGGCTCGACGATCACGCCCTACCGCGACGGGCCGCTGATCGTGCGCGGCGACTTCCGCCTGCTCGACCAGGACGGCAACGAGATCGACCCCGGCCGCAGGACCGTCGCCCTCTGCCGGTGCGGGAAGTCCGGGATCAAGCCCTTCTGCGACGGCTCGCACAAGCGCTCCGGGTTCTCGGCGCCCAGCGCGCCGAGCCGGCCCCGTCCCGCCGCGCAGATCCTGCGCGAGGGCCGCGGAGACCGCCCGGCCTCCTGAGGTCAGCGGCCGGTCTCGAAGGCCTTGGCCATCTCCACCTGCTCCTCGAGCACCTCACCGATCCGCGCCTGCACGCTGTCGAGTTCGCCCACGATCTCGCTGGTGGTGTGGATCCCCGCCGAGACCCCGCTGCTCGTCTCCTGCAGGGCGGCGATCTGGTCGGTCACCCGCTGGGTCGCCGACGCCGTCTCGCGCGCCAGTTCCTTGACCTCGCTGGCCACCACCGCGAAGCCCTTGCCCAGCTCTCCTGCGCGCGCCGCCTCGATCGTGGCGTTGAGGGCGAGCAGGTTGGTCTGGTCGGCGATCCCGGAGATCACCTGGATCACCTCGCCGATGGCGACCGACGCCTGCCCCAGGGACTCCACCTGGGTCGTCATGGACGAGGCCTGCTCCACGGCGCGGTCGGCGACCTGGCCCGCCGCCGCTGCCGCCTCGCGCAGCCGGGAGACGGTCTCGAGCAGGGCGCTCGCGTTCCGGGCGTCCTCGGCCGCGCGGCGCAGGACGTCCAGTCGCTGCGAGACGAGTGCGGCGACGTTGCGCAGCGCCGAGGCGCGCGACTCGGAGAGCTCGATGGTCGTGGTCACGAAGAAGTCCATGGTGCCGACGACCTGGCCACCGATCAGGATCGGGAAGCAGACCCCGGACTTGACCCCGGCCGCCATGGCGGCCGGTCGGCGGACGCAGTCGGTGACCTCGCCCAGGTCGCGGACGAACACCAGGTCGCGCCGCTTCCAGGCCCGCCCGGACAGACCGACCCCCTCGGCGAAGCTCGCCGCCAGGGTCACCGCGCGGAACTCCTCGCCCGCCGAGCCGGACTCCACCGCGAAGCGCAGGACCTGCTCCTCGGTGTCCAGCGTCCAGAACGAGCCGTAGGCCCAGCCGAACGCCGTGCGGACCGTGTCGAGCGCGACCCGCAGCGCGCTCGCCTCGTCGCGCGCCTCGCCCACCTTCGACACGACAGTGGTGACCGCGACCCTGTCGTCGAGGGTCTCCTTGAGCTGGGACTGGGCGAGAGCCGCTCGTCGCGCGTGGCCCAGGATGCGGCCGATGGCCTGCCACTTCTCCGCCCGGCCGCCGGAGAACGGCAGCGGCTTGCGGCTGTAGTACTCGATGATGGCGACGACCCGCCCGCCCTCGAAGATCGGCAGGAAGGCTCCCTCCAGAGCGCCCGCCGCGTGGGCAGTCGCCCAGCGCAGGCAGCGGCCGGCGTCCGGCGTGCCCGACATCAGCACGGTCTTGCGCTCCCGCAGCGCCTGGCCTCCGTAGCCGGCGTCCTCGTCCAGGAGGGTCGAGGCATCCCAGCGCGCACCCATCGCCGTCGCGAGGTCACCGGTCTCCCAGGAGAGCAGGAACCGGTTGTCGCCGCTGGGCCACCACACCCCGCCGTAGGCCATCCCGGTGGCCTCGACCAGTCCGCGGGTGCTCAGGGTGACCGCGTCGAGCGGGTCGGAGACGCCCTCGTCGAGGAGCCCGATGACGTACTCCAGCGCCTCGACGTCACGAGGCATGTCCTCCGGCCGGAGTGCAGGGGGGACGGACGTGCCCGGTCGGCGCCACATGCCCGGGATATCGGTTGTGCGCTGCCGAACTGAAGCCGAAACCGGAGGGTCTCGTTCCTGCTGGTCAGGCGGCGAGCGGGTGCTCCCCGCGGAGGGCGGACCGGCCGGTGTCCCAGCAGCCGAGGAGGTGGACGGCGGCCAGGCCGTCCATCGCCAGGGAGCAGGCGGCGCCGAACAGCACGTCGGCGGCCAGCTGGGGCTCCTCGGCGACCAGCGAACCGCACATGTCCACCGACGCGATCTGCTCGTGCACGGCGTCGGCCTCGACGTGCTCGTCGTAGAAGACCGTGACGCGCTCGTCGAAGCCGAGCCGGCGCAGCCCGGCCGAGTAGCGGCGGCTGGGCTCCGAGGACGTCATCTCCACCGCGGTGAGGTGCCCGAGCGCCGCGCCGCGCCACCGCCGGTGCAGCCCGAACAGCGACATCGTGTTGACCGAGGCGAAGGCCGCGGCGGGCGCGTCGTCCCAGAGCGCGCCGTACGTCGCGTCGAGCCCGAGCGAGGTCATCAGCCCGGCGAACAGCTCGCTGTGCATGCGGGCGGCGGAGCCGCCGCCGTACTCGTCGGCCTGGATCTCGACCATGGCCGCCTTGGCCCGCCCGGACAGCCGGGGGATGGCGAAGGTGTGCGGATCGGCCTCCTTGAGGTGGTAGACCGACCGCAGCGTCAGGTACTCACGCCACTGCTCGAGGGTGCCCTGCTTGCTCATGAACGACGACAGCGACGGCCCGTCGTCGGCCGCGATGAGCGCGGTGAGCTGCTGGTCGACCGGCTCGCCGGTGACCTCGATCGGACCGACCAGCTCCCGCAGCGCCGACAGGTGCCGGCGCTCGAGCGCGGCCCGCACCCGCAGCAGGGCGGGGTCCCACTCCCAGTCCTCGGAGACGCCGTCGAAGCCGCGGTAGTGCAGCTCGTACAGGACGGCGAGGGTGATCTGCAGGTCCTCGTCGGTGAGGGCGCACGCTCCGGCGGCGGCGACCCGGTCGGCCCGCTCGATCGTCGCGGCGGACAGCGACGTGCGGGTGGCCAGGTCGCGGCAGAGGGCTTCGCTCAGGGGGCCCCGGGGCTCGGGCAGCTGCATGGACCGGATCATGCCCAGGGACCGGTGTTCGATGCGTGGGGGCGTGTGATGTCCCCCGCGGGTAGTACGCGGCCATGCCCCATCCGTGGAACCGCGTCGTCCTCGTCACCGGCGGTAGCGCCGGGATCGGCCGTGCCGCCGTCGCCCGCCTCGCCCGTGACGGTCACCGGGTCGTCACCTGCGCGCGGCACGGCGACCGGCTCGAGGAGGCGGTGGGCGACGTCCCCGGGGTGTCCGCGGTGGTCGCCGACGTCGCCGACGCCGATGACCGCGCCGCGCTGGTGGAGCGGGTCCTCGAGGAGCACGGCCGCCTGGACGCCGTCGTGCTCAACGCGGGGCTCGGCTGGGCCGGCCTGCTGGAGGACATGCCCGGCGAGGCGGTGGAGGGGATCGTCGCCCTCAACCTGACCGGCACGATCGAGGTGACCCGGCTGGCGCTGCCGCACCTGCTGGCCTCCGCCCGGCGGACCGGACGCGCCGACGTGGTCGCGGTGTCGTCGGTCGCCGCGTGGTCGCAGGTGCCGCCGCTGACCGTCTACTCCGCGACGAAGGCGGGCGTGCACGGCTTCGTGAAGGGACTGCGCCGGGAGGTGACCGCCCGCGGCGTCCGGGTGCACACGGTGAACCCGTTCTTCGTCTCGACCGAGTGGCTCGCCCGTGGGCACGGCTCGCCGCCGGCCTCCGACGCCGACGCGCGCGGACGGCTGTCGCGCGGCATCGCGCCCGACCGGGTCGCGGACCGGATCGCGGACTGCCTCACCGCGCGCGGGGCGCGCACCGTCGCCGTCCCCCGGTGGGCGGGCCTCGCCCGGCTGGGCGAGCTGCCGCCGGTCGGCCGGGCGATGGACCGGGTGCTCTCCGGCAACGCCGACCGGATCCGGGCCGCGGCCGCGAAGGCGGTCGGGAAGCGGATCGGCTGACCCGCAGCGGTCCCTCGCCGGAAACACCGGCGTCACACGGGCCGGGGAGGTTGTTCTCGGTCCGGTGACGGAGGCCGTGGCACCCTTGCCACGCCCGGCCGGGCGCGGTTGTCTCCAGGAAGACTTCCGGTGGACCGGCGAGAGGGACCGATGGACTTCCTGCAACCGACCTCGTGGGCCGACGCGCTGGCCGCGCGCGCCGAGCGGACCGACGCCGTCCCGATCGCCGGCGGCACCGACGTCATGGTCGACCTGAACTTCGACCGCCGCCGGCCCGGGGCGCTGCTCGACCTCGGCCGGGTGGCCGAGCTGCGGGAGTGGACCGTCGACGACGGCGGTGTCGTGCGGCTCGGGGCCGGCGTCCCGTACGCCCGCATCATCGAGGAGCTGGGGGACCGGCTGCCCGGGCTGGCGATGGCCGCCCGGACCGTCGGCTCCCCGCAGATCCGCATCCGCGGCAGCGTGGGCGGCAACCTCGGCTCGGCCTCGCCGGCCGGTGACGCGCACCCGCCGCTCCTGGCCGCGGGCGCCGTCGTCGAGGTGGAGTCGGCCGCGCGGGGGGTCCGCCGGATCCCGGCCGCCGACTTCTACACCGGCGTGAAGCGCAACGCGCTGGCCGAGGACGAGCTGATCGCCGCGGTCCTGGTCCCGTCCGCGGCCGGCCCGCAGCAGTTCTGCAAGGTGGGCACCCGCAACGCGATGGTGATCGCGGTGTCGGCGTTCGCCTGCGCGCTGCACCCCGACCGGAAGGCGGTCGGCACCGGCATCGGCTCGGCCGCGCCCACCCCCCGCCGGGCGGCCGACGCCGAGGAGTTCCTCGCCGGTGAGCTCGAGTCCGCCGGCCTCTGGGAATCCCGCGGCGAGCTGCCCGCCTCCCTGGCCCGCGCCTTCGGGGAGCGGGTGGCGGCGGCGGCCTCGCCGATCGACGACGTGCGGGGGAGCGCGGCCTACCGGCGGCACTCCCTGTCGGTGATGGCGCGCCGCGCCGCCACCTGGGCCTGGAACGACCTGCGGAAGGCGGCGTGACGATGCGCATCACCACCACCGTGAACGGGACCGTCCACGAGGTCGACGACGTCTGGCCCGGCGAGAGCCTGCTGTACGTGCTGCGCGAGCGCATGGGTCTGCCGGGGTCCAAGAACGCCTGCGAGCAGGGGGAGTGCGGCTCCTGCACCGTGTACCTGGACGGCGAGCCGGTGTGCTCCTGCCTCGTCGCCGCCGGTCAGGCGATCGGCCGCGAGGTCACCACCGTCGAGGGCCTGGCCGGCGACGGCGGCCTGCACCCGGTGCAGGAGGCCTTCGTCGAGGCCGGCGCCGTGCAGTGCGGGTTCTGCACGCCAGGGCTGCTGGTCGCCGCCCACGACCTGCTGGAGCGGGTGCCGGATCCGTCGGACCTGGAGATCCGCGAGGCGCTGGCGGGCAACCTCTGCCGCTGCACCGGCTACGAGAAGATCCTGGACGCGGTCCGGCTCGCCGCGCAGCGGCAGGCGCAGGCATGAGCACCGACGCGGGCACGCGGACCACCACGGAGACGCCCGGCCGGATCGGGGACAGCCCGCTCCGCCCGGACGGGACGCTCAAGGTCACCGGCGAGTTCGCCTACGCCAGCGACCTCTGGCACGACGACATGGTGTGGGGCGTGACGCTGCGCAGCCCGCACCCGCACGCTCGGATCAAGGGCATCGACGTCACCGAGGCGCTCACGGTGCCGGGTGTCACCGCCGTCCTGACGGCCGACGACGTCCCCGGCGAGAACGCCGTCGGGCTCGAGCACGCCGACCAGCCGGTGCTGGCGTCGGAGTTCGTCCGGTACGAGGGCGAGCCGGTCGCGCTGGTCGCGGCCGACCACCCCGAGACCGCACGGCGGGCGGCCAAGCGCATCCGGGTCGACTACGAGGTGCTGCCCGCGGTCACCGACCCGCGGCGGGCCATGGACGACGACGCCCCGCCGGTGCACCGGCCCGGGAACCTGGTCCGCCACCTCCAGCTGCGGCGCGGCGACCAGTCGGCCACCGCGCCGGTCGTGGTCTCGCTCGACTTCGAGGTCGGGATGCAGGACCAGGCGTTCCTCGGCCCGGAGTCCGGGCTCGCCGTCCCGGCCGAGGACGGCGGGGTCGACCTGTACGTGGCGACCCAGTGGCTGCACGTCGACCAGCGGCAGATGTGCCTGGCGCTGGGCATGCCGCCCGAGAAGGTGCGGCTGCACCTGGCCGGCGTGGGCGGCGCGTTCGGCGGGCGCGAGGACCTCTCGGTGCACGTGCACGCCTGCCTGCTGGCCCTGCGCACGGGCAAGCCGGTGAAGATGAGCTACGGCCGCGAGGAGTCGTTCTTCGGCCACGTCCACCGGCATCCGGCGTGGCTGACCTACGAGTTCGGCGCGGAGCGCGACGGCACGCTGGTCTACGCACGGGCGAAGGTGCTGCTCGACGGCGGGGCGTACGCGTCCTCGACCGCGGCGGTCGTGGGGAACGCCGGCACGCTGGGGCTCGGGCCGTACCGCATCCCGAACGTGACCGTCGACGCCTACGGGGTCTTCACGAACAACCCGCCGTGCGGCGCGATGCGCGGCTTCGGCTGCGTGCAGGCCGCGTTCGCGCACGAGGCGCTGATGGACGAGCTGGCCGACACCGTGGGCCTGGACCGGATCGCGATCCGGCAGCTCAACGGCATGCGCGAGGGCGACCTCAACATCACCGGCCAGGTGATCGACTCGGCGGCGCCGGTCGCGGAGCTCCTGCAGATCGTGTCGGACCTGCCCCTGCCGGCGGAGCGGGCGGAGGAGCCGGACCTCCGCTCGCTGCCCGGGTCGGTCGGCAACACCACCCACGGCGAGGGCGTCGTCCGCGGGATCGGCTACGCGGTGACCTACAAGAACGTCGGTTTCTCCGAGGGCTTCGACGACTACTCGACCGCCCGCGTGCGGCTGGAGATGACCGGCGGGGAAGCCGTCGCGACCGTGCACACCGCAGCGGCGGAGGTCGGCCAGGGGCTCATCACCGTGGAGCAGCAGATCTGCCGCACCGAGCTCGGCGTGGAGCGGGTCGTCGTCCACCCCAAGAACACGGCGGTCGGTTCCGGCGGGTCGACGTCCGCGTCGCGGCAGACCTACGTGACCGGGGGAGCGGTGAAGGCGGCGTGCGAGGCCGTGCGCGCCGTCGTCCTCGACCGGGCGGCGCTGACCCTCGGCCGGGACGCCGCCGGCTTGCGGCTGGACGGCGAGAAGATCGTCGGCACCTCCGGCGAGGTGCTCGCGGGGCTCGCGGAGGTGCTCGGCGAGGAGGCGGTCGAGGAGACGGTCGAGTACCGGCACCGGCCCACCCACGCGATCGACCCGGAGACCGGGCAGGGCGACGCGCACGTGCAGTTCGCCTTCTCGGCGCACCGGGCGGTCGTGGACGTCGACGTGGAGCTGGGGCTGGTGAAGGTGGTCGCGCTCGACACCGCGCAGGACGTCGGCAAGGCGATCAACCCCGACGCCGTCGTGGGGCAGATCCACGGCGGGTCGGCGCAGGGCATGGGCCTGGCGCTGATGGAGGAGATCGTGGTGACCGACGGGCACGTGCGGAACCCGTCGTTCACCGACTACCTGATCCCGACGATCCTCGACATGCCGCCCATGCAGGTCCAGGTGCTCGAGTACGCCGACCCGCACGCCCCGTACGGGGTCCGCGGCGTGGGGGAGCCGCCGACGATCTCGTCCGGTCCCGCCGTCGCCGCGGCGGTGCGCGCCGCGTGCGGCAAGGCACTGCGCCGCGTCCCGATCCGCCCGGAGCACATCACCGGCCCCTGACGTCGGTGCTGTGGTGGGTGATGCCTTCGTAGACGCGGCCCCAGTTGACAGCGCAACTGACTCGTCCCTTGCCTACTGAAGTTGCTCCCCCTACGGTCGGGCAAACCGGGGGAGGATTCATGGCCACACGAAAGTCGAAGCTGAAGAGCACCTTCACGCTCGGCGGAGAGCAGGCGGAGGCGGATTCGCTGCTCGAAGACGCCTTCTATGAGACCAGTGACTATCAGGTCATCGTGTCCCGGTCAGATACCAGGTGCTTCTTGATCGGTCGCACTGGTTCTGGGAAATCTGCAGCGCTGACTCATCTGCAAGACACGCAATCCGACCATGTTATTCGCATCAATCCTGAAGACTTAGCCCTACCCTATATCACTAACCTTCAGGCGATCAGATACCTCGACTCTCTCGAAGTAAACCTTGACAACTTCTGGACCACGCTCTGGAGGCATGTCCTCCTAGTCGAAATACTTCGTCATCGCTATAGAGTTGATTCGCCTGAAGCGAAGCAGAACTTCTGGGGCATCCTGCGCGACAGAGTGAAAGCGGATCGGACCAAGCGGGCGGCGCTCGACTATCTGGAGGAGTATGAAGGGCGCTTTTGGTGCGAAGCGGATGAGCGAATCCGGGAGATAACGGACAATTTCACTAGAAGGATCGATGCCGCTGCCGGTGCAAAGGCGGGCCTCGGTCAGATGTCCTTCAATATGGAGGGCGGATATGGCCTTGAGGAAAGTCGACAGAGTAAGGCGGAGCAGGTTGATCGCTTTCAGCGGGTAGTGAATGACACACAGCTGGCTCGCCTGAATCAGATGATGAGCGTGCTTGATGAGGACGTGCTGGACAGTCCCCAGCACTTCACGTATGTGGTGATTGACGACCTGGACAAAGATTGGGTCGATGAACGTATCGCTAATGATCTAATCCGCTGCTTGTTCAGCACAGTGCTCAGTCTGAAGCGGGTGAAGAACCTCAAGGTCCTGGTGGCACTTAGAACCAACATCTTCCAGGAGTTGGACTTCGGAAAGAGGGGAGGCGGTCAGGAGGAGAAGCTTCGTTCCCTGGTTCTGCCAATTCGCTGGACCAGGCTGGACCTCGAAGAGCTCCTGAATGAGCGGGTCTCCGTTGCTGGCCGCGCCCTTGGCATGGATGTCGTGGAGATCGGCGATCTTCTTCCGATGCCCAACCGCGCCCGCGGCAATGCCCTTGAGTATATGTTGGAGCGGACACTTCTTCGGCCTCGTGATGCGATCGCATTCGGCAATGAATGTCTGAGTGTGGGCGTCGGTCGCGCGCGATTGACATGGCAGGACATCTTCGCCGCCGAGAAAGCCTACTCTGCAAAACGCGTTCTTGCGCTTCGTGATGAGTGGAAGACCACATATCCGGGCATCGAGAGGGTGATCGACCGATTCCGAGGGTCGCCGGCCAAGATGACTCGGGAGGAGCTCACCGAACGCCTTGACGACATAATGCTGCTCCTGTCGGACTCGGATTTCGCTGGCACTCGCTGGCTAACGACTGCAACGCAAAGCATGTGGTCGGCCGCGTATGATGCATCTTGGGGTGAGATGTATCAGCCACTACTCCTGGTGCTTTACCAGATTGGTCTGTTGGGGTGCTCTACCCGGACTAGTGGTCAGCCGTTCTTCTTCTCCGATGATCCACTCTTTATGGAGCATCGCAGCAATGTCGAAACCTGTGGCGCCTTTTACGTACACCGCATCTATCAGGCGGGTCTGGACATACACCCGGTGTCTGCTCACAGATAGGAGCGGGAGGTGCCTGGAGCTCAGACGTGCGGTCCGAAGATGACCGTTCGGCTGCTCGATCTTTCAGTGGAAGTGCTGCGATAGCGGGCGGAGCGTGGGCCGGGTGCCCTTCCTCCCGGGATCGCTGACCGGCCGACGCCTCGACGCCGACCGGTGGGCCCTGGTGGACGCGCTGGTCTACCAGGGCCGCCGGGACCGGTTCGTCGTCCCGGCGGGCTTCCGCACCGACTTCGCCTCCGTGCCACGGCCGGTCACGTGGCTGGTGCCGCGCTTCGGCGCGTACACGCTGGCGGCAATCCTGCACGACTGACTGGTCACCGAGGGCCTGCGTACGCGAGTGGTCACCTCCCGGCAGGCGGACGGGATCTTCCGGCGCGCGTGCGGGAGAGCGACGTGCCGTTGCTGCGCCGGTGGCTGATGTGGGCCGGCGTCCGCTGAGGCGGCCTGGCAAACGAACGGCGCTGGCCGGGCTGACTCGTGAGCGCCCCCGACGTACTGGCGATCTCGATCGTGGCGGCCCCGCTGGTTCTGCCGCCCGCCGTCGCGATCCTCCCGGCCCTCGCGGTCTACCTAGCGGCCGAGGGGCTGGCGTCCCGGTTCGTCCCGGCGCAGCCCGAGCGGCTGGTGCTGCCTCCCACCACGTGAGAACCGGCTGCGCCGGTCGTGCGGCTGCGCCAAGCTGCCTGGCATGACCGATGCCTCCGGCCCGCCCTTCCGCGCCGACCACGTCGGCAGCCTGCTCCGTCCCAAGAACCTCCTCGACGCCCGCGCCCGGCACGCCGCCGGCGAGATCGACGACGCCGAGCTGCGGGGGATCGAGGACGAGGCGATCGCCGACGCCGTCCGCATGCAGGCCGACGTCGGGCTGCGGACGGCGACCGACGGCGAGTTCCGCCGGGCCTCCTGGCACATGGACTTCATCTACGCGATCGACGGCATCACCAAGGTCACCGACCAGAACATCGTCGTCCACTTCCAGAACGCGGACGGGAGCCTCGACTACACGCCGGCCGGGCTGCACGTCGACGGCCCGCTGCGGATCGACGAGCCGATCTTCGGTCCGGACTTCGCCTACCTGACGTCGGTGGCGTCCCCGGAGCAGACGCCGAAGCTGACCATCCCGTCGCCGTCGATGGTCCACTACCGCGGGGGAGCGGCGGCCATCGATCCGGCGGTCTACCCCGACGAGGACCAGTTCTGGGACGCCCTCTCGGCCGCCTACTCGGCGCAGGTCCGCGGCATCGCGGCGCAGGGCTGCACCTACCTCCAGTTCGACGACACCAGCCTGGCCTACCTCAACGACCCGCGGCAGCGCGCCGAGCTGGCCGCGCAGGGCCGGGACGCCGAGCACCTGCACGAGCGCTACATCCGCCAGATCAACCGGGCGCTCGACGGCCGGCCCGCGGGGCTCACGGTCACCACGCACCTGTGCCGCGGCAACTTCCGCTCGTCGTGGGTCGCCGAGGGCGGCTACGACTTCGTGGCCGAGGCGCTGTTCGGCGGGCTCGACGTCGACGGCTTCTTCCTCGAGTACGACGACGACCGGTCCGGCGGGTTCGAGCCGCTGCGCTTCGTGCCGCCGGGCAAGCGGGTCGTCCTCGGCCTGGTGACGACGAAGCGCCCGGAGCTCGAGCGCAAGGACGACCTCAAGCGCCGCATCGACGAGGCGGCGCGGTTCGTGCCGCTGGAGCAGCTGGCGCTGTCGGGCCAGTGCGGGTTCTCCTCGACCGTCGAGGGCAACTCGCTCACCCAGGACGAGCAGATCGCCAAGCTCGCGCTGATCGTCGAGACGGCCGAGGATGTGTGGGGCTGACGCGGTCCGGCGTCAGCCCGCGGGGACCTGGTCGATGCACATCGTGTTCCCCTCGCTGTCCTTGAACCAGGCGGCGCGGCCGAGGCCCTCCAGCGACGCGATGACCCCGTCCCACTGCACGCCCGGCATCTCGTAGGTCTCGAACGTGACGCCCTTGGCTTCCAGGTCGTGCACCTCCGACTCGATGTCGGACACGTGGAACTGGGCGATGGTGTGCCCGGCCTGGCCGGCGTAGTCGGTCCGGTAGACCTGGAACTCGGTGCCGCCCGCGGTCCGGTAGACGAGTGCCTCGCCACCGAGCTCCTGGATGGGCGTGAGCCCCAGCTTGTCCGCGTAGAAGTCCCGCGCCCGACCGAGGTCGCCCGCCGGGATGTTCGCCGTCACCTTGCTGTCGTTCAGCATGGGTCCGCTCCTGACCGATGGATGTCCCCCGCGACGATGGCGCCGGAAGCTAGTCCTCCCGGGGGACCGCGACAACGGGACCTGGCGCGTCCGCCCGATCCGCGGGCCGACCTAGGATCCCCGTCGTGCGGCCCTTCCTCCTGCTGTCCTCGCGCGCCGAGGACCTCGCCGCCGACGGGGAGTACGAGGCCTTCCTGCGCTTCTCCGGCCTGCCCCCGGAGCGCCTGCGGCGCATCCGCATGGAGGCCGGGCCGCTGCCGGCGATCGACCTCGACGACTACGCGGGGGTCCTCGTCGGGGGCGGGCCGTTCAACTCCAGCGACCCGCCGCTGGAGAAGTCCGACGTCCAGCGCCGGGTCGAGCGCGAGCTGTCGGCCCTGCTCGACGAGATCGTCGCGCGGGACTTCCCGTTCTTCGGCGCCTGCTACGGCGTCGGCACGCTCGGGGTGCACCAGGGCGGGGTCATCGACCGCACGTACGCCGAGCCGATCTCCGCCGTCCGCATCAGGCTGACCGCGGACGGCCTGGCCGACCCGGTGCTGGCCAGCATGGCGCCGGAGTTCGACGCGTTCGTGGGGCACCGCGAGGCGTGCAGCGTCCTGCCGCCCGGCGCGGTGCTGCTGGCGAGCTCGGAGGCGTGCCCGGTGCAGATGTTCCGGATCAAGCGGAACCTGTACGCGACGCAGTTCCACCCCGAGCTCGACGTCGACGGCATCATCACGCGGGTCCGCGTCTACCAGCACGCCGGCTACTACCCGCCCGACGAGCGCGACGACCTGATCGCGCGGCTGACCCCCGCGGTGATCACCGAGCCGGGGCGGATGCTGGCCAACTTCGTGGCGAGGTACGGCTGACCGGAGACGTCAGGGCATGATCCCCGCCGTGACGGGGACGCCCTCGCGCCGGATCGGCCCTGCCCGCGCGTGGTGGGGCGTGCTGGTCGTCGTCGTGGCGCTGTCGGTCTCGGTGCAGTTCATGCTCAACCTGGCCGATCCCGCGGACGAGTCGCTGAGCATCCTCGGTCGCGTCGTCCGCTTCTTCAGCTACTTCACGATCCAGAGCAACCTGCTCGTGCTCGCCGCCGTGCTGCCGCTCGTCCGCGACCCGGAGCACGACGGCCCGCTGTGGCGCGTCGTCCGGCTCGCCTCGCTGCTCGGCATCACGATCACCGGGCTTGTCTACGCCGTCGTCCTGGCGCCGCTGTACGACCCGCAGGGTCTGCACGCCTGGACCAACGCCGGCGAGCACTACGTGTCCCCGGTGATGACGCTCGTGGGCTGGCTGCTGTTCGGGCCCCGGCCGCGCATCGCCGGGGCCGTCGTCGGCCGCGCGCTGGTCTGGCCGGTGCTCTGGATCGCGTGGATCCTCGCGCAGGGCGCCGTGACGCACTGGTACCCGTACGACTTCATGTCCGTCGAGATCCACGGCTACGCCGTCGCGCTGGGCAACCTCGCCGCGGTCGTGGTGGCGGCACTGGCGTTCCTGCTGCTCTTCCTCGTGGCGGACCGCAGGCTTCCCTCCGCCGCCCGGCGGGAGGACGTCGTCCCGGCCTGAGCGGAGGGGCGTTCGCCCGAGTGGGTGGCTCCCGGGCCGTTGGATGCGTCAACCAAGCGGGAGCGGGTATCGGCCGGTCCCGCTCACCCGGAGGTCCATCCATGACGACCGCTTCCCAGGCACCGGCGCCTGGAGCCATCCGCAGCCTCATCCCGGCGCGCATCGACCGCCTGCCGTGGTCCCCCTTCCACACCCGGATGGTCATCGCCCTCGGCGTCGCCTGGGTGCTGGACGGTCTCGAGATCACCGTCGCCAGTGCGGTCGTGGCCACGCTGACGCAGGAGGACACCCTCGCGCTGACGAGCACGCAGGTAGGCCTCATCGCGACGGTCTACCTCGCGGGCGAGGTCGCCGGGGCGCTGTTCTTCGGGCGGCTGTCGGACAAGCTCGGCCGCAAGAAGCTCTTCGTCATCACCCTGGCCGTGTACCTCATCGGCAGCGGGCTGACGGCGCTGACGATCAGCAACGGGGCGCTGTCGCTGGTCTGGCTGTACCTGACCCGCTTCATCGCCGGCATGGGCATCGGTGGCGAGTACGCGGCCATCAACTCCGCGATCGACGAGCTGATCCCGGCCCGCTACCGGGGACGTGTCGACATCATGGTCAACGGCACCTACTGGGCCGGCGCGGTGATCGGCACGCTGGGCACCTACATCTTCCTGAACCAGCTCGACCCGGGCATCGCCTGGCGGGTCGCCTTCCTGCTGGGCCCCGTGCTGGGCCTGGTCATCATCGTGGTGCGGCGGCACCTGCCGGAGAGCCCCCGGTGGCAGGTCATGCACGGTCGCGAGGCCGAGGCCGAGGAGTCGATCGACTACATCGAGCACGAGGTCCGCCACGGCGGCCGGGAGCTGCCCGACGTCGACCCGGCCAAGGCCATCGACCTCACACCGGCCGAGGACATCGGGTACGCAGCGCTGACCCGGGTGCTGTTCAAGGAGTACCCGCGGCGGGCCTTCTACGGCGCCACGCTGATGATCACGCAGTCGTTCCTCTTCAACGCGATCTTCTTCTCGTACACGCTCGTGCTGACCAACTTCTACGGCGTCGACGAGAAGACGGCGCCGCTGTTCCTCATCGCGTTCGCCCTGGGGAACCTGAGCGGGCCGTTCCTCCTGGGCCACCTCTTCGACACCATCGGCCGCAAGCAGATGATCGCGACGACCTACATCCTGTCCGGCGTCCTGCTGGCGGTGACCGCGTTCCTGTTCGAGGCCGACGTGCTGAACGCGACGACGCAGACCATCGCCTGGAGCGTGATCTTCTTCTTCGCCTCCGCGGGGGCCAGCTCGGCCTACCTCACGGTGAGCGAGATCTTCCCGCAGGAAGTCCGGGCCAAGGCGATCGCGGTGTTCTTCGCCATCGCCCAGTGCTTCGGAGCCTTGGGCCCGGTCATCTACGGCGCGCTGATCGGCGAGGGCGAGGACCGCGGCCCGCTGTTCGGCGGCTACCTGCTCGGCGCCGGCGTGATGGCGGTGGGCGGCATCGTCGCCGCGGTCATCGGCGTCGCCGCCGAGGGCAAGTCCCTCGAGGACCTGGCCACGCCGTTCGCCGCCCGTCGGCCGGGCACCCGCGCCGAGGGGTCCGCGCGGCCCTGATCGCCCCGGACGCACAGCGGCCCCTCGCCTCGTCCGAGGTGAGGGGCCGCGGTGCGTCGAGGGCTCAGCGCTCCCGGGACGGCGTCCCGGCGTTGAACACGTCGAGGGTGTAGCGGTCGAAGCGCTGCAGCGAGCGGCGGGCGAGGGAGCCGACCCGGCCCGGGCGGCGGCCGGCGTCGCCCCGGCCCGGCGTGCGGCGTCCGGCGGTCCGGCGGTCGGCGTGCGTCCTGGTGGGGGCGCCGGTCTCCTCGTCGAAGCTCTGCGCGAGCTCGTGGGCGAGGTCGTCGTTGCCGGAGCCGACGACGGCGTTGACCTTGTGGACGTACGCCGCGTGCATCCGGACGAGCCGGTCGTGGCCCGCCGGGCCGGCGGTCGCGGCGGGAGTGGGAACGGCGCCGGGGAACTGGTCGCCGTGGTCGTCGTTGAGTGCTGTCGGTCGTGCAGTGGTCATGCGTGTTCCATCCGTCTCGGGTCGGGCGACCGGGTCGCCGCAGGAAACGCCGGGCTCGTGCCGGCGCGAGTCGTGGGGGTCGCAACGCTGCGGGGCCGGCGTCGGTGCCGGGAACCGGGGGCCTCGCGCGCTGCTCGTCGCTGTGCGGTGCGCGGTCGTCGGGCCGGTTCGTGCCACGTCGGGCACGGGTCCAGTCTAGGAGCGGACCCGTTGCTGCCTGGTGACAACACCGGGAACGCTCGGTGACATTCCTCGCGCGGCGGGTGCTGGAGGTGGGCCGGTGACCGACGGGTACGGCCGGGCGCCCAGGTGGCGCACCCTCTGGCTCCCCCTCGGCGTCGTCGCGGTCGTGGTGCTGGCTTTCGCGGCCCTCCTGGTGGTCGACCGGGGAGAGCGCGGAGGTACCGGCGCGGTCGCCCCGGCGACCATGACGGGACCGGTGGCGGACGCCGAACTGGCGGGGGAGTGGACCGGCGGCGGCACCCTGCAGCGCTGCGCCGGGTTCTCCGACGAGGACTGCTCCGGGACCCGGGCGTTCCGGCTCAGCATCGAGTGCCCGGCCGGCGGCTGCGTGGTGACGCCCTTCGACAGCAGCTACGGCAGCCCACCGCTGCATTTCGAGGACGGGGTCTACCGGGCGGTCGGCCCGCTGCCACCGGACGTCGCACCCCGCTGTGGCGGGAGCCCCACCCGGAGCGCGCAGTGGCGGGTGGAGCTCGTGGTCGCCGACGGCCGGCTGACCGGGAGCTACGCCGAGTCGACGATCCAGGGCTTCGACTGCGGGGCCACCGGCGTCGCGTGGCAGGTCGCCCTCGACCGCGGGTGAACGGCCCGACGCTCAGCCGCCCTGCGGCGGGGTGGGCGCCTCGACGGCGGCCCGCCGGCGCGACAGGCGGACGGGTACCAGCACCGCGGCGGTGACGAGCCCCGCGACGGCGAGCCAGGGGAGGGCGAACCCGAGGACGACGACCAGGCCGCTCAGGGCGGTCACCAGGGCCCGCCAGCCGGTGCCGAGGCCGTCGAGGAAGCCGTCGGGGCCGCCGGCCGGTGCCACGCCGAAGGGCTCCAGGTGCAGGCTCAAGGTGGACAGCTCCACCTGGTCGGCGAGCAGCGTCCGCTGGGACTGCAGCGACTCCAGCTCCTCCTGCCGCTCGGACAGCGCCGCCTCCGCTGCCAGGAGCGCCTCGGTGTCGGCCGCCTGGTCCATCAGCGACTGCAGGCGGGCCACCGAGGTCCGCAGCGCCGCGATGCGGGCGTCGAGGTCGACCGCGCTGGCGGTCACGTCCGAGCGCGACACGGACACGTTCTCGACGTCGCCGATCTGCTCGAGGTCGGCCAGCAGGTCCGTCAGCGCGTCCGACGGCACGCGCACCACGAGATCGGCAGCGGCGCCGCCGCCGTCCTCCTCGGACGCCCCCCGCTCCGTGCGCTCCTCCACCCGGCCGCCCGCGGCCTCAACCAGCTCGCTGATCCGCTGGGCGCCGTCGGCCGGGTCGTCCACGGCGAGGGAGGCCGACGCGGTCGTGACCACCTGCCGGTCGGCGTCGTCGGGAGCGGCCTCCGGATCGCCGGGGGCGGCGGGCTCGGGTGCGACGGCGCCCGTGCCGGATCCGGAGTCGGCGCCGCCGGAGTCCCCGGACGGCCCCGAGCAGCCGACGACCAGCGCGACGGCGAGCGCTGCGATCACGGAGCCCGGGAGGCGCCTCATGCAGCGGACGGTAGGCCGGTCGGCTCGCGGCTGACCAGGCTCGATGCCCAATCGTGACGCGGACGCACCGCGGCCCCCGGCCTCGGGTGAGGACGGGGGCCGCGATGAGGAGGGGACTCAGATGTCGTAGTACATGGCGAACTCGTGCGGGTGCGGGCGGAGGCGGATCGGGTCGATCTCGTTCTCCCGCTTGTACTCGATCCACGTCTCGATCAGGTCGGGGGTGAACACCCCGCCGTCGATCAGGTACTCGTGGTCGGTCTCCAGCCGGTCGAGGACGGCGTCGAGCGAGGCCGGGACCTTCTCGATGCCGAGCGCCTCCTCGGGCGGCAGCTCGTAGAGGTCCTTGTCGACCGGCGCCGGGGGCTCGATCTTGTTCTTGATGCCGTCGAGGCCGGCCATCAGCATCGCCGAGAAGGCGAGGTACGGGTTGGCCGACGGGTCGGGCACGCGGAACTCGATGCGCTTGGCCTTGGGGCTGTCACCCGAGATCGGGATGCGGCAGCAGGCGGAGCGGTTGCGGGCCGAGTAGACGAGGTTGATCGGGGCCTCGTAGCCGGGCACCAGGCGGTGGTAGCTGTTGACCGTCGGGTTGGTGAAGGCCAGCAGCGACGGGGCGTGGGCCAGCAGGCCGCCGATGTAGTGGCGGGCGGTGTCGGACAGGCCCGCGTAGCCGGTCTCGGCGTGGAAGAGCGGCTCGCCGTCCTTCCAGAGGCTCTGGTGGCAGTGCATGCCGGAGCCGTTGTCGCCGAAGAGCGGCTTGGGCATGAAGGTCGCCGTCTTGCCGTGGGCCCAGGCCGTGTTCTTGATGATGTACTTGAACAGCATCAGGCTGTCGGCCGACCGCAGCAGCGTGTCGAACTTGTAGTTGATCTCGGCCTGGCCGCCGGTGCCCACCTCGTGGTGACCGCGCTCGAGCTCGAGGCCGGCGTTGGTCAGGTTGGTCATCATCGTCGACCGCAGGTCGCTGTAGTGGTCGTAGGGCTCGACCGGGAAGTACCCGCCCTTGGCACGGGTCTTGTAGCCCAGGTTCGGGCCCCCGTTCTCACCCGTCAGCGCGCCCGAGTTCCAGGAGCCCTCGACCGAGTCGATGTGGTAGTAGCCCTCGTTGATCCCGGTCGAGTGCCGGATCGAGTCGAAGATGTAGAACTCCGCCTCGGGGCCGAAGTACGCGGTGTCGGCGATGCCGCTGCTGGCGAGGTACGCCTCCGCCTTCTTCGCCACGTTGCGCGGGTCGCGGCTGTAGGCCTCGCGCGTGATCGGGTCGTGGATGAAGAAGTTGACGTTCAGCGTCTTGTGCCGGCGGAACGGGTCCAGGAAGGCGCTGTTGGCGTCGGGCAGCAGGAGCATGTCCGACTCGTTGATCGCCTGGAAGCCGCGGATCGACGAACCGTCGAAGCCCAGGCCCTCGGAGAACGTGTCCTCGCCGAAGGTCGACGCCGGGATGGTGAAGTGCTGCATGACGCCGGGGAGGTCGCAGAAGCGGACGTCGACGTACTCGACGTCGTTGTCGCGGATGTAGGCGGCGACCTCGTCGGGGCTGGTGAACATCGATCCTCCGGGATTGGGCTGACTGCCGAACCGCAAGTTACGAGGGCGGAGTTGCCCCCCGGTGTCCCGAGTGTTTCGGAGGCGTAACAACGCTCCCGGCGTGTCGCCGGGTCACCTCATCGAGGCATACGGGCACCGCTCGAACCTGGTCCTACGCTTGTCGCATGGTCAACGACGTGCAGCCACCCTCTCAGGACCGCGTGCGCGGCGCCTCTCTGGGTCTGCCCGCGGACGGCCCGGGGTCGCTCGCGCCCTTCAGCACCCGGGTCGTGGCCTTCCTCGTCGACGCCCTCGGGTCCGCGCTGACCGCCGGCCTGTTCACCGCGCCGGAGCTGCCGGGCAACTGGGCGCTGGCCGCCTTCGCCGGGCTGACCGTGCTCACCCTCGCGCTCTTCGGCCAGACCCCCGGCATGCGGCTCACCGGCCTCCGCCTGGCGCACCCGCGGCCGGGTCAGCGGCTGGCCCCGTGGCGGGCCGTCGTCCGCACCGCCCTGCTCTGCCTGCTGATCCCGGCCCTGATCGTCGACGCCGACGGGCGCGGCCTGCACGACCGCGTCACGGACACCGCCGTCGTCCGCGGCTGACCCGAGGTCAGCCGGCCGGTTCCAGAACGACGACCGGGGTCTGCGTCGACCTCCGGCCGGCGTAGCCGTCGAGGCGCGGGTCGACCGCCCTCCACCGCTGCCAGAGACGGTCGCGCTCGTCACCCGCGGCCAGGCGTGCCCGCACCGGTCGGGGCGGCTGACCGGGGAGCCGGACGACGGCGTCGGGGTGGGCCTCCAGGTTGAGCCACCAGGCGGGGTGGCCCTCCTCCCAGCCGTTCATCGCGATCGTGACCAGGCGGGGGCCGTCCTCGAGGTAGCCGATGATCACGCCGCGCGGCTGCCCGGTCCGCCGGCCGACGGTGGTGAGGTGCAGCGCACCCCAGCCCCGCTTGTTCGACGGCGTCCAGAGGAAGCGGCCGCCGCTGAGCCGGTGCAGCGCCCGGTGGGCGCGCCAGGCCGAGTGCACGAACCAGGACGGCGGGACGCGCGGAGGACGGGTCGAGGTGGGGCCGGCCACGCCGTCACCCTGGCACGGGGGAAGTACCGCGAGAAGGGAGAACGCCCCGTCCCGGCGGGACGGGTTCGACGGAGATCGGGCGGTCAGCCGCGGCGCCGGACCTGGCGCTGGCTGACGCTCATCTGCTTGCCGCCGGGCAGCGGCCCACCGGGCACCGGCATGCGGGCGCCACCCAGGGCGCTCATCCGGCGGCCGAGCGCGTTGACCTCCGCGGCGCTGAGGTTGCGGGGCAGCTTCATGACGTGGGTGCTGAGCTTGCGCAGCGGGATCTGCCCCTCGTCCTCCCCGACGATGATGTCGTAGATCGGGGCGTCGCCGACCACGCGGGCGATCTTCTTCTTCTCCTGCGCCAGCAGCCCGCGCACCCGCCCGGGCACGCCCTCGGCCACCAGGATCACGCCGGGCCGGCCCAGGACGCGGTGGACGGCGTCCATCTGCTGGGTGCCGGCGACGCCGGAGGTGACCCGCCAGTCGCCGCGCATGCCCTCGAGGACCCACGCTGCGGCACCCGGCTGGCCTTCGACCTGCCGGTAGGCCGAGCCCTGCGCACGGCGGCCGAAGACGATCAGCGCCGCCAGCCCACCGGTGATGAGCGCCAACGGCAGGAACACGAAGGGGGAGTCGAGCAGGATGCCGATGAGCTCGACCACCGCGGCGACCGCCACGAACCAGATCAGCATGACCCAGGGCAGCTTCGGGTCGTTGCGACGGGTGAGCGAGTAGGCCTGCTTGATCATGCGGGCCTGGCCGCCGAGCTTCTTCAGCCGGCCCACCTTGGGCTGACCGTTCTTGTCGAGCTTCGGGGCCCTGCCGGAACCCTTGCCGCTCGGAGCGGTCGAGTCTGCGGGCTTGCTGCGTGCCATGTCCCCAGGATAGGGGCGCGTGCGCCGCTTTCCGCGCCGATCCCGCCGGGTCAGCCCTGCTGGGTGAGCCCGCGGGCCTCGACGGCCTGCTGGTAGAGCCGCCCGGCGCGGTAGGAGCTGCGCACCAGGGGGCCGGCGAGGACACCCGGGAAGCCGATCCGCTCGGCCTCGGCCTGGAAGCCGACGAACTCGTCCGGCTTCACCCACCGGACGACGGGGTGGTGCCGCGGGGAGGGGCGCAGGTACTGCGTGATCGTCAGCAGGTCGCAGCCGGCGTCGTGCAGGGCCTGCATGGTCTCGACGACCTCGTGCGGCTCCTCGCCCATGCCCAGGATCAGGTTCGACTTGGTGACCAGGCCGGCCTCCCGGGCGGCGGTGATCACGGCGAGCGACCGCTCGAAGCGGAAGCCGGGGCGGATGCGCTTGAAGATCCGCGGCACCGTCTCCACGTTGTGCGCCAGCACCTCCGGCCGCGAGGAGAACACCTCGGCGAGCTGGTCGGGGTCGGCGTTGAAGTCGGGGATGAGCAGCTCGACGCCGCACCCGGGGAGCTGGGCGTGGATCTGGCGGACCGTCTCGGCGTACAGCCAGGCGCCGCCGTCGGGGAGGTCGTCACGGGCGACCCCGGTGACGGTGGCGTACTTGAGGCCCATGGTCGCGACGCTCTCGGCGACCCGGCGCGGCTCGTCGGCGTCGAAGGCGGCGGGCTTGCCCGTGTCGATCTGGCAGAAGTCGCAACGCCGCGTGCACTGGTCGCCACCGATGAGGAAGGTGGCCTCCCGGTCCTCCCAGCACTCGTAGATGTTGGGGCAGCCGGCCTCTTCGCAGACCGTGTGCAGGCCCTCGCGGCGGACCAGCGACTTGAGCTCGGTGTACTCCGGCCCCGTCTTCAGCCGGGTCTTGATCCACTCCGGCTTGCGCTCGATCGGGACCTGGCTGTTGCGCACCTCGAGGCGCAGGAGCTTGCGGCCGGCCGGCTCGAGCGGGGAGCCCGACGAATGCGCTGGAGCGGCCGTCTCACTCATGATCTCCACGGTACTCCGGGACACACGACGCCCCCGTCGCCAGCGGCGACGGGGGCGTCGGATGTGATGAGGTGCTCAGACCTGCCGGTCGGCCGGTCCCGCGGTCGGGCCCGCGTCGGAGCCGCCGTTGCCGGAGGTGAACGGCTCCGGAGCGGTGGACTCCGGCGGCGTGGTGTCGTCGGGGCCGTCGCCGTCGACCAGCTGCGCATCGCGCATGCCCATGTCCGACTCGGCCGGGGCGGAGTCGCCGGTGGTGTCGGCGGTGGAGACGGTCTTGCCGGACGTGCTGTCGGAGCTGGGCACGGGGTCCTCTCGGTAGCTGGGAACCGGGCCGTCGCCCGCGGGGGCGGGGGTCCAGGTGTCGTCCTTCTTGCGGCGCAGCAGGACGAACGTTGCCGTACCCAGGGCGAAGGCCAGGAACACCCACGGCCAGCGCCGCGGCTCCTTCTCGATCCCGGTCTTGCGCTTGACCGTCTTCGCCGTCGCGGCGGCGGCCTTCTCGAACTCCCGGCGCTTCTTGACCGCGGTCTTCCGGGCCTTCTTCGCCCCCTTGCGGGCCTTGCGGGTGGACTTCTCGGCCGTGGCCACGAACTCGGCGCGGCGGGCGTCCAGCTCGCTCAGCGCGCTGTCGACGCCGGCGGCCAGCGTCTCGCGGGCGCTCTCCAGCGCGGGCGTCACGGCCTCCCGGGCGGCGACCACCTTGGGGGCGGCGTAGGCGAGCGCGGCCACCTGGGCGGCCTCGAGCCGGGGGACCACGTCGTCCTTGAGCGCCTTCTGCGCCGCCTTCTGGGCCGCCTCCACCCGGGGGGCGAGGTCGGCCGCGGCCTTGGCGGCGGCGGCCTGCGCGGCCGCGACGCGGGGAGCGGCGGCTTCGCGGGCGGCCTCGACGCGCGGGGCGAGCGCGTCGCGGGCGGCCTCGACCTTGGGGGCGAGGGTGTCGCGTGCCGTCGCGACGGCCGGCGCGGTGGCCGCCACCGCCGCGGCGACCTTGGGCGCCACCTTGGTGGCGGCGGCCTTCTGGGCGGCGTCGAGCGCCGGGCCTGCTGCCTCGCGTGCCGCGGCGACGCGCGGTGCGAGCTGCTCGGCCGCGAGGCGGCCGGCCTCGGTGGCCGCTACCCCGATGTGGGCGAGACCCTCCTGGAGCTCGGCACCGATGACCTGACCACGCGTCTTCTTGCGGAACACGAGCTGCACCTCCGAGTTGATCGTCTCGCGATCATCCTGCCCGGTCCGGGCGGCGAGCACACCCCGGAGGGCCCCGGGCGGCGGTGGCGGGCCCCGCTGGCTAGCGTCGGGACCGTGCTGCTGCGCATCTTCACCGAGCCCCAGATGGGCGCCACGTACGACGACCTGCTGGCCGTCGCCCGGCGCACCGAGGAGACCGGCTTCGACGCCTTCTTCCGGTCCGACCACTACCTGACGATGGGCGGCGACGGCCTGCCCGGACCCACCGACGCGTGGGTGACCCTCGCCGGGCTGGCGCGCGAGACCAGCCGCATCCGCCTCGGCACGCTCATGACGGCCGGCACCTTCCGGCTGCCCGGCCCGCTGGCGATCTCGGTCGCGCAGGTCGACCAGATGAGCGGTGGGCGCGTCGAGCTGGGCATCGGTGCCGGCTGGTTCGAGGCCGAGCACACGGCGTACGGCATCCCGTTCCCCCCGCTCGGCGAGCGCTTCGACCGCTACGAGGAGCAGCTCGCCGTCGTCACCGGGCTCTGGGGCACGCCGGCCGGTGAGACATTCGACTTCGACGGCAAGTACTACCCCGTCTCGGACTCGCCGGCGCTGCCCAAGCCGGTCCAGGACGGCGGCATCCCGGTGATCGTCGGCGGCGCCGGCAAGAAGCGGACACCGCGGCTGGCGGCCCGCTACGCGGGCGAGTTCAACGTGCCGTTCATGTCGGCGGCCGACAACGCCCGCCTGTTCGCCGGGGTGCGGGAGGCGTGCGAGGAGGTCGGCCGCGACCCGGGGTCGATGGTGTTCAGCTCGGCGCTGGTGCTGTGCGTGGGCAGGGACGAGGCGGAGCTCGCGCGCCGCGCGGCGGCCATCGGCCGGGAGGTGGACGAGCTGCGCGAGCACGGCGTCGCAGGCACCCCGGTTGAGGCGGTCGACATCATCGGCCGCTATGCCGAGGCGGGGGCGCAGCGGGTCTACCTGCAGGTGCTCGACCTCTCCGACCTCGACCACCTCGACCTCGTCGCGAGCGAGGTGGCCCCGCAGCTGGGCTGAGCGAGGCGGCGGTCAGCTGCGCGAGCGGTCCGGCAGCCAGGCGCGCGGCGCGGCCAGCCACCGCAGGAAGTCGGCCACCGGCATGGGGCGGGCGATCGCGTAGCCCTGCGCGATGTCGCAGCCGAGCCGCGCGAGCGCGGCGCCGGTCGCGTCGTCCTCGACCCCCTCGGCGACCAGGCGCAGGCCGAGGGCGTGCGCGAGCGCCGCGGTGTGCTCGACGATGGCGGCGGCACGGTCGTCGCTGTCGACGTCGGCCGTCAGGCTCCGGTCGAGCTTGAGCTCGTCGGCGGGCAGGTGCCGCAGGTAGGCCAGCGAGCTGTACCCGGTGCCGTAGTCGTCGATCGACGTCCGGACGCCGAGCCGGCGGAGCTGCGCCAGCACCTGCCGGCCGCGCTCCGGGTCGGCCATGAGGGTGTCCTCGACCAGCTCGAGGGTCAGGGCCTCCGCGGGCAGGCCGTGCCGGGCCAGGGCGGCCGCGACCTTCGCGGGCAGGTCGATGTCGTTCACGTTCGCCGCAGCCAGGTTCACCGACACCGGCACGCGGTCGGTCCGCCACCACCGCGCGGTCGCGGTCAGCGCCAGCTCGAGGACGGTGTCGGTGAGCGGCCGCAGCAGCCCGGCCTGCTCGGCGGCCGGGAGCAGCTCCGCGGGGGAGAGGAGCCCGCGCACCGGGTGCTGCCAGCGCACGAGCGCCTCGACGCCGACGACGCGGCCGTCGCCGAGGTCGACCTGCGGCTGCAGGTGGACGACGAGCTGGTCGGACTGCAGCGCCGTCCGCAGCTCCTCCATCGTGCGCAGCCGGTCGCCGCTGCCCCCGTGCGGGTCGGGCACGTACACGTGCACGCCCTCGCGAGCGGCCTTCGCGGCGTACATGGCGACGTCGGCGCAGCGCAGCATCTCCTGCACCGTGGCGGCGGGGACCGGCGCGGTCGCGATGCCGATGCTGACCCCGACGTGCAGCCGGATGTCCTCGACGGCGAACGGGAGCAGCAGGAGCTTGCGCAGCCGCTCGGCGCGGTCCTGGGCCTCGTCGAGCGACGCCTCCGGCAGCAGGACGGCGAACTCGTCCCCACCCAGCCGGGCCAGGAGCTCGCCCTCGCGGAGCGCGGGCTCCAGCCGCGGGCCGATCTGGGCGAGCAGCTGGTCGCCGGCGGTGTGGCCGAGGCTGTCGTTGACCTCCTTGAACCCGTCGAGGTCGAGGAGGAGGAGCGCGGCGGGCCTGCGGGCGGTCGCCGAGGCGAGGACGCGCTCGGCCCTCTCCAGCAGCGCCCGGCGGTTGGGCAGGCCGGTCAGCTCGTCGGTGCGCGCCTGCTCCCGCACCTCGTTGAAGGCGCGGACCTCGCGGAAGGTGATGCCCGTGCGGGCGATCGCCGCGACGACGCAGCCGATGGCCAGCCAGGCGGCCGCGCCCGGCAGCTCGTCGCCCCAGCCGATGGCGAGGACGACGAGGCTGGCCACGTTGCAGGCCAGGGGCAGGGCGAGCAGGCGCCAGCCCAGGCGCGTGCGGCTGTCGGCCCCCGCCCGTGGCTGCGGCCGCGGACGCGCCAGGTGGGCCGACAGGGCGACGAGGACGATCGCCGACAGCCAGGTCAGCTCCAGCAGGCCGCCGTCCACGTAGGTGCCGAGGACGGTCCGGGCGAACAGGACCAGGTCGCCGACCATCATCAGCGCCAGGGCCGCGGCGACCAGCACGAGGGTGCGGTCGAGGCGCACGCCGAGGATGGAGCCGACCGCGACGAGCAGCGCCAGGAGCAGGACGTCGGTCGCCGGCATGCCCAGCTGGAGCAGGGGGATCGGGTCCCGGCCGGGCGCCGCGTCCAGGTACGGCCCGAGCAGGAAGGCGACGCCCACCGCGGTGGCGCCGAGGGCGCCGATGACGCCGTCGAGCCACATGCTCGGGTGGAAGCGCGGCACGCGGGCGCGGATGAACCCGACGAGGGTGAGGTAGAGGGTCAGGTAGGCCAGCAGCGCGAGGCCGTCCACGGCGGCCGAGCCGTTCGCGGCGCCGTCCACCCCGGCGCCCGCGGTGCGCAGCGTGTTGGCGGTCGCGCTCATGAGGAGCGCGACGCACAGGGCCCGCCAGGCGATCCGCTCGCGCGGCACCCGCCGGCCGGCCAGCCAGCAGAGCGCCGCGGCCGGGAGGTAGGTGGCGTTGTAGAGGACGACGTCGTACGCCGCGTCCCAGCCCGGGCCCGTGGGACGCCAGGCGACGCCGGAGGCGAACGCGAGCAGGCACAGCAGGGCCAGGCCCAGGAGCGCGACGGACGGCGCGCCGCGCCCCGTCGTCCCTCGCTGGTCCTGGTCCACGGGAACGTCATCGGCGGGGATGCCGCCCGACCACAGCCGAAACCGGCCGATTCCGGCCCGGAGGGGTGAGACGGGTCCGGTGCCCGACGCGGACCGGTGCCTCCGCCGCGCGGTAGGCTGGCGGGGTGACCAGGCGGCTCCTGCTCCACCGGCCGTGCTGACCTGAGACGTTCAGACCAGCACGGCGACCCCTCCTGCGTGAGGGGTTTCTTCATGTCTGCCGCCGGTACGTGTACCGCGATGACCCGGGAGCACCAGCGATGAGCCAGACCGCCGATCAGCCCAACGCCGAGCAGGCGACTGGCGACCGGGTGGGTGGGGAGATACCTCAGCACCGCTACACGCCGGCGCTGGCGCAGCAGATCGAGCTCGCCTGGCAGGACCGCTGGGAGGCCGAGGGCACCTTCCACACGCCCAACCCGACCGGCCGGCTGAGCGCGGGGTTCGAGCGGGTCGCCGGCCGGCCGAAGTACTTCCTGATGGACATGTTCCCGTATCCCTCGGGCGCCGGGCTGCACGTCGGCCACCCGCTGGGCTACCTGGGCACCGACGTCACGAGCCGGTTCCGGCGGATGGACGGCGACAACGTCCTGCACCCCATGGGCTACGACGCCTTCGGCCTGCCCGCCGAGCAGTACGCCGTCCAGACCGGCCAGCACCCGCGGATCACCACCGAGGCCAACATCAAGGCCATCAAGGCGCAGCTGCGCCGGCTGGGCGTCGACCACGACGACCGCCGCAGCTTCGCCACGATCGACCCGGGCTACTACAAGTGGACCCAGTGGATCTTCCTGCAGCTGTTCGGCGCTTGGTTCGACCCGGCCGTCGGCAAGGCGCGCCGGATCGAGGAGCTCGTCGCCGAGCTGGACGCCGGGACGCGGGAGCCCGCCCCCGGCACGAACCCCTCCGGCCTGCCGTGGACGGAGCTGGACGAGGTGTCGCGGCGCAAGGTCGTCGACGCGCACCGGCTGGCCTACCTGCACGAGGCGCCGGTGAACTGGTGCCCGGGCCTGGGCACGGTGCTGTCCAACGAGGAGGTCACCGCCGACGGGCGCTCCGAGCGCGGCAACTTCCCGGTGTTCCGGCGCCCGCTCAAGCAGTGGATGATGCGGATCACCGCCTACGCCGACCGGCTGATCGACGACCTGGACCGGCTGGACTGGTCGGACTCGCTGAAGCTGATGCAGCGCAACTGGATCGGCCGCTCGACGGGCGCGAAGGTCCGGTTCGCCGCGGGCGCGGAGCAGGTCGAGGTCTTCACCACGCGGCCCGACACCCTGTTCGGCGCCACCTACATGGTGCTGGCGCCCGAGCACCCGCTGGTCGACGCGCTGACCGCCGACGCCTGGCCGGACGGCACCGATCCCCGCTGGACCGGGGGAGCGGCCACCCCGGCCGAGGCGGTGCGCGGCTACCAGCTGCAGGCCTCCCGCCGCTCCGAGCTGGACCGGCAGGACACCGGACGCGAGAAGACCGGCGTCTGGCTGGGCGTCACCGCCGTCAACCCGGTGAACGGCCGGGAGCTCCCGGTCTTCATCGCCGACTACGTGCTGACCGGCTACGGCACGGGCGCGATCATGGCCGTGCCGGGCGAGGACCAGCGCGACTGGGAATTCGCGCGGAAGTTCGGCCTGGAGGTCATCCCGACCGTCGACCGCCCCGAGGGCTTCGACGAGGAGTCCGGGGCCTGGACCGGCCCCGGCCGCATGATCAACTCGTCCAACGACGAGATCTCGCTGGACGGACTCAGCAAGGCCGAGGCCATCGAACGCATCACCGGTTGGCTGGTCCAGCACGGCTACGGCGAGGCCACCACCACCTACAAGCTGCGCGACTGGCTGTTCAGCCGGCAGCGCTACTGGGGTGAGCCGTTCCCGATCGTCTACGACGAGGACGACCTGCCGATCGCCGTCCCGGAGTCCATGCTCCCGGTGCTGCTGCCCGAGGTCGACGACTACTCGCCCAAGACCTTCGCCGACGACGACGCCGACTCCTCGCCGGAGCCGCCGCTGTCCCGCGCGACGGACTGGACGACGGTCGTGCTGGACCTGGGCGACGGGCCGAAGAAGTACCGGCGCGAGACGAACACCATGCCCAACTGGGCGGGCTCCTGCTGGTACTACCTGCGCTACCTGGACCCCGCCGACGACGAGCGGATGGTCGACCCGGCGCTGGAGCAGTACTGGCTCGGCCCGCGCGAGCCCGGGGACGTGGGCGGCGTCGACCTGTACGTCGGCGGCGTCGAGCACGCGGTGCTGCACCTGCTGTACGCCCGGTTCTGGCACAAGGTGCTGCACGACCTGGGGTACGTCTCCAGCGAGGAGCCGTTCCGCCGCCTGGTCAACCAGGGCTACATCTCCGCCTTCGCCTACACCGACGAGCGCGGGTTCTACGTGCCCGCCGCCGACGTGGTGGAGAAGGACGGCCAGTTCTTCTACGAGGGCAAGCCGGTCAACCGCGAGTACGGGAAGATCGGCAAGAGCCTGAAGAACATGGTGACGCCGGACGAGATGATCGGCGCCTACGGCGCGGACACCTTCCGGGTGTACGAGATGTCGACCGGCCCGCTCGACCAGTCGCGACCGTGGGAGACCAAGGCCGTCGTCGGCTCGCAGCGACTGCTGCAGCGGATCTGGCGCGTGGTCGTCGACGAGGTGTCCGGCGCCGTGCGGGCGGCCGACGGCGTCGAGCCGGCCGAGGAGACGCTGCGGGCGCTGCACCGCACGATCGCCGGGGTCCGCGACGGCTTCGCCACGCTGCGGTTCAACATCGCGATCGCCCGCATCACCGAGCTGACCAACCACCTGACGCAGGCCTACGGGGCGACGTCGCCGGTGCCGCGCGAGGTCGCCGAGGCCCTGGTGCTGATGGTGGCCCCGCTGGCGCCGCACATGGCCGACGAGCTGTGGACCAGGCTCGGCCACGAGGGCTCGTCCGCGTGGACGCCGTTCCCCGTGGCCGACGAGCGCTGGCTGGTCGAGGACACCGTGCAGGTGGCGGTCCAGGTCAACGGCAAGGTGCGCTCGCAGGTGAGCGTGGCCGCTGACGCCGACGCCGCCGCGCTGGAGGCGGCGGCGCGGGCCGACGAGAAGATCGCCGGCTACCTGGACGGGGCGACAGTCCGGCGCGTCGTCGCCGTCCCGGGCCGGCTGGTCAACTTCGTCCTCGGGTGATCGAGGGACCCCGGCGGCGGCTCAGACGGCCGTCGGGGTCAGGACGGCGCGCATGGTGGTCTCCACGGCGTCGATGACCTCGGCGACCGGGACGTCGCGGCCGAGCTCGGCGCTCAGCGACGTGACACCGGCGTCCGGGATCCCGCACGGGATCATGTTGCCGAAGGCCGACATGTCGGGGTCGCAGTTGAGGGCGAACCCGTGCATGGTCACACCCCGGGCGACCCGGACGCCGATCGCGGCGATCTTCCGGTCGGGTCCGCGCTCGTCGGCCCGCACCCAGACGCCGCTGCGGCCCTCGACCCGATCGGTGGCCAGACCGAGCCCGGCGCAGACGTCGATCAGCGCGCCCTCCATCCGGCGCACGTGGGCGACGACGTCGACCGGGTCGGGCAGCCGGACGATGGGGTAGCCGACGAGCTGGCCCGGCCCGTGCCAGGTGATCTTGCCGCCGCGGTCGACGTCGATCACCGGCGTGCCGTCGAACGGCCGCTCGTGCGGCTCGGTGCGCTTCCCGGCGGTGTAGACCGGCGGGTGCTCGAGCAGCAGGAGGGTGTCGGGGCCGGTGCCCTCGACGACCGCGGCGTGCAGCTCACGCTGGCGCGCCCACGCCTCCTCGTAGTCGACCAGGCCCAGCCGCAGCACGTCGAGCGTCACGGCGCCCAGCCTATGCCCGCGGTCAGCCGAGCCGCCGTGGTTCGAGGCGGGTCTCCACCGCCGTGCCGTCGGGGCCGCGCTCCACCCGGTACGCGGCCGCGCCCGACCGGTCGGCGACGGCCTCGACGAGCTCGGTGCCCCGGTAGACCAGGCCGACGCCGTCATCGGTCGCGTGCCCGCCGGGAAGGGTGCCGTCGGCGACGAGCCGGTGGTACAGCGGGCGGCGCTGCTCCTCGGAGTCGTAGTGCACGCCGTTCGAGGTGGGGATGAGCCCCAGGCCGTTGGTGACCGGGCGGAGGTCGGGGCCGTAGGAGTCGGTGGTGCCGCCGACGTGCCAGCACAGCGACCCGGCCGAGACGCCGCCGAGCACCACGCCGGCTTCCCAGACCTCGCGGAAGATCTCGTCGAGCCCGTGCACCCGCCAGACCGCGAGCAGATTGGCGACGCTGCCACCGCCCACCCAGACGACGTCCTGCGCCAGCAGGTGGGCGCGCATGTCGGGGACCGTCGGCATCGTGAACAGGCTCAGGTGGCTGACCTGGACGGGGCTGCCGGCGAACGCGCCGTAGACGCCGGCCACGCGCACCGGGTCGTCGCCGGTGGCCGTGCCCAGGTAGCAGAGCCGGGGGCGCTCGGGGGCACCGGCCAGCTCGAAGGCCAGGTCGAACACCGGACCGGGACGCCAGTCGTAGGGGCCCCGGCCGCGGGAGGCGAACCCCATGCTGGTGGCGAGGATCGTGGGCTGGGCTGCGGGCATCAGGTGCTTCTCCGGTCATCGGGTGGCGTGGTCGGGCGCAGGGCGCGCAGCACGGCGCGAGCGGTGCGTGCGCCGCTGGCCATGGCGCCCTGGATGGACGGGGTGTCGCGGTGGTCGCCGCAGACGTACAGCCCGTCCCCGAGGTCGACCGGCCGGCGCAGCTGGAGGGGCGGGAGCGCGGCCGGCTGGGCGCCGGGCACGGTCACGGTCGTGAGGTGGTCGAGGTCGGAGGGCGCGACGCCGTGCGCCGCCGCGACCTCGGCACGCACCTCGTCCTCCCGGGTCGGCGCGAGGGTGGAGCTGGCCACCAGCGCGCGCCCGTCGGGGCTGTAGCGGGGCTGCGCGTCGGAGAGCACGACGCTGTTGACCAGCCGGCCGCCGGGCTGCCCGAGGACGATCAGCGGGAGGCTCCACGGTGAGCGGGGCAGCACGTGGAAGTGCGTCGTGACCTGTCGCGGTGCCTCCGCCTCGACGCCCGGCAGCAGCTGGGCCGCTGTCCCGGGGTCGGTGGCGACGACGACGGCGTCCGCGGACCACGTGCCCTCGTCGGTGAGCACCGACCCGGGCGCGACCCTGCGCACGGCCGTGCGCAGGTGCAGCCGTCCGGGAGCCAGCCGTCCGGCCAGCTGCTCGCCGACGGCCTGCATGCCGTCGGCCGGCAGCCCGATCGAGCCGCGGACGAAGCTGCGCCAGAGGAGGTCGAGGTAGCGGCTCGAGGTCTCCAGCTCGCTCTCGAGCAGGACACCCGCGAGGAACGGCCGGAAGAACCGTTCCAGGGCCGTGTCGCCCACGCCGGTCGCGCGCAGCGCCCGCTCCGCGGTCCGTTCCGGCGCCGCGAGCAACCGGCCCACCGGGGAGTACCCGGCCCGCAGGGAGAAGGCCGCGAGCGCCGCCTTGTCCCGGGCTGAGCCGAGCGGAGCGGTCGCGGTACCCACGACGTCGGTGGGACGCCGGCGGGGATCGACCACCCGGTGTGCCCTGCCGTCGACTCGGACGACGGCCCCCCGCTCGAACCAGCCGAGCTCCAGGGCGTCCAGGTCGAGATCAGCGGCCCGTGGGTAGCCGGTGTTGAGCACCTGGAAGCCCCGGTCGACGACGAAGCCGTCGATCCGCTCGGTGGCCAGGCGTCCGCCCGCGTGACCGCCGGACTCGAGGACGTGCACGTCGACCCCGGCCGCCGCCAGCCGGGTCGCCGCCGAGAGGCCGGCCAGACCCGCCCCGACCACCACGACCTCGGCACCCGACGACATCGTCCGACCGTATCCGGACCGCCCGGTCCGCCCACCGCGCGGTTCCGGGACGTGGACAGCGCCTCTCCGTGTGGACAGCCGGAGCCGGGCCGTCGCCCGGCGCCCTACCGTCCGGGACATGCCTGCCGTTGGACCGCTGGACGCACCGGGACCCTCGCGTCCCCCCGTGGTGCCCGGGTACACGCTCGAGGAGCTGCTCGGCCGGGGCGGCTCCGGCGAGGTGTGGCGGGCGGTGCCCCGCCGGGGCGGCGAGCCGGTCGCGGTGAAGGTGCTGGTGGCCGGCGATCCGGAGCGGCAGGCGCGCGAGGCGGGGCTGCTCGGTGGGCTCGACCACCCGCACCTCGTCCGGCTGATCGAGGTCGTCCACCAGCCCCAGCGCGGCGGGGCGACCCGGGTCGCCCTCGTGCTCGAGCTCCTGGCCGGCGGCAGCCTCGCCGCGTTGCTGGCCCGGCGCGGCCGGCTGCGGCCGGGGGAGGTGGTGACGGCCATCGCGCCGGTCGCCGCGGCTCTCGCGCACGCCCACGCGGGAGGGGTTGTCCACGGCGACCTGTCACCCGGGAACATCGTCTTCACCGCCGAGGGCCGCCCCGTGCTCACCGACCTCGGTGTGGCGCGGGTGCTGGGGGAGGCCGCGGCGGCGGAGGTGACGCCCCCCTACGTCGACCCGACCGTCGCCCGAGGTGGGGCACCGGGGCCGGCCTCCGACGTCTTCGGGATCGCCGCGGCGGCGTTCCACGCGCTCACGGGGATCGCGCCCTGGAACGCTGCGACCCCCGGCGACACGCTGGCCGTCGCGGCGTCCGGGCACCTGCCCGACCTGGCGGAGCTCGCGCCGGACGCGCCGGCCGAGCTGATCGCGGTCATCGACCGCGGGCTGTCGCCCGATCCGCACGACCGCGGGTCCGCGGCGGCGTTCGCCCTCGACCTGCGGCACGCCTGCCGCCCGGAACCCGTGCGGTTGCCGGCCGACGGCGTCCCCGACGCCGATCTCGGCCGCACGGGCCGGGGGCCGCGGACGGAGCTGACCCACCAGGTCCCCGGCCGCCGCGTCCGGCCCGCCCCCGTCGTCGTCGGGCCGCCGGAGCGGCGGTTCCGCTGGTGGCCGGTGCACGGCCGGGCCGACCGGATCCCCGCTGCCCGTGCCGCCCTCGTCGCCGCTGCGACGGTCGTCCTGCTCGCGACCGGCTGGCTCGGCGTCCGCTGGGCCGGGGGATCGCCGGACGCCGGCGGTCCGGTGGAGGCAGCCGTGGCCTCCGACCTCCCTCCGACGGGCCGGCAGGTCACCGCTCCGTCGTCGCCTTCCGCCTCGCCGTCGCCGTCGGCCGCGTCGGCGGACCAGGACCCGGCCCGGCCCGCCGACCGGCACGAGCGGCCGGACTCGGTGACCGGCTGGCGGTCCGTCGTGAGCGACCTCTACGAGCGCCGGGCGACGGCGTTCGGCACGGCGTCCCCGGACGTCCTCGCCGGGGTCTACCCGGTCGGGAGCGAACTGCGGGCGGCCGACGAGGCGCACATCCGCGGCCTGGCCGAGGCAGGCGAGGTCCTGCGCGGCTTCACGCCCGTCGTGGTGGCGGTCACCGCGGTGGACGACGGGACGGACCGCGTGGAGATGGATCTCGTCGACCGCTGGGCGGGCTACGAGGTCCTCGCGGCAGCGGCACCGGACGGTCCGGCGCTGCGCACCCTGCCCGGGCGCCCGGAGTCGAACGTGCGCATGGTCCTGATCAGCACCCCCGAGGGGTGGCGCATCGAGAGCGCGCAGCGCCTGGGGTGACCCTCGCGGGTCTCAGCGCGTCGTGGCCGCCGCCAGCGCGGACGCGAGGTCCGGGTGGGTGAACCGGTAGCCCGACTCCTCCAGCCGGGCGGGGATCGCGCGCTGCCCGGCGAGCACGCTGGAGCGGCCGAACTCGCCGAGGCCCAGGCGCACCGCGAACGCCGGCACGGGGATGGCCGCGGGCCGGCGCACCTGCCGCGCCAGCTCCTGCGTGAACTCCGCGTTGGTGGCCGGCGCGGGCCCGGTGAGGTTCACCGCACCGGACACGTCCGCGGTGAGCAGGTGACGCATCGCGCCCACCTCGTCGGCCAGGCTGATCCACGGCCAGTACTGCCGGCCGCTGCCGATCCGCCCGCCGAGGCCGAGCCGGAACACCGTGCCCAGCACCTGCACCAGCATCGCCTTGCGGTCGAGCACCAGGCCGGTCCGCATGCGCACGACGCGCACGCCGGCCGCCTCGGCGGGAGCGGTCGCCGCCTCCCACTGCGCGCAGACCTGGGCGAGGAAGTCCGAGCCCGCGGGCTCCTCCTCGGTGACCGTCCGGTCCCCGGTGTCGCCGTAGTAGCCGACTGCCGACGCCGAGAGCAGCACCCGGGGGCGCGACCGGTCGGCGGCCGCGGCGGTCGCGAGCGCCTCGCTGATCGTCGTCGTCGCGTCGACCCGGCTGCGCAGCAGCTGCTCCTTGTAGCCCGCGGTGAACGGGCGGGGCCGGATCGGGGTCCCGCCGAGGTTGATGACGGCGTCGACGTCGGCGAGCAGACCGGGGTCGATGCGGCGGTGCTGCGGGTCCCACCGGTGCTCGTCGGCGGTCCGCGGCGTGCGGCGGACCAGCACCAGCACGTCGTGGCCGTCGGCCCGCAACGCCGGCAGCAGGGCGCCGCCGATCAGGCCCGAGGCGCCGGACACGGCGATCTTCACGGCAGGTCCTCCCGGGGACGAGGTGGCGGAACGCGATCGGGGCCCCGGCTCGCGCCGGGGCCCCGATCGGGTGTGCTGCTAGGCGAGCCCGAGCTCGCCCTCGAACTGGCCGGCCTCCAGCCGCTCCCGCACGGTGGTGAGGAAGCGGGCGGCGTCGGCACCGTCGACGATCCGGTGGTCGTAGGTCAGGGCCAGGTAGACCATCGAGCGGATCGCGATGACCTCGCCGAGGTCGGCGTCCTGCACGACCACCGGCCGCTTCACCACCGAGCCGACGCCGAGGATGGCGACCTGCGGCTGGTTGATGATCGGGGTGTCGAACAGGGCGCCCCGGCTGCCGGTGTTGGTCAGCGTGAAGGTCCCGCCACCCAGCTCGTCCGGCGTCACCTTGTTGGTGCGGGTCCGCTCGGCGAGGTCGGCGATCTTCCGGGCGATCCCGCCGAGGCTGAGGTCACCGGCGTCGTGGATGACCGGCACGAGCAGGCCGCGCTCGGTGTCCACCGCGATGCCGAGGTTCTCGGCGTCGTGGTAGGTGACGGTGCCCGCCTCCTGGTCGATGGAGGAGTTCACCGACGGGTGCACCTTGAGCGCCTCGATGGCGGCCTTGGCGAAGAACGGCAGGAACGACAGCTTGACGCCCTCGCGGGACTCGAAGTCGCTCTTCGCCTTCGACCGCAGCCGGGCGATCTTGGTGACGTCGGCCTCGACCACGGTGGTCAGCTGGGCGCTGACCTGCAGCGACTCCACCATCCGGCGGGCGATGACCGTCCGCAGCCGCGACATCTTCTCCGTGCGGCCGCGCACCGAGGTGTCGGGCATGGCGGCGGGGGACGGCGTCCGCGCCCCGCCCGAGGCGGCAGCCGGAGCGGCAGCCGGTGCCGGTGCCGAGGCCTTCTCCGCCGCGGCGAGCACGTCCTGCTTGCGGATGCGGCCACCGACGCCGCTGCCCGAGACGGAGCCGAGGTCCACGCCCTTCTCCGCCGCCAGGCGCCGCACCAGCGGGGTGACGTAGGCGCCGGCGCCGTTGTCGGACGACTGCTGGGCGGCCGGTGCCTGCGGCGCCACCTGCGGCGGCGGGGCGGAGGTCGGCGACTGGGCGGGCTGGGCACCGCTGGCGCCGTAGTCGCCACCCGGCTGCGTCGTCGCGGTGGCGGGCGCGGCGGGCTTGGCCTCCGGAGCCGCCTGCGGCTCCTCCTGAGCGGGGGCCTCCTGCTTCGGGGCCTCCTGCGCCGGGGCTTCCTGCTGCGGAGCGGCCGGGGCCGGGGCGGACCCGCCACCCGCGGCACCGATGACCGCCAGCTGGGCGCCGACGTCGACGGTCTCGTCCTCGTTGACGGTGATCTCGAGCAGCGTGCCGCTGACCGGGGACGGGATCTCGGTGTCGACCTTGTCGGTGGAGACCTCGAGCAGCGGCTCGTCGGCCGAGACCTCGTCACCGACGGCCTTGAGCCAGCGGGTGACGGTGCCCTCGGTGACGCTCTCGCCCAGGGCGGGCATGGTCACCGGGGTGCCCTCGCCGCCACCGCCACCGCCACCGCCGCCGGAGCCGCTGTCGGCGGAGGCCGGTGCCGGCTCCTCCTGCTGCGGCGCGGGCTGCTCGGCCTCCGACGACCCGGGGCCGGCGTCCTCGACCTGCTCGGCCGGCGTCTGCGGCTCCTCGGCGTCCTCGGCCGAGGCGGGCGGAGCGGCGTCCCCACCGCCGTCTCCGTCGCCACCGATGACCGCCAGCTCCGCGCCGACCTCGACCGTCTCGTCCTCGGCGACCAGGATCTTGGTCAGCACGCCGGCCGCGGGCGAGGGGATCTCGGTGTCGACCTTGTCGGTCGAGACCTCGAGGAGGGGCTCGTCGGCCTCGACCTGCTCACCCTCCTGCTTGAGCCAGCGGGTGACCGTGCCCTCGGTGACGCTCTCGCCCAGGGCGGGCATGGTGACGGACGTCGGCATCGGGGCAGTGCTCCTTCTGGCGCTGTGCGGGGATGGGGGAGTGGGGGTCGATCAGCCGTGCACGTGCAGCGGCTTGCCGGCGAGGGCCAGGTGGGCCTCGCCGAGCGCCTCGCTCTGGGTCGGGTGCGGGTGGATGAGGCTGGCGACGTCGTCGGCCTCGGCCTCCCAGTTGTAGATGAGCTGGGCCTCGGCGATGAGCTCGCCGACCCGGCTGCCCACCATGTGGATGCCGACGACCGGGCCGTCGGGGGCCTGGATCAGCTTCACCGCACCGGTGGTCTTGAGGATCTGGCTGCGCCCGTTGCCCGCGAGGTCGTAGGTCAGGGTCTTGACCTCGCCGTAGCGCTCCTTGGCCTGCGCCTCGGTGAGGCCGACCGAGGCCACCTCCGGGTCGGAGTAGGTGATGCGCGGGACGCCGGCGTAGTCGATCGGCGCCGGCTCGAGCCCGGCCACCCGCTCGGCGACGAGGATGCCCTCGCCGAAGCCGACGTGGGCCAGCTGCAGGGTGGGGATCAGGTCGCCGACGGCCGAGATGGTCGGGACGTTGGTCCGGCAGTACTCGTCGACGAGGACGTAGCCGCGGTCCATGGCGACCCCGGCCTCCTCGTAGCCCAGGCCCTGGCTGACCGGGCCGCGGCCGACAGCGACGAGCAGCAGCTCGGCCTCGATCTCCTTGCCGTTCTCCAGCGAGACCTTGACCCCGTTCTCGGTGTCCTGGACGCCGGAGAAGCGGCTGCCGAGCTCGAAGGCGATCTTGCGGCGGCGGAAGGCGCGCTCGAGCAGCTTCGAGGAGGACTCGTCCTCGAGCGGGACGAGGTGGGGGAGCGCCTCGATGATCGTGACGTCGACGCCGAAGGACTTCCAGGCGCTGGCGAACTCGCAGCCGATGACACCGCCGCCGAGGATGATCGCCGAGGCCGGTACGCGGTCGAGGTTGAGGGCGTGGTCGCTGGTGATGACCTTCTTGCCGTCGATCTCCAGGCCGGGCAGCGAGCGGGCGTAGGACCCGGTCGCCAGCAGGACGTGCTTGCCCTCGTAGGTCTGGCCGTTCACCTCGACGGTCGTCGGGGAGGTCAGCCGGCCCTCGCCCTCGACGTAGGTGATCTTGCGGGCCTTCACCAGGCCCTGCAGCCCCTTGTAGAGCTTGGAGATGACGCCGTCCTTGTAGGCGTTGACGCCGTCCATGTCGATGCCGGCCAGCGACGTCTTGACGCCGAACTGCTCGCCCTCGCGGGCCAGGTCCGCGACCTCGCCGGCGTGCAGCAGCGCCTTGGTCGGGATGCAGCCGCGGTGCAGGCAGGTGCCACCGACCTTGTCCTTCTCGATGAGGACGACGTTCAGGCCCAGCTCGGTCGCGCGGAAGGCCGCTGCGTAGCCACCGGAGCCACCACCGAGGATGACCAGGTCGGCGGGGGAGGTGGGTGAGCTCACGAGTTCTCCTCGATGCAGTCGTCGCGCCCCGCTCGTGCGGGCGGGGGCTCGGTGCTCATCCTGCCACTCCGGGAACGACCCGGCCCGGAGCACCGTTGCCTCGACGGGCGTGCCGATGATCACGAGGCCGTCGCGGGGCGGTGCGGACGACGGGAGAGGCGAGATGGGGCTGTTCGACCGGCTGCGCGGCCGCGGCCGCCGTCCGGCCCGGGGGCGGGACGACGGCCGTCGCGGCACCCTCGACCGGGGCTCCCAGCGGGTGGACCTGAAGCACCTCGAGGAGTTCGTGGCGACCCGGCGCGGCGTCGAGGGCTACGTGGAGCCGCGGACCGCCGTCACCGAGACGACGATCGTGCTCGTGGCCGCCGACGGGGAGTGGACGCGCCGCCGCATCGACGGCCCCGACGTCGCCCGCAAGCTCTCCCGCGACCTGTCGATCCCCGTCTACGACGCCCAGGTGACCGGCTACCCCCAGCGCATGCGCGACTGGTCGGCCAGGCAGAAGCAGAACCGGCTGTGACACCGCGATGACATCGCGATCCTCCGGATCGCACCGCGGCCACGTGCCGTCCCCCCGAACAGCTGAGCCGCTGCGTCGACCCTTCGCGGACCCCTCCGGGGCCCACTCGGCTCGACCCGGCCGTCAACCGTTCTGGATGAGGGCCTCGATGGTCGCGAGCAGGGTGCGCACGGGGACGCCGGTGCCGCCCTTGGGCGTGTAGCCCCACGGCGCCCCGGTGTTGTAGCTCGGGCCGGCGATGTCGATGTGCGCCCACGGCAGGCCCTCGGGCACGAACTCCGCCAGGAAGTGGCCGCCGACGAGCATGCCGCCCATCCGGTCGGCGTTCGAGTTCACGAAGTCGGCGATCGGGGACTCCAGGCCGCGGCGGAGCTCGGTCGGCAGCGGCATCGGCCACATGCCCTCACCGCTGCGCTCGGACGCGGCGATCACCGCGTCGCGCAGGTCGTCGCTGCCCATCACGCCCGCGGTGCGGGTACCGAGGGCGACCAGCTGCGCGCCGGTGAGCGTCGACGTCTCGAGCAGGAAGTCGGGCTTGTCCTCGGCGGCGCGCGCGATGGCGTCGGCCAGGACCACGCGCCCCTCGGCGTCGGTGTTGGTGATCTCGGCCTTCTTGCCGTTGCGGAACGTGACCACGTCGGCGGGCCGGTAGGCGGTGCCGCTCGGCAGGTTCTCGGCGATGGGCACGGTGGCCACGACGTCGACGGGCAGGCGCAGCTGGGCGACGAGGCACACGGTCGCGATCACGGCGGCGGCGCCGGCCATGTCGCTCTTCATGTCCTCCATCTTCAGCGCGGGCTTGATCGAGAGGCCGCCGCTGTCGAACGTGATGCCCTTGCCGACCAGGGCGACCTTCTTCCGCGCGCCGGGGCCGGACCAGGCCAGGCGGAGGAGTCGGGGCTTGCGGGTCGAGCCCTGGCCCACGGCGAGGATGCCGCCGTAGCCACCGGCGACCAGCGCGTCCTCGTCGAGGATCTCCGCGGCCAGCCCGACCTTCTCGCCGGCGGCGGCGCCGCGGGCGGCCAGCTCGGCGGGGAAGAGGTCGTTGGGCGGGGTGTTGACCAGGTCGCGCACGAGGGCGACGGCGTCGGCCACGGCCCGCACCCGGCGCAACGCCTCCTCGGCCGCGCCCGCGTCGGGCACGACGATGGTGAACTCGCTCGGCGGCGCCAGTCGGTTGGCCGGCAGGTCCGACTTGTACGCGGTGAACTCGTAGGCGCCGAGCAGCGCGCCTTCGCCGACGGCGTGCAGGCGGCCGCTGTCCGGCGTCCCGCCGACGGCGGCGAGCAGGCTGACGACCGACCGGCGCCCGCCCAGCGCGCGGCTGGCGGCGCCGGCGGCGCGGCGCACGGCCTCCGGCCGGTAGGCGCCCGCGGCGTCCGGGGCGCCGAGACCGACCACGGCGACGACCGGGAAGGGGCCCTGCCCGAAGGACGGCATGCGGGTGACCTCGTCCTCGCCGCCGCGCGCGCCCAGGTCGGCGAGCGCCGGGAGGAGGCGGCCGCCGAGCAGCCGGTCGACGGCCTCGGCGCCGGGAGTCGGGAGCGGCCCGTCCGGGCCCTTGCCGACGGCGACGACGACGGCGTCCCCGGTCAGCTTCTCGAGAGGGTGGTCGGTGGCGGTGATCGTCGGCGGCACCGCTGGATCCTATGTGCCTCGGTAGCGTGCCACCCGTGAGCCCGCTGACCTCCCCCTTGCACGACAGGCACGTCGCGGCCGGCGCGAAGCTCGCCGACTTCAGCGGGTGGTCGATGCCGATCGAGTACGCCGGGGGCGGGGTCCTCGCCGAGCACGCCGCGGTGCGCACGGCGGTCGGCCTCTTCGACGTCTCGCACCTGGGCACGGCGACGGTCCGCGGCCCCGGGGCCGCGGCGTTCGTCGACTCCTGCCTGACCAACGACCTGTCCCGCATCGGCCCCGGCCAGGCGCAGTACACGCTGTGCTGCCTGCCCGACGGCGGCCCGGAGGCGGGCGGGGTGGTCGACGACCTCATCGTCTACGTGCACGGTGACGACGACGTGCTGCTCGTGCCGAACGCCGCGAACGCCGCCGAGGTGCTCCGCCGGCTGGCCGAGGAGGCGCCGGCCGGCGTGACCGTCACCGACCGGCACGCCGACGTCGCCGTCCTGGCGCTGCAGGGGCCGCGGTCGCTCCAGGTGCTCGAGCTGCTCGGCCTGCCGGGCGAGCTGGCCTACATGTCCTTCGTGACGGGCACCGGTGCCGGCGGCGCCGAGGTGACGGTGTGCCGCACCGGCTACACCGGCGAGCACGGGTACGAGCTGCTCGTCGACGCCGCGCACGCCGGCGGGCTGTGGGACGCGGTGCTCGAGGCGGGGCAGGACCAGGGGATCCGGCTCTGCGGCCTCGGGGCCCGGGACACGCTGCGCACCGAGATGGGCTACCCGCTGCACGGCCACGAGCTCTCGCACGACATCACCCCGAACCAGGCACGGGCGGGCTGGGCCGTGGGCTGGGGCAAGCCCGCGTTCTGGGGCCGGGACGCGCTCCTTGCGGAGAAGCAGGCGGGGCCTGCCCGCCTGCTGTGGGGGCTGCGCGCCGAGGGCCGCGGCATCCCGCGGCCCGGCATGGCCGTCCTCGACGGGAGCGGGGAGCGGGTCGGCGAGGTCACCAGCGGCACGTTCTCCCCGACGCTCCGGACCGGCATCGCGCTCGCTCTGGTCGACGCGGCCGCCGGGGTGTCGGCCGGGAGCTCGCTCGCCGTCGACGTGCGGGGCCGCCCCCAGGCGGTCGAGGTCGTCAGGCCGCCGTTCGTGGAGTCGCACGTCCGGTAGCGGTCACTTCCGCGTGGGGTCGCTGTCGCCCTTCTGCGGCTCGGGGGAGTCGGGCAGCGTGTCGGCCATCTCGGCGTCGCGCTGGCCCATCGGCTCGGGCTCGCCCGTCGTGGTGTCGCGGGCCGTCTGGTGCTCGGCCTCGGAGTTGATCTCCGCCCCCAGCAGCACCAGGTAGCAGGTCAGGTACAGCCACAGCATCAGGACGATGACGCCGGCGATGGCGCCGTAGGTCTTGTCGTAGGAGCCGAAGTTGTTGACGTAGAGGGCGAAGCCGACGCTGACGGCCGCCCAGACGATCGTGACGACGACCGAACCGAGGCTGACCCACGCCAGCCGAGGCGCGTCGCGGTCGGGCGCCACCCGGTAGAGGACGGCGAGGCCGCCGGCGAAGGCGGCCAGCAGGAGGACCCACCGCGCGACCTGGGCCAGGATCGTGCCGACGACGCCGAGCCCGAGGGCCTCGATGACCGCCGGGACGACGGCCAGCAGGCCGAAGGCGATGAGGACGAAGACGATGGCGCCGAGGGTCAGCGCCAGCGAGGTGGCCTTGAGCTTGACGAAGTTGCGCGCCTCGACCTCGTCGTAGGCGATGTTCACGGCGGTGATGACGTTGCCGACGCCGCCGGAGGCGCTCCAGAGCGCCGCGAGGATCGAGACGACGAGGCTGATGCTCAGCGCGCTGCCGCTGTTCCTGACGATCGCCTCCAGCTGCTCGCCGATCAGGCGGGCGGCGTCGTCCGGGAGCTGGGCGGAGAGGTCCTCGACCTGCCGGGCCACCGTCTCGGGGGAGGCCACGAGGCCGTAGATCGAGATGAGCGCGATCAGCGCGGGGAAGATCGACAGGAAGCCGAAGAAGGCCACGCCGCCGGCGATGATCGGCATGTTGTCGGCCTTGTTCTCGGCCCACGCCCGCTTGACGATCTGCTTCCAGCCCGCCCACGGGATCTGCGTCGGCTTCTCCGCGTGGATCCCCGGCAGCTCGCTCGGCGACGGCGAGCCGGGGGGCGGCCGGTCGGGGTCGACCGACGGCGCGGTGCCGCGCTTGGCCTCGGCGGCCGCCTTCGCGGCGGCGGCCCTGCGGGCGGCCTTCTCCTCGACCCTCTCGCGGATCCGCTCGACGGCGCTCTCGTGCTGCCTCGTGCCGGTCATGACCGTCCCCCCTGACTCCGGTGCCGTCGTCCGTGCGCTCAGTCGCCGGGCCAGGCGCCGGTGAGCTGCTTGAACCCGCGCGCGCCGGCGCGGTCGATGGCGGCCTTGGTCGCGGCGAAGATCGCGCCCTGGATGGCCGCGGCGAGCACGACCTCCTTCATCGAGTACTCGCTCTGCAGGGCGCTCGGCGCGTCGTCCTCGTTCGACACCGCCTTCCAGACCTGCTTGAAGACGATGCCGGACAGGGTTCCGGCGAGGATCCCGCCGACCAGACCGATGGGCCGGTAGGCGAGCTTGGCGCCCTTGCTCTTCTTCTTCGCTTCCTTGCTCAACGCTTCCTCCTCTGTGCGGCGCGCTTGCGGCGCAAGGTCACCAGACCGACCACCAGTCCCGCCAGTGCGGCGGCGGCGCCGATCACCACAGGTGGGCTCTCCCGGTAGGTCTCGACGGCGGTGTCCCGGGCGCGGAAGGCCTGCTCCTTGGCGCGGGCGGGGACGTCGAGCCGTGCGCTGAGCTCGTCGACGGTCCGGCCCAGCTGCGCGCGGGTGGCCTCGATCTCGGCCTGGATCTGCGCCGGGTCGCTGGGCTCGCTCACCGGGACAGCCCCTGCTTCACGGTCGCGACGTCGGCCTGCACGCCCGCGATCGCCTGGGTGGGCAGCGGGGGAGAGGCCTGCGCGACGTCCTTCTTGCCCACGAGGGCGAGCACGCCGGCGACGGCGAACAGCACGACGGCCACGATGAGGGCCGCCAGCCACGCCGGGAGCGCCTCGGCCAGCCCCAGCACCGCGGCGCTGATCAGGACGGCCAGGCCGAAGAAGCCCACGAGGCCGGCGCCGCCGAAGAGACCGGCGCCCACGCCGAGCCGCTTCGCCTTCTGGGTGACCTCGGCCTGGGCGAGCCGTGCCTCGTTGCGGACGAGGGTGCTCAGCTGCTCGGTGAGCTGACCGATCAGCTCACCGGTGGAGGCGTTGGCGGGGTCGGGTGCCACGTGCGCGCGGTTGGCGCCGCCGGCGTCGGGCTCTGGCGTCGGTGCAGTCATCGGTCCTCCGGCTGGGACGGGTCGATGGACTGCCATGCCCGCGCTCGCGCGGACGTAACCGACCCGTTGATCACAGCACGGGCACGACGTGGTCATTAACCTCTGGGGCCATGACCTGGCGTTGGCGTCTCGAGGACAGCTCCGGAGCGGCCGTCGAGCCCTCGACCATCGGCGTGGAGGTGCCGTCCGCCGACAACCAGGGCGATGCCGAGTCGTGGCTGGGGGAGAACTGGCGGGAGCTGCTCGAGAAGGGCGTCGCCACCGTGACGCTGTTCGACGGGGACGACGAGGTCTACGGCCCGATGGGGCTGGCCGCCCCCTGACGGGAGCGGCCAGCCCGGAGATCACCCGCGGGCGGTCTTCGAGGGGTCGCGCTCGACGACGTCGCCGAGCACCTCGTCGATCCGGCGCAGGACGTCGTCCTCGAGCCGCACGCCGGAGGCCTTGACGTTGTCGTGGACCTGCTCGGGGCGGGTGGCCCCGATGATCGCGGCGCCGACGTTCGGGTTCTGGAGCACCCAGGCGACGGCCAGCTGCGCCATGGACAGGCCCAGGTCGTCGGCGATCGGCCGGAGCTGCTGCACCCGCGTGAGGATGTCGTCGCGCAGGAAGCCCTTCATGGAGCCGCCGGCCTCCGCGTGTCCGCCGCGGCTGTCGGCGGGCGGCTGCTGCCCGGGCAGGTACTTGCCCGTGAGCACGCCCTGGGCGAGCGGCGACCAGACGATCTGGGAGAGACCTTCCTTCTCCGACGTCGGGACGACCTCGGGCTCGATCACCCGCCAGAGCATCGAGTACTGCGGCTGGTTGCTGATCAGCTGGATGCCCAGCTCGCGGGCCAGCGCCGCCCCCGCCGCGATCTGCTCGGCGTTCCACTCGGAGACGCCGATGTAGAGCGCCTTGCCGGCCCGCACGAGGTCGGCGAAGGCCGTCATCGTCTCCTCGAGCGGCACGGTCGGGTCGTAGCGGTGCGCCTGGTAGAGGTCGACGTAGTCGGTCTTGAGCCGCTCGAGCGAGGCGTGGCAGCTCTCGATGACGTGCTTGCGGCCCAGGCCGCGGTCGTTCCGGCCGGGACCGGTCGGCCAGTAGACCTTGGTGAACAGCTCGTAGGAGGAGCGGCGCTGCCCCTCCAGCGCGCGGCCGAGGACGGCCTCGGCGCGCGTGCCGGCGTAGACGTCGGCCGTGTCGAAGGTGGTGATGCCGGCGTCGAGGGCGGCGCGCACGCAGGCGAAGGCGGCGTCCTCCTCGACCTGGCCACCGTGGGTGAGCCAGTTGCCGTAGGCGATCTCGGAGATGTTCAGGCCGGAGCGGCCGAGGCGTCGGAATTCCACGTCCGCCGACGCTATCCCCGGGTCAGACGTCCGCGCCCAGCGGGACGTCGGGCTTCGGGAAGCGCCAGCGGCGGATCATGGTCGAGCGGCTGATGCCGTACCAGACCAGGCCGCGGGTCTTCTTCGCCTGCGGGTCGTCGGGGAAGCGCTCGGCGACCTTGCGCTTGAGCTTCCGGCTGAGGACCACGGAGTCGACGATCAGCAGCAGGAAGAAGCCGAAGAGCAGGAAGCTCGCGTAGCTGCGGACCACCATGCTCGGGGCGATGGTGCCGATCAGCGCGACGGCGGCGATGGCGAGGAAGAAGCTGCCCACGTTGCGCCGGGAGTCGACGACGTCGCGGACCAGCTTGCGCACCGGGCCGCGGTCGCGGGCCGGGAGGTAGGCGTCGTCGCCGCGGGCCGCGCCCTGGCGGGTCTCGGCCCGGCGGGCGGCCTGCTGCTCCCGCATCCGCTTGTAGGCCTCCTTGCGCGTGGTCGGAGGCGGCGGGGGCGGGCCCTGGCGGCGGCCCTGTGCCTCGCTCCGCTTCGGCGTCGGCCGGCCCTTGCCGGCGGTGCGCACCAGCTGCTCGGTGAGATCGGCCGAGGCGTCGGGCGCGGTCGTCTCGGCGCGGTCACGGCGGCCGGGGAGGCGGAGCTTCACGGGCTCGAAGTCTACGTGTGTGGGGAAGGAGACCTGGGAAACGCCGATTCGCGCCGTACAGTGGAAGAAGCTCCGCCACGGCGGTGTTGGGTCGCTGCGGGACGTGCCGCAGCGGGCACCCAGGGATGTGGGAGGACAGAACATGACGGTGCAGGACACGACCGACGCCGCCACCGGCGTCATCCTCAGCGACCCGGCGGCCGCCAAGGTCAAGGCGCTGCTGGACCAGGAGGGTCGCGACGACCTGCGGCTGCGCATCGCCGTCCAGCCGGGCGGCTGCTCCGGCCTGCGCTACCAGCTGTTCTTCGACGAGCGCTTCCTCGACGGCGACCAGACGTACGAGTACGGCGGCGTCGAGGTCATCGTCGACCGCATGAGCGGGCCGTACCTCGGCGGCGCGACGATCGACTTCGTCGACACCATCGAGAAGCAGGGCTTCACGATCGACAACCCCAACGCGGGCAGCTCCTGCGCGTGCGGCGACTCGTTCAGCTGATCGCCTCGTAGCCTCGCGTCCGACGCCCGGTCCCCCTCGCGGGGGGACCGGGCGTCGTCGTCTCAGGCGCGCGCCGGGTCGCGGGCGGCGTCCTGCTGCATGCTGCGCTGCCAGGTGTCGTGCTCGCCCGTGGTGACCTCCTCGAGCGCGGCCGCCAGCCGCGCGCGCCGGGTCGCAGGATCGTCGTAGGGCGCCAGCTCCGCGACGTAGCGGAAGGCCTGGCGGCGCAGCGTCTCCGCCGCTAGCCGGTAGGCGATCCAGCGCGTGTGCAGCTGGAACAGCTGCTGCGCGCCCTCGGCGACGACCACCACGGCCGCGAGGCTGGCCGTGAGCGCCGGGGAAGCGCCGACGGCGGCGAGCACGGTCACCGCCGCCCCGACGGCCAGCACGACCATCCGCAGGGTCAGGTAGGCGACGCGGTGGCGGCCGGCCTGGCGGTCGTACCGGGTGAACTCCCGGTCCAGCTCCCGCCAGACGAGGTCGCCGGCGTCGGTCGGTTCGGGCAGCGCGTCCGCGCGTTGCTGGGGGATGCGGGGGAGCGGTGGCGCCTGCGTGCCGCTGGACATGCCGGCAGCGTGGCACCGGCGCCGCCCTCGGGCCAGACCCGGAGGGCCCGTCCGGCGATCAGAGGCGGACCGGGTAGACCGTCTCCGGGATGACCGGCTTGATCCGCTCCTCGACGAAGATGCCGTGCCACACCATGAAGACCAGCAGCGTCCAGAGCTTGCGGGAGTAGTCGACCGGCGAGCCGTTGCGCTGGTTCTCCCGGTGGGCGGCCAGCATGGCCAGCACCTGCGAGCGGTCCAGCCACTCGTCGGTCTGGCTCTCCTCGATGATCTGCCGCGCCCAGTCGTGCAGCTGCTCGGCCAGCCAGTGCCGCGTGGGGACGGGGAAACCGAGCTTGCGGCGGTTGAGCACGTGCGGCGGCACGATCTGCTCCAGCGCCCGGCGCAGCGCGTACTTCGTCGTCTCCTTGGTCACCCGCTGGTCGACCGGCAGGGTGCTGGCCACCCGGAAGACCTCGGGGTCCAGGAACGGCACCCGCAGCTCCAGCGAGTTGGCCATCGTCATCTTGTCGGCCTTGACGAGGATGTCGCCGCGCAGCCAGGTGAACAGGTCCACGTACTGCATCGCCGTCACGTCGTCGTAGCCGGCCGCGCGCGTCCGCTCGTAGAGCTCGGCGGTGACCGCGACGTGCGAGAGGTCCGGGTCGCGGCGCTCGAGGAAGCCGAGCTCGTCGTCGCGGAAGATCCGCGCGTTGCCGTAGTAGCGCTGCTCCAGCGGGATGGAGCCGCGGCGCAGCAGGTCCTTGCCACGCATGCCGTCGGGCAGCCGGGTGGAGAGCTTCCCCAGCGCGCGGCGGATCCCGGCCGGGAGCTTCTCGAAGGCGGCCAGCGACAGCGGCTCGCGGTAGATGTTGTAGCCGCCGAACAGCTCGTCGGCGCCCTCGCCCGAGAGCACGACCTTGACGTGCTTGCGCGCCTCCCGGGCGATGAAGTACAGCGGCACCAGCGCCGGGTCGGCGACCGGGTCGTCGAGGTACCAGACGACCAGCGGGATCTCGGCGGCGAACTCCTCGGGCGTCACCACCTTGGTGATGTGCTCGACGCCGATGGCCGCGGCCGACTCCGCCGCGACGTCGATCTCGGAGAAGCCCTCTCGCTCGAAGCCGGTGGTGAAGGTCAGCAGCTTCGGGTTGTAGCGCTTGGCGAGGGCGGCGATGGCGGTGGAGTCGATGCCGCCGGAGAGGAACGACCCGACCGTCACGTCGGCGCGCATGTGCATGCGCACCGAGTCGTCGAGGACGTCGGCGATGCGGTCGTAGAGCGCCTGCTGCTCGTCCTTCGCGACCGGCCGCACCGGGAACGTCGGGTGGAAGTACCGCTTCGTGGCGAGCTCGCCGTCGACCACGGTGAAGCTCGTGCCGCTCTCGATCCGGCGGATCCCCGTGTGCAGGGTCGCCGGCTCGGGGACGTACTGCAGCGTCAGGTAGTGCTGGAGCGAGGCGCCGTCGACGCCGCCGGCCGCCGCGCTGCCGCCCAGGAGCTCGAGCAGCGCCTTCTTCTCCGAGCTGAAGACGATGGCGCCGTCGGCCAGCCGGGCGGTGAACAGCGGCTTGATGCCGAACGGGTCGCGAGCGCCGAACACCGTCCTCTCCTGGGTGTCCCAGATGAGGAAGGCGAACATCCCCCGGAGGCGGTGGACGACGTCCTCGCCCCACAGGTGGTAGCCCGCGACGATCGCCTCGGTGTCGCCCTCGGTCGCGAACGTGGCGCCAGCGGCCTTCAGCTCCTCGCGCAGCTCGAGGTAGTTGTAGATCTCCCCGTTGAAGACGATGCGGTAGCGGCCGTCCGCGTAGGGCATCGGCTGGTGGCTGTGCTCGATGTCGATGAACGACAGCCGGTTGAAGCCGAACACGGCCCGGGTGTCCCACCAGGCCTCGTTCTCGTCGGGACCGCGGTGGCGCAGGCAGTGCTGCGCGCCGCGGACCGCGTCGACCGTGGTGTCGTCGACGCGGTCGGCGTCGGTCGAGAAGTAGGCGAGCAGGCCACACATCAGGCGCAGGTCCTCGGGGTGGGGGAGTGGCGGGCTGGAGGGGTCAGCGGGAGGTCACACGCGCTCCCCGGCGCGCATCTTGCGCGTGACCGTGCGCTCGCCGACGAAGGACAGGAAGGGGATGGTCCCGAGGACCAGCGTCACGACCGTGCCCTTCAGGCTCCACTTCGCCCGCAGCGCCAGGTCGACGGCGGACAGGAAGAACAGCGCGTACAGCCAGCCGTGCGCCGTCCCCAGCACCGTCACCGGCTCGGGGATGCCGCCCCAGTGCTTCAGGGGGACGGCGACCACGAACAGCAGGACCAGCAGGACGCCGACGACGGTGGCCATGACGCGGTAGCGCTGCAGCGCCGCGGCGATGGCCTGCTCCGAGTCGCGGGCGGGCGCGGTGCGGTCAGCGGCCATGGCGCTGCCCCAGGGCCCGCTCGTTGAGCTCGGCGAGGTAGGCGTTGTAGGCGGCCAGCTCGGGGTCTCCTGACGTGTCGATGCGGGGGCGCTGGTACAGGACGACCTCGGCTCCCGGGGCGTCGTCCTCCGGGTCTCGGTTGAGCTCGATCCGGACCATGCGGAGGTAGAACCACAGGCCCATGAAGCCGTAGAGCGGCCACTGCAGCGCGTAGCTCCAGTTGACCGCCCCACCTCCGGCCTCGGCCTTGGTGAGCTGCCAGTAGCCGAGGAAGAAGGTGGCCACGAAGAGGACCGCCACCAGCAGGTGCAGCAGCAGCCACTTCGGTGTCAGCAGCCGGGAGAACACGCTCCCGACTCTAACCGCCGGGCCGCGGGCACCGGGCGGGCTCGTGCGCTGCGGGGGCGGTGGGCCTCCCCGAGCGCTGCGACCCGCCGGTGCGGTGTCTCCGGTGGTCGGCCGCCGAGCGGAGTCGGCTAGTCTCGCCCCACACTGTGATCGGCGTGGACGCCGTCTGCCGGACCTCGGCGGACGTCCCGCTGGGAGGACCGTCCGGACACCCGGACGGAGGACGAGGAGGCAGCGAGCAGTGGCTCGAGGCAGCAGGCTCGCGCGGCTGGCCGCGCTCGGTCTCCTGGGGGTCGTGACCCTCACCGGATGCGAGATGCCGAACAACGAGTTCTGGCGTTTCGGGTGGCCGGAGGGCATCACCGAGCAGTCCCAGGACATGCGCGAGCTGTGGACCGGTTCGGTCATCGCGGCCCTGATCGTCGGTGTGGCCGTCTGGGCCCTCATCGGCTGGTCGGTCGTCATGCACCGCAAGCGCGGGGACGAGCTGCCGAAGCAGACGGCCTACAACCTGCCGCTGGAGATCGTCTACACGATCCTGCCGTTCCTGATCATCGCCGGGCTGTTCTTCTACACGGTGGTCGTGCAGAACAGGGTCCAGGATCGCTCGGACAACCCGGACGAGACGATCGCGGTCAACGCGTTCAAGTGGAACTGGCAGTTCGTCTACCCCGAGACCGAGGGTCCCGACGGCGAGCCGGTGGACACCGTCGGCACGAGCTCCGAGATCCCGATCCTGGTGCTGCCGACCGACCGGACCATCCGGTTCGAGCTGGCCTCCGCCGACGTCATCCACTCGTTCTGGGTTCCGGAGTTCCTCTTCAAGCTCGACGTCATCCCGGGCAACGAGAACGGCCGCGACAACGTCTTCGAGGTGACCGTCCAGGAGGAGGGCGCCTACGTCGGGCGCTGCGCCGAGCTGTGCGGGACCTACCACGCGTACATGAACTTCGAGGTCCGCGCGGTGTCCGGCGACGACTACGACGCCTACCTCGAGGCGCGCGAGTCGGGACTGGACACCTTCGAGGCGCTCGAGGAGATCGGCCAGCCGGGCCTGTCGTCGTCGACGACGCCGTTCGAGTCGCTGCAGAACAAGAACATCGACCAGCAGACGTCCGGCGGCTGACGTGTCGACCCCGACCCTGATCGCTCCGACGTACGAGGAGGCACGGCCGTGAAGGTCGAGTCGCTGATCTTCAACATCATCGCGTTCTTCTGCGTGGTGGCGGCCGTGGTGTACGGCGTCTGGTCGCGGGAGCCGATCGGCACCACGGCGCTCGCCCTCTCGGCCGGTCTCACCGGTCTCATCGGTGGGTTCTTCTGGTTCGTCTCCCGCCGCATCGACGCCCGTCCCGAGGACCGCAAGGACGCCGACATCGCGGACGGTGCCGGGGAGCTCGGCTTCTTCCCGCCGGCCAGCTACTGGCCGTTCGGGCTGGCGCTGTCGGCCGCCCTCATGGGCCTGGCGCTCGCCTTCTGGTACTCCTGGCTGATCCTGATCGCGGCCGCCGCGCTGCTGATCACCATCGGTGGCCTGCTCTTCGAGTTCTACGTGGGACAGAACGCCACCCAGAGCTGACCCCAGCACGCTCCGACCGAGGGCCCCACCCGCAGCGCGGGTGGGGCCCTCGTCCGTCGAGCGATCAGTTCGGTCGCGCCGACCAGTCAACCGGTGACCACCGCTGCGCGCCGAGGAGGACTCCGATGGTCGAGCTGTCGCACCCGCTCGCGAGGGACGACGCGGCCGTCGAGCTCCTGCGACCCGACGACGACGGGTACGACCGGGCGCGCCGGGTGTGGAACGCCGCGGTGGACCACCGACCGGCCCTCATCGCCCGCTGCCGGCGCACCTCGGACGTCGTGACCGCCGTCGCGCTGGCCCGTCGGGAGGGTCTGGAGATCGGCGTGCGGTGCGGTGGGCACGGCGTCGTCGGGCAGGCCGTGCCGCACGGCGGTCTGATGGTGGACCTGACCCCGATGGGCGGGGTCCGCGTCGACCCCGAGCGACGCCGCGCCCGGGTCCAGGGCGGTGCCCTGCTCGGTGCCCTCGACCGGGCCGCCCAGGAGCACGAGCTGGCGACGACGGCCGGGAACGTCTCGCACACCGGGGTCGGCGGACTCACGCTCGGCGGGGGGATGGGGTGGCTCGCGCGCCGGCACGGCCTCGCGTGCGACAACGTGCTCGCCTACGAGCTGGTCACCGCCGGCGGCGACGTCGTCCGCGCCACGGCCGAGGAGAACGCGGAGTTGTTCTGGGGGCTGCGCGGTGGTGGCGGCAACTTCGGGGTCGTCACCGAGTTCGAGTTCCAGCTGCACCGCACCGGCACCCGGGCGCTGAACGTGGAGCTGGACTTCCCGGTCGCCCAGGCGTGGGGCCCGACGGCCCGGTGGCGGGACCTGTCGGCGGAGGCGCCCCCGCAGGCGACCTACACGGCGGGTGTCTTCGGAGGTGTCGTCACCCTGGGCTTCGTGTGGGCCGGCGACCCGGACGAGGGCCGGGCGCACGCCCGGGCCCTCGCGGCGCTCGGCGAGCCCGCCGCCCGGCGGGTGGAGGAGCAGTCCTACCTCGCGCTCCAGCGGAGCGGGGACACGCCGCAGGGGCACGAGCTCCGCCGGTACCTCAAGGGGCACTACTTCCGGGAGATGCCCGACGCCGTCCTCGAGGCCCTGCTGGGGCACGACCCGGCGGTGGCGGCCAGCCTGCAGGCCTACGGCGGCGCGATCGCGGCGGTCCCCGACGACGCCAGCGCCTTCAGCCACCGCGCGGCCGTCTTCGAGTACGTCGGTGCGGCACGCTGGACCGACCCCGCCGAGGACGACGACCGCATCGCCGCCGCCCGCGCCAGCGCGGCGCGTCTGGAGCCGTTCGCCAGCGGCGTGTACGTGAACGTGCTGGGGGACGAGGGGGCCGCCGGGGTCCGGCGCGCCTACCCGCCGGCCAAGCTCGCCCGGTTGACGGCGCTGAAGGACGCCGTCGACCCGGGCAACGTCTTCCACCTCAACCAGAACATCCCGCCGAGCGCTGCCCGCGTGACGCAGTGAGCTGGTGGACGCACGTAGAAGGGCCCCGGTGGAGATCCACCGGGGCCCTTCCGTCAGCCGTGCCGAGGGGCGTTGCTCAGTCGCGCGGTTCCTGCGGTCGACCGCCCTCGGAGGGGCGGCCGCCCTCGGACGGGCGCCCGGAGGAGGTGAGCTCGCGCTCGCTCTCACCCGTCGCCAGCCCTCGACCCTCGGCGCGCTGCTCGAGCTCGACCTGGCTCGGCTCCTCGATGGGCGAGAAGAACCCGCGGATCGCCCGGCGGGCGCCGCCCACGTGGTTCATCCGCTTCGGCACGGGAGCGCCGCCGTAGGCGAGCTGACCGTGGCCGTGCTCGTCCACCGGGCCGAGGGGCTGGTGGACCTCGATGAACTCACCGTGCGGCAGCCGGCGGATGACACCCGTCTCGATGCCGTGCTCGAGCACCTCGCGGTCGTGCTGCTGGAGGCCCAGGCAGATCCGGTAGGTGATCGCGTACGCGATGGGCGGGAGGATGATCACGCCGATCCGGCCGACCCACGTCATCGCGTTGAGGCTGATGTCGAACTTGTCGGCGATGACGTCGTTGGCGCCGGCGACCATCAGCCAGAAGTAGAACGTCAGCGCCATGACACCGAGCGAGGTGCGGACGGGGACGTCGCGGGGACGCTGCAGCAGGTGGTGCGATGCCGTGTCCCCGGTCAGCTTCCGCTCGATCATCGGGTAGAGCGCCAGCAGCGTGAACATGATGCCGGCGATGACGACCGTGGGCCAGAAGAGCGCCGGGATCTGGTAGTTGCCGGGGAGGTTGAGGTCCCACGGCGGGAAGATCCGGGTCGACCCGTCCAGGAAGAAGATGTACCAGTCGGGCTGGGACGCCGCGGACACCTGCGCCGGGTTGTAGGGGCCCCACAGCCAGACCGGGTTGATCTGGACCAGACCACCCAGCGCCGCGCAGACACCGAAGACCACGAATATCAGGCCCGTGGCCTTCGCCGCGAAGGTCGGGAAGAGCCGGTTGCCGACGACGTTGTGCTCGGTCCGGCCCGCGCCCGGGAACTGCGTGTGCTTCTGCTTCACCAGGATCAGCAGGTGCAGCGCGATGAGCGCCAGCAGGATGGCCGGGATCAGCAGCACGTGGACGATGTAGAACCGCCCGATGATCTGCTCCCCGACGTAGTCACCGTTGAAGACGGCGAAGTGCGCCCAGGTGCCGATGACGGGGATCGACAGCAGGATCGCGCTGATGATCCGGAGGCCGGTGCCCGAGAGCAGGTCGTCCGGCAGCGAGTAGCCGGTGACGCCCTCGAGCAGGGCCAGGACCAGCAGGACGACGCCGATCAGCCAGTTGGTCTCGCGCGGCCGGCGGAACGCGCCGGTGAAGAAGATGCGCAGCAGGTGGACGACGATCGCGGCCACGAACAGCAGCGCCGCCCAGTGGTGGAGCTGCCGCATGAAGAGGCCGCCGCGCACGTCGAACGACAGGTTCAGCGCCGAGTCGTAGGCCGCGGACATCTCCACGCCGCGCAGCGGCGCGTAGGAGCCCTCGTACACGACCTCGCGCATGGAGGCGTCGAAGAAGAACGTCAGGTAGGTGCCCGACAGCAGCAGGATGAGGAAGGCGTAGAGCGCGATCTCACCGAGCAGGAAGGACCAGTGGTCGGGGTAGACCTTGTTCATGGTCCGCCGCAGCCACGGGGCGACGATCAGGCGGTCGTCGACCTCGTACGCGGCCTTGCCGAGCTTGGTGGTGGGGGCGCCAGGTGCAACGGCGGTACGAGCCATCAGATGCGCTCCCGGTTCCAGTAGGTGGGACCCACGGCCTCAATGTAGTCGCTGCGTGCGACGAAGTAGCCCTCGTCGTCGACGTCCAGCGGCAGCTGCGGGAGGGCACGCGTGGCCGGGCCGAAGACCGGCTTGGCGCCCTGCGTGACGTCGAACTGCGACTGGTGGCACGGGCAGAGGATCCGGCTGGTCTCCTGCTCGTACAGCGACACCGGGCAGCCGGCGTGCGTGCAGATCTTCGAGTAGGCGACGTACTCGCCGTAGGCGAAGTCCTCGCTGCCCCTGCGGGGGGTGAGGGTGCCGACCTGCTCGGGGCGGAGGCGGATGAGCATGGTGGCCGCGTCCGCCTGCCGGTTGCCGCCGGGAACGGCCGGGAAGACCGTCTCCAGGGAGCCGGGCTCCTGGTCGCCGGGCCGGATCGGGGTGCCGTCGTCACGCACGAGGCGGACGCCCTCGGCCCAGCTGGTGGTGCCGAGCGGGTTGCCCTTGTTCGGGTTCTTGATCAGACCGCCCAGCGGCATGATCAGCATGAGGCCGACCCCGCCGCCCATGAGGGCCAGCGAGCGGGTGATCAGCTTGCGCCGGCCCAGGCCGCTGTTGTGGTAGCCGCCGACCAGCGTCGCGCCGGCGGTGACCCGGTCGAAGTGCGACCCGTCGTGCTTGTCCTGCACCGCGGTCTCGTGCGGCAGCAGCTTCTTCGTGAAGAGCACGAGGCCGTAGCCGACGCACAGCAGGGAGAGGCCCATGAACAGGCCCAGCATGGGCGTGAACAGCGCGCTCCAGCCACCCTCGCTGATGTTCCAGTGCCAGTCGGGCAGGAACCAGCCGGACCCGACGTAGACCACCACGAAGAGGAAGGCGAAGAGCCCGGCCAGGCTCCACACCAGGCCGACCTGCCGGATGGCGCGCTTCTCCATGACGGAGCCGGGCTCGGGACCGGGGTCGACGTGCAGGATCTCGACGCCGTCGTAACGGGCTCCGAGGTGGTCGAGCTCCAGCCGGCTCATCGCCGCCAGCTGCTCGGGGGTGTAGTCGTCGTCCGGGCCGCCGTAGAGCGGACCGGGGACGTCAGCGCCGCCGGTGGAACCGGGGCGGGTGTCGCGGGTGGTGCTCACGCCTTGCTCCCCATCCAGAAGATGCCGAACAGCAGGGCGGACATCCCGACGACCCAGATGACCAGACCCTCGCCGACCGGACCGATGCGACCGATGCCGGCACCGCCGGGGTCGGCCTGCGAGCTGACGGTCTGGACGTAGTTGATGATCGAGCGCTTCTCCTCGGGGGTCAGCTGGTTGTCCCCGAAGACCGGCATGTTCTCCGGCCCGGTGAGCAGCGCCGTGTAGATCTCCATGTCGGTGGCGTCCTTGAGGCTGGGCGCGTGCTTGCCCGAGCTCAGGGCGCCGCCCTCGCCGACGAAGTTGTGGCAGGAGGCGCAGTTGAGCCGGAACAGCTCGCCGCCCTCGGCCAGGTCGCCGTCGCGCAGGTCGCCCGAGGGGAGGGTCGGACCGCCGCCGTTGGCCTGGACGTAGGCCATGAGCTGGTCGATCTCCTCGTCGGAGAAGACGGCGGGCTTGTCCGGCGCCTGGGCCTCCTGGCGGACGAGCGGCATGCGGCCGGTGTGCACCTGGAAGTACACGGCGGCCTCGCCGACCCCGATGAGGGACGGGCCGCGGTTCGGGACGCCCTCGAGGTTCTCGCCGTGGCAGGTGATGCAGCTGCGCTCGTAGAGCTCGCGGCCGGCGGCCTCGGCGGCCGACTCGGTCGTGTCGTCGGCGGCCTGCGCCGGGGCGAACACCGAGTACAGCGCGCCGGTGAGGACCAGGGCGGTCATCAGGCCGGCGACGTTGGCCAGACGGCGGCGGTGCTTCGAGCGGCGCCGGGCACGGGCCCGGCGTGCGGGGTTGCCGTCGTCAGCGAGCACGGCCTCGGACTGCGGGTTCGTGGTGGACACCGGTTCCCTAGCGGATCAGGTAGATCGTGGCGAAGAGCCCGACCCACACGACGTCGACGAAGTGCCAGTAGTAGGAGACCACGATCGCGGCGGTCGCCTGTGCTGGCGTGAACCGGCCCATGGTGGACCGGATGAGCAGGTAGACGAAGGCGACGAGACCCCCGATGACGTGCAGCGCGTGGAAGCCCGTCGTGAGGTAGAAGACCGACCCGTACGTCGACGACGAGATCGACGTGTCGTGGTCCATCACGAGCACCCGGTACTCGTTGGCCTGCGCCAGCACGAAGACCAGGCCCATCACGAAGGTGATCGTGAACCACCTGCGGAGGCCGTAGACGTTGCCGTTCTCCGCCGCGAACACACCGAACTGGCAGGTCACCGAGGAGAGCACCAGGATGACCGTGAAGACGGTGGCGTAGGGCAGGTTCAGCTCGGTCGGCTCCGGCGGCCACCCATCGGTGGCGCGGGCTCGCGCGGTGAAGTACATGGCGAACAGGCCGGCGAAGAACATGAGCTCGCTGGAGAGCCAGATGATCGTGCCGACGCTGACCATGTTCGGTCGGGTCAGGGAGTGCACCCGCGATGTGTCGAAGGTGCTGCTCGCGACGGGGGCCGTTGTCACGAGGGTCATCATGGCATCGGGCGGGGCCCGGTACGACCGCGGGTGCGATGGGCGTGGCGGCAATGTGATCAGCTCTTCACCGATACCGCGTCTGCTCGGGGATCTGCCCTGCTCTGCCGCTAGGCTCCGCGGCGTGAGCACCGTCTCCGACACCTCCCGCAGCGACTCAGCGCCGGCCACCGTGGTGGTCTACAGCCACCGTCCGGAGGTCCGCGACGCCGTCCGGACGGCGGTCGGGCGGCGCCCCGCGCCCGACGTCGGTCCCGTGACGTGGTTGGAGTGCGAGACCGGCGAGGAGGTCGTGGCCACCGTCGACGCCGGCGGCGTCGACCTCTGCATCCTCGACGGCGAGGCGCAGCCGACCGGTGGCCTGGCGGTCGCCCGCACGCTGGACCAGGAGGTCGTCGACCGGCCCGCCGTCTGCGTGCTCATCGCCCGCCAGCCCGACCGCTGGCTGGCGCACTGGTCGCGCGCGGAGGGCACGCTGCCGCTGCCGATCGACCCGCTCACCGCCCCTGGCGTGGTGGCGGACCTGCTGCGCGAGCACGCGCAGCGCCCCGTCGTCCGCCGGTGAGCCGCCGGTGAGCGCGCCCGACCCGGGACGGCGGACCTGGCCCCAGCTGCTGAACCGGCTGCTGGCCCGCCAGGACCTCTCCGCCGCCGACACCACGTGGGCGATGCGCGAGATCATGACCGGGGAGGCCACCCCCGTGCAGGTCGCCGCCTTCGCCGTGGCACTGCGCGCCAAGGGGGAGTCGGCCGAGGAGGTCGCCGGGCTGGCGGCGGAGATGCTCGCCCAGGCGACGCCCGTGCAGCTCTCCCGCGACTGCGTCGACATCGTCGGCACCGGGGGCGACGGCGCGCACACGGTGAACATCTCCACGATGGCGGCGGTCGTCGCCGCGGCCGCCGGCGTGCCGGTGGCCAAGCACGGTGGCCGTGCCGCGTCGTCGTCCTCCGGGGCCGCCGACGTGCTCGAGGCCCTCGGCGTCCGGATCGAGCTGCCGGCTCCCGGCGTGGCGCGCTGCGTGGAGGAGGCCGGCATCGGCTTCTTCTTCGCGCCGGTGTTCCACCCGGGCATGCGGCACGCGGGCCCGGCGCGCCGGGAGATGGGCATCGGCACGGTGTTCAACTTCCTGGGGCCGCTGACCAACCCCGCTCGTCCTGGCGCCGCCGCCATCGGCTGCGCGGACGCCCGCATGGCGCCGGTGATGGCCGACGTCCTCGCCGCCCGCGGCGGCCGTGCGCTGGTGTTCCGGGGCGACGACGGGCTGGACGAGCTGACGACGGCGACGACCTCGTCGGTGTGGGTGGTGCGGGGCGGGGAGGTCGAGCCCGACCGCCTCGACCCCTCGGCGCTCGGCATCCCCGCCTCGACGGCCGAGGCGCTGCGCGGCGGCCCGCCGGAGTTCAACGCCGACGTGTTCCGCCGGGTGCTCGCGGGGGAGGAGGGGCCGGTCCGCGACGCGGTCCTCCTGAACGCCGCCGCCGCGCTGGCCGCCTTCGACGAGCGCCCCGCCCGCCTCCACGACGCCATCGCGGCCGGCATGGAACGTGCGGCGGCCGCCATCGACGACGGCCGTGCGACCGCGCAACTCCAGCGCTGGGTGACCGTGAGCCAGGCGGCCGGCAGCTAGTCGGCGGTGTCGAAGCCGATCGAGAACGCGGCGTCGAGGTCGTGCCGCGAGTAGGCGCGGAAGGCGATGTGCGTCTCGGTCTCCAGGACGCCGGGCACCTTGTTGATGCGGCCGGCGATGACCTCCGCGATCTGCTCGAACTCGCGCACCCGCACGATGGCGATGAGGTCGACCTCGCCCGCGGTGGAGTAGACCTCGCTGACGCCGTCGAGGTCGGCGATCGCCGCCGCCACCTCGGGGATGGCGTCGGTGGCCGCGTCGATCATCACGATGGCGGTGATCACGCCGGCGAGCCTAGCCGGGACCGCACGGCCGCACCCGCGGTCACCCGCTCCGGGCGGGCCCGCGTGCTCAGCGAGCGGTCGTCGGCGAACGGGTTGCGCTCGGTGCGGCCGGTCTCCACCCGCTCCAGGAACGAGCTGAAGCCGCCGGTCCCGGGCGCGGGGCAGGCGAGGGTGCCGGTGAGCTCGACCAGCCGCGTCCCGGGCTTCTCCATCCAGCGCATGATCAGCTCCGTCTCGTCGACGGTGGCCGCCAGCTCGTCCTCCGGCCCGAGGGGGGTCTCCGCGGACGCCAGCAGGCCGGGGAGGGTGCCGCGCACCGAGGTCCCCGTCGGTGCACCGCCGGCGGCGACCAGGCGCCCGCGACGGACGACGGACAGGTGCCAGCCGCCCGAGCCGTCGGCGCGGGCCAGCACGAGCTCCGGGACGGCGGCCAGCGACTCCAGGCGCTGCCGCCGCCGCACGGCCCGCACGAGGGTGGCCACCCGGTCGCGCAGGACGGCGGCGTCCTCGTAGCGCTCCTCGCCGGCGAGCCGCTCCACCCGGCTCAGGAGCGGGGCGACCAGATCGGCGGGGTCGTGGTCGACGGCGGCGCGGAAGACCGAGGCGATCGAGGCGTACTCCTCCACCGACTGGGCGCCGGTGCACGGCGCGCCGCACCTCCCCATGCCGAACAGCACGCACGCCGACGTCGGGATCCGCGGGGAGATCCGCGTCGTGCACTGCCGGAGGGGGAGCGCCTCGTGCACCGCGGCGACGGCGGCGTCGGCGGCGCGCCGGTCGGGGAAAGGGCCCAGGAAGACGCCCGCGCCGGGCCGCACCCGGCGGACGACCGACAGCCGGGGGAAGGGCTCCTCGGTCAGCCGGATCCACAGCGCGCGCTCGGGGAACCGGGAGCGCCGGTTGTAGCGCGGCTTGTGCTCGGCGATCAGCCGCAGCTCGCGGACCGCCGCCTCCAGGTCGTGCGCGCAGGGGATCGCGTCGACCCGCTGGGACAGGGCCACCATCTCGGTGATGCGGCTGCGCTGCTCGCTGGAGGAGAAGTAGCTGCGGACCCGGCTGCGCAGGTCGTTCGACGTCCCCACGTAGAGCGGCTCGTCGCGGGGGCCGCGGAAGAGGTACACGCCGGGACCGCGAGGCACGCTGTCGGCCAGGTGCCGCTTGCGCAGCCGTTCCGGGTCGACCTGCCGGGTGAGGCCGGTCAGCTCCTCGAGCGAGGTGATGCCGAGGGGGCCGAGCCGCTCGAACAGGCCGTGCAGCACGTCGACGGTCGCCCGCGCGTCGTCGAGGGCTCGGTGGGTGGGCGAGGTGGTGGCGGAGAAGTACGGCGCGAGGGTGGCCAGCTTGCAGTTGGGGACCTCGTCGCGGCTGAGCAGCCGCCGGGCCAGCACGGCGGTGTCGACCGACGCCGCCGCCGGCCAGGCGATGCCGCTCTCGGCGCACGCGGCCCTGAGGAACCCGAGGTCGAACGGCGCGTTGTGCGCCACCAGCACCGCGCCGCGGGCGAACTCGAGGAAGCCGGGCAGCACCGCGCCGATCCGCGGCGCCGCGGCGACCATCATCGAGGTGATGCCGGTCAGCACGCTGATGTAGGGCGGGATCTCCCGGCCCGGGTCGACCAGCGTCTGGAACTCGCCCAGCACCACCCCGCCGCGCACCTTGACCGCGCCGATCTCGGTGATCGCGCTGTCCTTGGGAGATCCGCCGGTCGTCTCCAGGTCGACGACGACGAACGTGACGTCGGCCAGCGGGGTGCCGAGCTCGTCGATCGTGACCTGCTCGTACCGGCTCAGCTGCGGGGCGGCAGCGGGAGGGAAGGGCACGGGGCGGACGGTAGGTCGGGGTAATGACACTCTTGTGATGCCGCGCCGGGGGAGGGCGGCGCACGGGATGTCGCCCACGAGTGGGGAACCGGCCTGTTTCGCCTGGCGGTCGGCGGGTGATCAGGACACCATCTCCCCTGGTGGGCCGCGCCCGAGGACGAGCGCGGCCCTGACACGCAGAGGTGGTCTGATGCTCCCGCGCTCCCGGTGGCGCACTGGTGGGACGGCGGCCCGGACGGCCCTCCCCGTCCTCGTGGTCGCCGCGCTCGCGGTCGCCACGGCGCAGCCCGCGGCGGCGGACCCCAGCGACCAGCCCGGCGGTACGTCGGCCGTGCTCGACAGCCGCGCCCTCGACCAGCTGCAGCAGCGGGCCGCCGAGGTGCAGACCGGTCTGCAGGAGCAGCAGACGGAGGTCGCCGCGGCCCGCGAGGAGCAGGTTCGCGCCGAGGAGGCGGTGGCGGCCGCCGAGGCGGTCGTGTCCGACGCCGAGGGCGAGCTCGCCGTCTACCAGCGGGAGGTCGCCAGCTACGCCGCGGCGGTCTACCGCGACGGCGGCGCGGTGACCCCCCTGACGCTGCTGCTCTCCGGGGGTGACCCGGGGGAGGTCGTCGCGGCGATGGGCTTCCTCGACGTCGTCGACGCGCACGCCGCCCAGGTGATCGGCGCCGCCGAGGAGCAGCGGCAGGCGGCGCTCGACGAGCAGGAGCGCGCCGAGGCCGCCCTCGCCCAGGCGCGGGAGCGCGCCGACGCGGTGGCCGCCAAGGTGGCCGAGCTCGAGGCCCAGGCCGACGCGGTCACCGACGAGCTGGACGACGCGCTCAGCGTGGTCGACCGCCAGCTCGCGCAGCTGCAGCAGGAGCAGCTCGACGTCAACGAACGGACGGCGGCCAACTGGCGCGCCTACGTCGAGCAGCTGGCGGCAGCCGGCGTCACCGCCCCGCCGGCCTCGGCGCTGCTCGACCCCGCGGCCGGGCTGCCGCCCGGGCTGGTGCCGGTCGGGGCGAGCGGGGGAGGCGCCCAGCGCGGCGCGGCCCAGCTGCCCCGCCAGCCCTCGTCCTTGCTCGTCCTCCCGGCCGAGACGCTGTCCGCCGTGACCGCCGCCATGGACGCGCTCGGCCGGCCCTACGCCCCGGGCACGGCCGGTCCGGACTCGTGGGACTGCGGTGCGCTGGTGCAGTCGGTGTACGGCGGGGCCGGGGTGGCGCTGCCGGGCAACCAGGCGGAGCTGTTCGCGGTGACGACCCCGGTCGCGCCGGCCGACGTGCTCCCCGGGGACCTGGTGTTCCTGGGGACGCCCGAGGCGGGTCTGGGCCACGTGGGGATCGCCCTGGACACCAAGACCATGCTGGCCGCCGACGCGCGGGCCGGCGCGGTCGTGGTCCGGACGCTGCCCGCCGACCAGGTGCTCGGGCTCGGCCGGCCGACCCTCGGCCAGCGCGCACCGGTCGCCGCTCCGGGGCCCACGGGCGGCGCGCTCAGGATGGAGTGCGGCAACACCGTCTACCCGCCGAGCTACGACGGCGCCCGATCGTGGGGCGGATACCCGAACGGCCTGATCCCGCCGAGCGCGCTGTGCCCGATCGGCGTGGGGTCGCACTCCCTGCGCTGCGACGCGGCGGCGGCCTACAAGGCGATGTCGACGGCCTTCGCCGGCGCCTTCGGGACGCCGATCTGCATCACCGACTCCTACCGGACCTACGCCAGCCAGGTGAAGCTCTACGGGGAGAAGCCGGCGCTGGCCGCCGTCCCGGGCACGAGCAACCACGGCTGGGGGCTCGCCGTCGACCTCTGCGGCGGGATCGAGCGGTTCGGCACGCCCCAGTACGACTGGATGAAGGCCAACGCGGGCCGCTTCGGCTTCCTGCACCCCGACTGGGCGGAGCCCGGGCGGGGCCGCGAGGAGCCCTGGCACTGGGAGTACGCCGGAACCTGAGGCCCCGCGTCCGGCGACGGGCCGGAATTGTCGGTGGCCGCTCCTAGCGTGCGTCTCGACTCACGGAGGAGAAGAGCCATGCTGATCGACTGCGACACCTGCACCGCACGCCCGACGGGCTGCGCCGACTGCGTCGTCACCGTCCTGCTGGGCGCGCCCCCGGGCTGCCAGAGCACCGACCCGGTGGTCGTGCCGCTTCCCGGCCGCGCCCGCGGCACGGTCGACGCGACGGCGGACGACGTGGCCGCGGAGGACGTCGTCGTCCCGCGGCCGGGCGTCGTCGTGGAGTTCGACGACGTCGAGCGGCGGGCCGTCCGAGCCCTCGCCGACGTCGGCCTGGTGCCCCCGCTGCGGCACCGGGAGGGGCACCGCGACGGGTCGGCCGGGGGCGCCGGCAACGGCCGCCGGACCGGCTGACGAGCACCCGGACGGAACGGTCCGCTCCAGGTCACACAGGGCGGAAACCGGCTCGCCCACCTGCGAATACGGCACTCGGAGCGATCTCCGTCACACGGGTCCCAGGAGCCTCGGTTTGTCACGGGGACATCACGGTCGTAGGGTCGGCCGGTCCGACCGAGTGGTCGTCACCCGCTGAGGGGTGACCTCGGACGGGCACCGCCTAATCGCCCGACGGCGCCTGCACAGGTGCTCGACGGTGAGCCGGGGACCCACCGCAGTCCTGGGGTGAGTTCTCCTGCCGGGCCGGTTCGCCGGTGCGCAGGGGATAGGGCCAGTCTTCCCAGCCCGAACCCGTCAGCTAACTCGGTAGGCGGTAGCAGAGGAAGAAACGGAGAGCCGCCGCTCGTGGCGACCCCACACGCCGTACTGTCGCACGCCCTCGAACAGTCGCACCTCCCTCGTCGGTCCGCGTCCGGACACGTCGGATGGCTGCGCTCGGGTCTCCTCCTCGGGGTGACCGCGGCCCTCACGTTCACCGTCCTGCCGGGGACCGCCGCCGCGGACCCGGCCACCGTCACCGACGCCGCCCAGGCCGCGCAGAAGGTCGCCGAGGCCGAGCACCAGCTCGAGGTCGTGACCGAGCAGCTCAACGAGGCGAAGGTCCAGCTCGACGCGCAGCAGGCCGCCGTCGCCGACGCCGAGAAGGCCGCCGCCGAGGCGCAGGCCCAGCTCGACGCGCTCGACGGCCAGGTGCGCCAGCTTGCCCGCTCGGCGTACACCACCGAGGGCTTCTCCCGCCTGGACGTGCTGCTGACCAGCGACTCCGCCGAGGAGTTCGTCCACCAGCTGGGCACGCTCGACGCCATCGCCGGGCACACCACGGCCCAGCTCGCCGAGGTCGCCGACGCCGCGGACGCCGCCGAGTCGGCCCAGGCCGACGCGGCCGAGGCGCGCGCTGCGGCCCAGAAGGCCGTCGACGACATCGCCGCGCAGCAGGAGGAGCTCGAGGGGGACATCGCCGACTACCAGCGGCAGTACGACGCCCTCACCGCGCCCCAGCAGGCGCAGGTCGCCCGGGCGCACGGCGGAACCGAGGCGCAGGCCGTCCCCAGCGGCGTCGTCGCCCCGAGCGGTGCGGCGCAGGTCGCGGTGGACACGGCGCTCGCCCAGGTCGGCGACGCCTACGTCTGGGGCGCCGGCGGCCCCGACTCCTTCGACTGCTCCGGGCTGACGCAGTACGCCTACTCCGCGGCCGGCGTGAGCCTGCCGCACTCGAGCCGGAGCCAGTCCACGATGGGCACCCCCGTCTCGGTGGGTGACCTGCAGCCGGGCGACCTGCTCTTCTACTACAGCCCGACCAGCCACGTGGCCATGTACGTCGGCAACGGGAAGATGGTCCACGCGTCGACGTCGAGCAAGCCGGTCATGGTGGTCGACTTCAACTCGATGAGCGGCTTCACGCACGCCCGCCGCATCGCGGGCTGACCGACCGCACCGCGCCGAGGGCCGGTGACCCGCCCAGGGGTCACCGGCCCTCGTCGTCCCGGCAGGTCCTCATAGGATCGGCCGGGTGACCGCTCGCCGGGCCGCCCTGATCACTGCGGTCGTCCTCGGCGTCGCGCTCGTCGTGGTCATCGCGGTCGCCACCCCGTGGTCGCCGCTGCCGGAGCCGGCCGGCGGCCGCAGCCCGGTCGACCCGACCGCCGGTCTGTCCGCGACCGAGCTGGGCCGCGCCGAGGCCTTCGCGGCGTCGCTGCGGCCGGCGTCGGTCGCCTCGCTGCTCCTGGGCCTGCTCGTGTCGGCCGTGCTCGGCCTGACGCGCCTCGGCTCCCGGCTGGTGCGGGCGGTGGCGGCGCCGCTGGGCGGGGGATGGGTCTGGCAGGTCCTCCTCGGGGTCCTCGCGCTCGCGGTGATCGGCCGCCTGGTCACCCTGCCGCTGTCCGCCTACGGCGAGTCGGTGCGCCACCGGTACGGGCTGTCCACCCGCAGCTGGGGTCTCTGGCTGCGCGACGTCACCGTCTCGACCGCCATCGACGCGGGCCTCACCGCGCTCGGGCTCCTGGTGGTCGTCCTCTTGGCCCGGAAGCTGCCGCGCACCTGGTGGGCGTGGGCCGCGGCGGGCGCCGCCGCCCTCGTCGTCGTCGGCTCCTTCCTCTGGCCGGTGCTGATGGAGCCGGCCTTCAACAGGTTCGAGCCGCTGGCCGCCGGGCAGCTGCGCACCGATCTGCTGGAGCTGGCGGAGGAGAACGGCACGCCGGTCGAGGACGTCCTGGTGTCCGACGCCTCGCGACGGACGACGGCGCTCAACGCCTACGTCTCCGGGTTCGGCTCGACCCGCCGCATCGTCCTGTACGACACGGTGCTCGACCGCCTGCCCGACGCGCAGGTGGAGTCGATCGTCGCGCACGAGCTCGGCCACGTGGCGACCGACGACGTCCTCACCGGGACGCTGATCGGCGCGCTCGGTGCGGGTGCCGGGGTCGCTCTGCTGGGCTGGCTGGTCTCCTCGCCCGCGCTCCTGCGGAGGGCCGGCGCCGACGCGCCGGGTGACCCGCGCGTGATCCCGCTGGTGCTCTTCCTCATGGCCGTCGGCACGCTGGTGGCCACGCCGGTGCAGAACGCGGTGTCCCGGCACATCGAGGCCCGGGCGGACGTGCACGCCCTCGACCTCACCCGGGACCCCGAGGCGTTCGCCGACATGCAGCGCGACCTCGCCGGCTCCAACCTCAACGATCCCGACCCGCCCGCCCTCTGGCAGTGGTTCTACGGCTCGCACCCGACCGTCTCCCAGCGCCTGGCCATGGCCGAGGACTGGACGCGGCTGGAGCGGCCGTGAGCCGGACCCTCGTCGTCACCAACGACTTCCCGCCCCGCCAGGGCGGGATCCAGACCTTCGTCGCGGCGCTCCTGGCCCGCCGGCCGCCGGAGTCCCTGGTCGTGCTCGCCTCGCGGTCGCAGGGCTGGGAGGAGCACGACGCCGCGCTGCCCTACGAGGTGGTCCGCTACCCGACGACCATGCTGCTGCCCACCCGGTCGGTCGCCCGGACGGCGGCGGAGCTCGCCCGCAGGCACGGGTGCGACAGCGCCGTCTTCGGTGCGGCCGCCCCGCTGGGGTTGATCGCGCCGGCTCTCCGGGCGGCGGGTGTCGGGCACGTGCTCGGCATCACCCACGGGCACGAGACCGGGTGGGTGGCCCTGCCGGGCAGCCGCCAGCTCATGCAGCGGATCGCGTCGCACCTCGACGTCGTCACCTACATCAGCGAGTACACCCGCGAGCGGCTCGCGCCCGCCCTCGGGACGCGCACCCGGCTGGCCCAGCTGTCCCCGGGCGTCGACGTCGACAGGTTCACCCCGGACGCCGACGGCGCCGCGGTCCGCGAGCAGTACGGCCTGGGCGACGCGCCGGTCGTGGTGTGCGTGTCCCGCCTGGTCGCGCGCAAGGGGCAGGACGTGCTCGTGGCCGGCTGGCCGCGGGTGCTGGCCCGGCATCCCGGGGCGCGCCTGCTGCTCGTCGGGGGCGGTCCGCTCGAGACGTCGCTGCGGCGGGCGGTCGCGGCGCGCGGGCTCACCGGCTCCGTCGTGTTCACCGGGCCGGTCGACCCGGCCGCACTCCCCGCGCACTACGCCGCCGGGGACGTCTTCGCCATGCCGTGCCGCACCCGCCGGGCCGGTCTGGACGTCGAGGGCCTGGGCATGGTGTTCCTCGAGGCGGCGGCCTGCGCGCGGCCCGTCGTGGCCGGCACCTCCGGTGGCGCCCCCGAGGCGGTGCGGGAGGGCGTCACCGGCCACGTCGTCGAGCCGCGCTCCCCGGAGGCCGTCGCCGACGCCGTCGCCGACCTGCTGGCCGATCCGGCGCGGGCGCGGGCGATGGGGAAGGCCGGGCGCGCGTGGGTGGAGGAGCGCTGGTCCTGGACGACGATCGCCGCCACGTTCGCCGACCTGCTCGACCCCGCGCAGCACTGAGCCCCGCCCCGCGAGGTGCGGGACGGGGCTCAGCGGTCGGTCCTAGCGGGCGTAGAGGTTCTCGACCTCGTCGCCGAACTCCTTCATGACCACGGCGCGCTTGAGCTTGAGGCTCGGGGTGAGCATCCCGTTGTCCTCGGTGAAGTCCGTGGCCAGGATCGTGAACTTCTTGATCGCCTCGGCCTGCGACACCGCCTTGTTGGCGTCCTTCACCGCGGCGTCGATCTCGGCCTTGAGCTCCGGGTCCTCGCGCAGCTGGTCGACCGACTGGTCGGCCGGCTTGCCCTTGGACTCCAGCCACTGCGGCAGCGCCTCCTCGTCGAGGGTGATCAGCGCGGCGATGAACGGGCGCTGGTCGCCGACGACGATGCACTGGCTGACCAGGCGGTGGGCGCGCAGCCGGTCCTCCAGGACGGCCGGGGCGACGTTCTTGCCGCCCGCGGTCACCAGGATCTCCTTCTTGCGGCCGGTGATCTTCAGGAAGCCGTCGTCGTCGAGCTCGCCGAGGTCGCCGGTGTGGAAGAAGCCCTCGGAGTCGATGGCCTCCTTCGTGGCGTCCTCGTTCTTCCAGTAGCCGCGCATGACGATGCCGCCGCGGATGAGCACCTCGCCGTCGTCGGCGATGCGGAACTCGACGCCCGGCAGCGGGCGGCCGACGGTGCCGATGCGCAGCGCCTCGTCGTGGTTGACCGACGCGGCGGCCGTCGTCTCGGTCAGGCCGTAGCCCTCGAAGACGGTGACGCCGATGCCGCGGAAGAAGTGGCCCAGCCGCTCGCCGAGGGGAGCGCCGCCGGAGATCGCGCCGAGGCAGCGACCACCCAGGGCGGCCCGCAGCTTGCCGTAGACCAGCTTGTCGAACAGGGCGTGCTGGGCGCGCAGCGCGAGGCCGGGGCCGCCGGTGTCCTGCGCGCGGGACCAGTCGATGGCCACCTGGGCGGCCTTGTCGAAGATCTTGCCCTTGCCGTCGCCCTCGGCCTTGGCCTTGGCGCTGTTGAAGACCTTCTCGAACACGCGCGGCACGGCCAGCACGAACGTGGGCTTGAACTCCCCGAGGTCCTCGACGAGGTTCTTCACGTCCGGCGTGTGGCCGATGACGGTGCGGTTCTTGATGGCGCCGACCTGCAGGACCCGGGCCAGCACGTGCGCCAGCGGGATGAACAGCAGCAGCGAGCCCTGCACGCTCATGAAGCGGTCGAGCAGCGTGATGCCGTTGCCGATCTCGAACAGGAAGTTCGCGTGGGTGAGCTCGCAGCCCTTGGGCCGCCCGGTCGTGCCGCTGGTGTAGATCAGCGTGGCCAGGCTGTCGGCCTTGAGGGTCGCGCGCCGCGCCTCCAGCTCGCTGTCGGGCACGTCCTTCCCCGACGCGATCAGCTGGTCCATCGCGCCGTCCTCGATGACGTGCACCGAGCGGAGGTCGGGCGTCTGGTCGCGGACCGACTCGACGGCCGCGGCGTGCTCGTCGCGCTCGACGACCACGGCGGTCGCGCCGGAGTCGGACAGGATCCAGGCGACCTGGTCGGCGCTGGAGGTCTCGTAGATCGGGACGACGACGCCGCCGGCGGTCCAGATGGCGAAGTCGAAGACCGTCCACTCGTAACGCGTCTTGGCCTGGAGGGCGACACGGTCACCGGCGGCCACGCCGGCGGCGATGAGCCCCTTGGCGACGCCCCGGACCTCGTCGCCGAACTGCTTCCACGTGACGTCACGCCACTGGCCGTCCACCCGCCGGCGGAGGCCCACCTCGTCGCCGTGCTCGGCGACGTTCGTGGTGAGCATGTCGGGGATGGCCTCGTCCGGACCCACCTCGGTGGTCGCGGGGACGCTGAACTCGCGCACGCCTGGTCCTCTCCTCCCCACCGCCCACGGGCACCGTCGCCCACGGCCCCGGACAGGGACGTCGTGTGGAATCTAGCCGTTCTCGCTACCCGTGAGTAGCAGAGTCCCGGGCCGTCTGCTCGCTGGACGCCGGGAAACGGTTAGCCTGCCTCCCATGGCCGACCAGTCCACCCAGTCGATCGTCGTCGACGCTCCTGCGGCCGACGTCATGGCGGTCATCGCCGATTTCCCGGCCTACCCGCAGTGGGTCGCCTCCGCGAAGCAGGTGGAGGTCCTCGAGACCGGCCCGGACGGTCGCGCCCGGCAGGTGCACTTCGTCCTCGACGCCGGGGCGGTCAAGGACGACTACGTCCTCGACTACACGTGGGACGGCGACCGGAAGGTGTCCTGGAACCTGGTCAAGGGCCAGATGCAGAAGCGCCAGGAGGGGTCGTACACGCTCACCGAGCGGGACGGCGCCACCGAGGTGACCTACGCGATCACCATCGACCTCTCGATCCCGATGCTCGGGATGATCAAGCGCAAGGCCGAGAAGGTCATCCTCGACACGGCTCTCAAGGAGCTCAAGAAGCGCGTCGAGGGCTGAGTTCTCAGTGGGCCGTGCCATGCGTACCTTGCTCCTCACCGGCCCGGGTGGGGCCGGGACCTCGACCCTCGCCGCCGCGGCGGCGGTTCGCGCCGCGCGGACGGGCCGCCGCACCGTGCTGCTGTCCCGCCAGGCGCCCGCGGTCGCCGGGCTGGACGCCGAACCGGGTCTCACCGTCCGGGCCGTCGACCCGCAGGCCGCCGTCGAAGGTCTGTGGGCCGGCGCCGCCGACGGGATCGGCGCGGTCCTGCCGCACGGGACGCTGCCGCCCGCGTCGTCCGTCGTCCCCCTGCCGGGCGCCGGTGACCTCGCCCTCTTCGCCGAGCTGGCGCGGGCCGAGGCCGACCTGGTCGTCGTCGACGCCGGCCCGGTCGAGTCCGCGCTGGCGCTGGTCGCCCTGCCGGCCACCCTGCGGTGGTGGCTGGACCAGCTGATGCCTCCCGGCGTCCGCGCCCTGGGCGCCGTCCGCACCGCTGCCGTCGCGTCGGGGGCCGTCCGGCGCGGGCCGGTCGACGCCGCGCTGTCCGCCGTCCCCGCCGTGGAGCGGCTGCTGGCCGCCGACCGCCTCGCCGACCCGGCCGGTACCGCCGTGCACCTGGTCGCGCCGCCGCGGCCGTCCTCGGTGGCCGCGCTGCGCGCGGCCGCGACGGTGCTCGGCCTGCACGGCCTCCGCGCGGGCGCCGTGCTCACCCGGGTGCTCCCGCTGCCCGGGGACGACGAGTGGACGACGCGCCGCGCCGCCGAGCAGGACGCCGCGCTCGCCGCGCTGGCGGAGGTCGCGCCGGTGCACCGCGTGCCCGAGGCGGCCGCCGACCCGGCCGGCGCGGACGACGTCGCCGCACTCGTCGCCGACGACCTGCCCGGGACGACGGGGTTCCCGGCTCCCGGTCCCGAGCGGCAGGACGCCGGTGCGTGGCAGCTGGCCCTGCCGCTGCCGTTCGCCGAGCACGGCGCCGTCACGCTGACCCGCTGGGTCGACGACCTCGTGCTCACCGTCGGCGGCGTCCGCCGGTCGGTGCGGCTCGACGCGCTGCTGCGCCGGTGCGAGGTCACCGGCGGGCGGCTCGCCGACCCCGGCACCGCCGACGCACGCCTCGAGGTGGGATTCCGCCCCGACCCCAAGCTCTGGCCCGCCGACCTCCTCAGCGCAGAGGGAAGGACCTCATGACCCCCGGAACCGACTGGATCGACCAGGCGCAGCGCCTCGTCGAGGCCGTCCGCGGCAGCCTCGCCTCCGCCGTCCCCCCGGCCGACGGCGAGACCGAGGGGGAGGCACAGCACTCCTCGGACTGCCGCTGGTGCCCGATCTGCCAGGTGGCGTCCGTCGTCCGCGGCGAGCGCCCCGAGGTGACGGCGGCCCTGGCCGACCTGCTCACCACCGCCGCCGCGGCGCTGCGCACGGTGGCCGAGGCCGGCCAGCCGGCCGAGCCGGCCGCCCAGCCCGAGCAGGACGGCGAGCCCCCGGCTCCGGTCCAGCAGATCGACATCGCGTGACCGACCCGACCGGGCGGGCTGCGCTCGGCATCGACATCGGCGGCACGAAGGTCGCCGGTGGGGTCGTCGCCGCCGACGGCACGATCCTGGCCACCGCGCGGCGGGCGACGCCGGGCGCCTCGGTGAGCGACACCGAGGACGCGATCGCCGCGGTGGTCGAGGAGCTCGCCGACGGGCACGACGGCGACCTGGTCGGCGTGGGCGTCGGCGCGGCGGGGTGGTTCGACCGCACCGGGGACACCGTGCTGTTCAGCCCGCACCTGGCGTGGCGGAACTCGACGCTGCGCAAGGACCTCGCCGCCCGGCTCCAGCGGCCGCTGTGGGTGGGCAACGACGCGGACGCCGCCGCTTGGGCCGAGTACCGCTACGGCGCAGCCCGGGGCGCGGACCTGGCGCTCATGATCACGCTCGGCACCGGCATCGGCGGCGGGATCGTGCTGGACGGCCGGCTGCGCCGGGGTTCGCACGGGGTGGCGGGGGAGTGGGGGCACATGCGCGTCGTCCCCGACGGCCGGCTGTGCGCCTGCGGCAACCGCGGCTGCTGGGAGCAGTACGCCAGCGGCACCGCGCTCGGGCAGACCGCGCGCGAGGTGGCCCGCACGTCGCCGGCCGCGGCCGCGCGGCTGCTGGAGCGGGTCGACTGCGAGCCCGACCGGCTCACCGGCGAGGACGTCGCCCGCGCGGCGGCGGACGGCGACCCGCTCGCGCTGGAGCTGGTCACCGAGGTCGGCGTCTGGCTCGGCCAGGGCATCGCCGACCTGGCCGCCAGCCTCGACCCGGAGGTCGTCGTCATCGGCGGCGGGGTGAGCAAGCTCGGCGAGATGGTGCTCGGCCCGGCGCGCGACCGGCTCGACCGCGCGCTGCCCGGCCGGGGCTTCCGGCCCGGTCCGCGCGTCGTCGTCGCCGAGCTGGGCCCGCAGGCGGGCATCGTCGGCGCCGCGGACCTGGTCCGCCAGGCGGTCGCCGACGGCGAGGCCTAGACCGGACCGTCGAGGTGAGCGACCGCTTCCTGCCGATCCACGACTCGGAGTTCCTGGCGCGCGGCGAGCGGGTGCTGGGCCCGGAGTTCCGGGCGATGAGCGAGCGCGTCCTGCAGGTCACGGAGCTGACCTCGCGCCTCAACGTCCTGCCGTTCGACGACGAGGCGGGACGGGCGGCGCTGCTCGAGCAGATCCTCGGACGGCCCCTGCCCCCGCGGGTGACGATCCACCCGCCCTTCTACACCGACCACGGGCTGCGGCTGGAGCTGGCGGAGCGGGTCTTCGTCAACCAGGGCTGCACGTTCCTCGACTTCGCCGGCATCCGGCTGGGGGAGGGCGTGATGGTCGGCCCGAAGGCCACGTTCATCACGATGGGCCACCCGGTCGATCCCGCCGAGCGGCGCCAGTGGCTCACCGGTGCGCCGATCGACGTGGCGGAGAACGTCTGGATCGGTGCCGGCGCGACCGTCCTGCCCGGGGTCAGCATCGGCCGGGACGCCGTCGTCGCCGCCGGGACGGTGGTGGCCGACGACGTGCCCGCGGCCACCCTCGTGGCCGGGCCGAAGGGCACCGTCCGCCGGGAGTGGTGAGGCCTACTCGGGGGCGAGCTCGCGGGCCAGCTGCTCGAGGAACAGGCCGATGTCGGTGATGATCCCCATCGCCTGCGCGCTGCCGCGGTCGGCGAGCTTGGTGACCGTCGCCGGGTTGATGTCGACGCTCACCAGCGGGATCGACGCCGGCAGGATGTTCCCCGTCGCGATCGAGTGCAGCATCGTCGCGACCATGATCGCGAAGCCGACGTCGGGCAGCTGGGCGCGCATCGCCCGCTGCCCCTCGATGACGTCGGTGTACACGTCGGGCAGCGGGCCGTCGTCGCGGACCGAGCCGACCAGGACGAACGGCTTGCCCGCCTGCACCATCGCGTGCATCACGCCGCCGGTCAGGACGCCGGAGTCGACCGCCGCCCGGATCGAGCCGGCCGCACGGATCGTGTTGATCGCCCGGATGTGGTGCTCGTGGCCGTGCGGGACACCCGAGCCCTTGGCCAGGTCGACGCCCAGCGAGGTGCCGAAGAGCGCCGACTCGATGTCGTGCGTGGCCAGCGCGTTGCCGGCGAACAGGACGTCGACGAAGCCGGCGCGCACCAGGCGGACCATCGCCGGCGAGGCCCCGGTGTGCACCACCGCCGGGCCGCCGACCCACAGGATCCGCTTGCCCTCGGCCTTCACCTCGCGCATGCGCTCGGCGATCTGGCGGACCAGCAGCGCCTGCGGCTTCTCGCTGGACACCGCCGACGACATGAACCCGAAGTCGTCCTCCTCGCCGCGCGGAGCCTGCTGCGGCAGCTCGACCCGGACCCCGTGCGCTCCGCAGACGACGGCGTCGCCGGCCGTCACGTCGCTGACCGGCACCGTGCGCACGACCTGCTCGCCGTCCTCCTCGGTGACGACTAGCCCGCAGTCCATCTCCGGCTGCCGCACGCGGATCCACTCGCGGTCCAGGCGGACGAGCGTCTCCAGGTTGGTGGTCGAGTAGAAGTCGTCCGGGAAGACGCCGTCGGCCGGAGCGGGCCGCGTCGTCGCCGTCCCCGGGTCGACGGCGTTGGCGCCGTGGATCTGGACCCGCATGAGGATCCGCTCGAGCCGCTCGGTCTCGTCGGCGCTGATCTCGATGAGCGCGCGGGACTCGTCCTCGTGCTGCCGGCCGAGGTCGAGGCTCTCGATCCGGTAGTCCCCGCCGTACTCCAGGACGTCGTCGAGGATCCGGGCGAGGGTCCCGGTGTCCATGAGGTGGCCGGTGACGGTGACGGTGGCGGAGTGGGTAGCGGGGCTCACCCGCCGGACGTTAGCCGGTCAGACGACCGCGCCGTCGTCACCGTCCTCGTCGGACCTGTCGCGCATGCGGGACACCAGCATCGCCACGCCACCGGCGATCCCCGCGACGCCGATGACCAGACCCACGTCGGCGGACAGCTCGAGGATGCCGGGGGCGCCGATCAGCAGCACGCCGGCGGCGATCAGCAGCACCGCGTAGAGCGACGCCGGGGCCGGTGCCGGGATCGGTGGAGGGGGCGGCGGCTCGTAGTGCTCGTCGGGCTGGTCGAGGACGGGCAGCTCGTGCGGGGGCGGCGGCGGGGCGTCGACGGGCTCCTCGTCCACCACCGCGCGGCCGTGCTCGGCCTCGAACGCCGCCACGATCCGGCGCCACTCGGCGTCCTCGTCCAGCTCGCGCCGGGCAGTCGCCGGCTCGGGCTCCGGTTGCGGCCGCACCTCGGCTGCCGGGGCGTGCTCGTCGACGACGGTGCGCGCCTCCGCCCGGCGGGCGCGGTCGACGAACAGCCGGTCCGACGGCGGGCTGGGCAGGCTGACCGACCGGGTGTAGGGCTCCACGTCCGCGGACGGCTCGAGGTAGGCCGCGATGCCGACGGCGTGGAGCACGTCGAGCAGGTGCTCGCCGACCCGCGGGTCGACGTCGCGCAGCGGGCTCCACAGCGCCGCGTCCAGGCCGTTGTCGCGGCGGCCGCGCCCGCGACGGGAGGTCACCGCGTCTCCGCCGCCGGGCTCCCTGTGCCCGGGTTCTCACCGGCGCCGACCCGCTCGCGGATCCAGTCCACGGAGCCGGCGAAGATCTTCGGGGCGTCGTTGTCCAGCGTGGCCACGTGGTAGCTGTCCTCGAGGAGCACCTCGGTCGTGTCGCTGCTGCCCACGCCGGCCAGCAGGACCGTGCTGTTGACCGGCTCGACGACGTGGTCCTCCACGCTGTGGAAGACGATCACCGGCGCGGTGACCCGGCCGAGGTCGGCCCGCGTGGCGGCCCACAGACCGCGCAGCTGCAGCATCGCCCGCGTCGGCAGCTTGGGGTAGGCGAGCTCGGTGACGCCGGGCTTCTTGATGTCGCTGGCGATCGGCGCCCAGCTGCCGGTGAGCCTGGCGATGAGCGGCAGCAGCTTCGCGTCCAGCCGCTGGGTGAGCAGCGCCGGGTTCACCAGCACGAGGCCCGCGACGTCGTCCGGACGCACCTCGGCCAGCCGGGTGGCCAGCGTGCCGCCCATCGACAGGCCCGCCACGAAGACGCGGTCGCACTCGGCGGCGAGCTGGTCGAACGCCTCCTCGACCGTCGCCGTCCACTGGTCGTGGGTGCTGAGGTTGCAGTCCTCCCAGCGCGTGCCGTGGCCGGGCAGCAGCGGGCAGCGGACGGCGAACCCCTCCGCCGCCAGGTGCTCGCCCCACGGCCGCATGCTCATCGGCGTCCCGGTGAAGCCGTGCACGAGCAGCACGCCGGTGCGGCCGTCGGGACCGTCCCCGCCGGGGAAGGAGAACGGCTCGGCACCGGGCATGACGCCCTGCGGCGCGGTCGGTCCAGACAACGGGGGTCCTCCTCGGCGTCCGGCGGCGGTGCCGACCGGCGGGCGTGATCACGGGACAGGTCACACCGCCGACCGATTGTGATTCCGCCGACGGGCTCCTTAGTCTGGCAGCTCAACAGGGAGGCGTGTTGTTCTACTGGTTCCTCAAGTTCGTCGCGATCGGCCCCGCGGTGCACGCCGTGTTCCGTCCCCGGGCCGAGGGCACCGAGAACGTGCCGGCGACGGGAGCCGCGATCCTGGCGAGCAACCACCTGTCGGCCGCCGACTGGATCTTCATGCCCCTCCAGCTGAAGCGCCGTGTCACCTTCCTCGCCAAGGCCGAGTACTTCACCGGCAAGGGCGTCAAGGGCGCACTGCAGCGGGCCTTCTTCTCCGGTGCCGGTCAGGTGCCCATCGACCGCTCCAGCGCCTCGGCGGCCGAGAACGCGATCCAGACCGGCATCCGCATCCTCCGTGAGGGCAAGGTCCTCGGCATCTACCCGGAGGGCACGCGGTCGCCCGACGGCCGGCTCTTCCGCGGCAAGACCGGCGTGGCCCGCACGGCGCTGGAGACCGGTGCCCCCGTCATCCCGGTCGCGATGGTCTACAGCAAGAAGAAGCTGCCGTTCGGGAAGTCGATCACCCGGGTGAACGTGCGCTTCGGCGCCCCGCTCGACTTCTCCCGCTACGAGGGCATGTCGGGCGACCGCTTCGTGGAGCGCTCGATCACCGACGAGATCATGTACGAGATCATGATGCTGTCGGGCCAGGAGTACGTCGACGTCTACGGCGCGACGGTCAAGAAGTCGATGGACGCCACCGGCGCCAGCGCCCCCGACGTCGTCGCCCGCCTGCAGCCGCCGCCGGACGAGGCGGCCGACCGGGCGCCGACGACCCTCGCCGGCTGAAACCGGCTTCCTGCACGAAGAGCCGGCTCAGCGGTCGACGAGCCGGTCCAGGACGTCGCGCAGCAGCCGCAGCAGGTCGTCGCGGCTCATCGTCGGCTCCTGCACCCACTGGCCGACGAGGTCCTCGGTGAAGGCGAACCAGGCGAGCACCAGCTGCCGGCGCAGGGCGTCGTCCGGGAGCTCCAGCGCGGTCAGCGCGACCTCGACCAGCCGGGCCCGGGTCTCCTCGTAGACCTCCGACACCCACGGGTCACCGCCACCCGCGCCGCGGACGAACGCCAGGTGGCTCTCCCGGAACGTCTCCACCCAGCCGACGTAGCGGTCGAGCATCCCGGTGACCTGCTGCTCGGGCGGCGTACCCGGCGCCGGGAGGAGGTGCTCCCAGAGCAGGTCGGCGGCCGCCCGGGTGACGGCGGTGTAGTACTCCCGCTTGGTGGCGAAGTAGTGGAACAGCAGGCTGCGGCTGATACCCGCCCGCCGGGCGACCTCGTCGATCGTGAGCTCCTGCACCGGCGTCGTGGGCAGCAGCTTCAGGCCGATCTGCACCAGCTGCGCACGGCGGTCGCCGGCCGTGCGCCGCAGTCGCGGGTGGTCGGGGCGCGATGCCGCCGTCATCGGCGGGGGGCGCCCCTCACGCGGCCGCCCGGTCGGCCGTCGCGGCGGCCAGCAGCCGCCCGATCGCCTCGACGGTGAGGGGCGCGCGCTCCTGCAGGAGCATGTGACCGGTCCGGGGGACGATCTGCAGGTGCGCCTCCGGCAGCGCCTCGGCGAGCTGGTGGCTGTGCCGCTTCGGCGTGAGCTTGTCGCTGTCGCCGACCAGGATCTCCACGGGTACGTCCGCCAGGGCCTTCAGCTCCTGGCGCTTGTCGTGCTCGCCGAGCGCCGGGTAGAAGGCGGCGAAGGCGCGCACCGTCGAGGCGTGCATGATCTCGGCGCCGCCGAGAACCATCTCGTCGGTGGCGTCGGAGCCGTAGAGCAGCTCGCGCACCATCTTCTGGTGGCGGGGGTGCGTGGGGGGCAGCAGCTGGCGCACGCGCTCCAGCGCCCGCGCGCCGCCGATCGCGGCGGTGACCATCCCGGGCGCGAGCTTGAGCTGCAGCCGCTCGAGCAGCGTCTCGCCCGCGGGCGCGAGGTCGCCGGCCGACGTCGAGACGAGAGCGACGCCCTTCACGCGCGGGCCGAACAGCTCCGGGCGGGCCGCGGCCAGGCACATGATCGTCATGCCGCCCATCGAGTGCCCGCCGAGCACCACCGGGCCCGACGGCGCCAGCTCGTCCAGCAGCGTGCCGAGGTCCTCGCCGAGCTGGTCGATGGTCAGCTCGGCGACGTCGTCGGCGTAGCGGCCCCACGTCGAGCGGCCGTGGCCGCGCTGGTCGTAGCGGATGAGCCGGAGCTCGCCGGCGGACACCTGCGGCGTGAGCAGCTCGGCGACGTCGTCCCACGAGGCCTGCGCCAGCGTCCAGCCGTGGGCGAGCACGAGGGTGACCGGGGCGTCGTCGGAGCCGTCGACGACGGCGTGGATGAGGGCGTCGTCCGGCGTGCGGACGGCGGCCACCTGGCGGAGGAGGGTCTGGGTGCTCACGCCGCCACCTCCGGGCGCTCGGTGCCGGCGGGGACGCCGACGTAGTTCTCGCGGTCGAGGGCCCGGGTGAGCTTCCGGAACCGGAAGGTGAAGTCCGGCCAGAGCGTCGTGTTGTGCCCGTGCTGGTCCAGGTACCAGCTGGCGCAGCCGCCGGCCAGCCACACGGTGCCCTTCGACTTCTCGGCGATCAGCGAGCGCCAGGCTTCCTGGGCCTCGGGGGTGGTCTCCAGGACGGCCAGCCCCTCGGCGTCCATGGTGCGCAGCGCGTCGTCGACATAGGCCACCTGCGACTCGATCATGTAGACCATCGACGTGTGGCCGACCCCCACGTTCGGGCCGACCAGCAGGAACATGTTGGGGAACCCGGCGACGGCGGCGCTCTTGTTGCTCACCATGCCGTTCGCCCAGACCTGCGCCAGCGAGCGCCCGTCGCGGCCGCAGATCTTCTCGGCGATCGGCAGGTCGGTGACGTGGAAGCCCGTCGCCAGGACGATCGTGTCGGTCGGCCGCTCGACGCCGTCGACCGTGACGATCGAGCGCGGCCGGACCTCCTGGATGCCGGCGGTGACCAGCTCGGCGTTGGGCGCGGCCACCGCGGGGAAGTAGTCGTTGCTGATCAGGATGCGCTTGCAGCCGATGGTGTAGTCCGGCGTCAGCGCCTTGCGGAGCTTCGGGTCGCGGACCTGGCGGTGCAGGTGGGCGCGGGCCAGCTTGCCGACCGGCTTGAGGAAGCGCCGGTTCTTCGCCATGCCGATGACGAGGAACTCGCGGAAGAGGTAGAGGAACGCGCGGATCGCGTTCTGGAACCCCGGGACGAACCGGTAGAGCTTCTGCATCCACGGCTTCACCGGGTGGTCGGTGCGGGGGACCACCCAGGCCGGGGTGCGCTGGTAGACGGTGATCGTGCCGACCACCGGCTGGATCGCGGGCACCACCTGGATGGCCGAGGCGCCGGTGCCGATCACGGCGACCCGCTCACCGGTCAGGTCGTGGGAGGCGTCCCACCGGGCGGAGTGCATCACCGTGCCGGCGAACGAGTCGAGGCCGGGGATGTCGGGGTAGGTCGGGTCGGCGAGCGCGCCGGCGGCGGAGACGAGCACGCGGGCCCGGAAGTCGCCGGCGGTGGTCGAGACGTGCCAGCGCTGTGCGGCGTCGTCCCAGCGCGCCGAGGTGACGTCGGCACCGAAGACGCAGTGGCGCCGGACGTCGAACCGGTCGGCGGTCCGCTGCAGGTAGGCCTGGATCTCCGGCTGCTCCGAGTAGGAGCGGCCCCAGTCGGGGTTCTGCGCGAAGGAGAAGGAGTAGAGGTTGGACTGCACGTCGCAGGCCGCGCCGGGATAGGTGTTGTCCCGCCAGGTGCCGCCGACGTCGCCGGCCCGCTCCAGGACGACGAAATCGGTCTCGCCGCGGCGCTTGAGCGCGATCGCCATGCCGAGCCCGGCGAAGCCCGAGCCGATGATCGCGACGCCGACGTCCCGGAGGGCGGTCGGGACGGTGGCGGACTGGTTCTCGAGCGTGCTGGTCACCTGGACGGGCTCCTGTCCTCCGGCTTGCTGAGCAACGCTCAACAAGCTACAACGGCCCCTGAGCAGGCTCAATTGGAGCTGTACCTCTCCGACACAGCAATTCCAGACCCGAGGAGCACCCATGGCGTCACTCCGCAGGCAGCGCCCCCGCACGCCCCTGGCCGGGAAGACGGTCCTGATCACCGGTGCGGCCCGGGGCATCGGCGCGGAGCTGGCCCGCCGGGCCGCCGCCCGCGGAGCGCGGGTCGCCCTCGTCGGCCTGGAGCCGGAGCAGCTGGCCGCGGTCGCCGCCGAGCTCGGCCCCGAGCACCTGTGGGTCGAGGCCGACGTCACCGACGCCGACGCGCTGAAGTCCGCCGTCCAGCGGACCGTCGACACGTTCGGCGGGCTGGACGTCGTGGTGGCCAACGCCGGTATCGCACCGCTGACCACGGTCATGACCAGCTCCGCGCACGCCCTGGCACGCACGATCGAGGTGAACCTCATCGGGGCCATGCTGACCACGCACGCCGCGCTCCCGGAGATCGCGAAGCGGAAGGGGCACGTGCTGCTGATCAGCTCGGCGGCGGCCTTCACCGTGCTGCCCGGGATGAGCGCCTACTGCGCGGCGAAGGCCGGCGTCGAACGGTTCGGCGACGCGCTGCGGCTCGAGGTCGCCTACCGCGGGGTCACCGTCGCCAGCGCGCACCCCACCTGGATCGACACCGACATGGTGCGCGACACCGAGGAGGCCCTGCCCACGTTCAAGGCGACCCGCAAGCAGCTCCCCGGCCCGCTGGGCGCCTACACGTCCGTCGAGGCCTGCGCCGACGCGCTGGTGGAGAACCTCGAGACCCGTGGCCGCCGGGTGTTCGTGCCGGGGTCGGTGGGCGTGGTCTCGGCGCTCCGGCAGATGGTCACCGGCGTGGTCGCCGAGAAGGTGGCGATGGCGGTGTCGGCGAAGCGGGTGCCGCAGCTCGAGCGCGACATCGCGGCCCTGAACGGCAAGGAGTTCGGGAAGAACTCCGTCGGCGACCGCTCCAAGGGCGCCGCCTGAGGAGGGACTTCCGGTACAGGAAGTCCCCTCAGCCGGTCCAGCCGCCTGCTCGGGGGAGGGCGGCACGCCACCGGGCGTGCCGCCCGTCGTCGCGGTGTCCCTCCTCGGGCTCGAAGCGGCGGTCCAGCGCCCAGGTCTGCGCCAGCTCGTCGGTGCTGCTCCACACCCCGGTGCCCAGGCCGGCGAGGAACGCCGCACCCAGCGCGGTCGTCTCGGTGACCTTCGGCCGGCGCACCGGGACACCCAGCTGGTCGGCCTGCAGCTGGAGGAGCAGGTCGTTGGCGCTCGCCCCGCCGTCGGCGGACAGCTCCGGCACCTCCAGCCCGGCCTCGTCCACCATCACGTCGACGACGTCGCGCACCTCGAACGAGATGGCCTCCAGCGTGGCCCGCGCCAGGTGCGCCCGGGTGGTGCCGCGGGTGATGCCGAGAATCGCGCCGCGGGCGTGCGGGTCCCAGTGCGGCGCGCCCATGCCGGTCAGGGCGGGCACGAAGACGACGTCGCCGGCGTCGGGCACCGTCCGCGCCAGGCCCTCGATCTCGGCCGCGGAGTCGATCAGGCCGAGGCCGTCGCGCAGCCACTGGACGGCCGCGCCGGTCACGAAGATCGCGCCCTCGAGCGCGTAGACCAGGCCGTCGCCGAGGTCCCACGCCACCGTCGTCAGCAGGCCGGCGTCCGACCGGACCGGGGTGGAGCCGGTGTTGGTGAGCACGAACGAGCCCGTGCCGTAGGTGCACTTCGAGTCGCCGGGCGAGTAGCAGGCCTGCCCGAACAGCGCGGCCTGCTGGTCGCCGGCGATGCCGGCGACCGGCAGGGACAGCCCGAGGAACGCGTCCGGGTCCGTGGTGCCGACGACGCCGGAGCTGGGGACCAGCTCGGGCAGCGCCGCGCGGGGGACGTCGAACAGGTCGCACAGCTCGTCGGACCAGGCACCCTTCTCCAGGTCGAAGAGAAGCGTGCGGCTGGCGTTCGTGGGGTCGGTGACGTGCGCGGCGCCGCCGGTGAGCCGGGCGATGACGTAGGAGTCGACCGTGCCGAGCGCCAGGGCGCCGTCGCGGACGCCGGACCACACGCGGGGCTCGTGCTCCGCGAGCCAGGCGAACTTCGTGCCGGTGAAGTAGGGGTCCAGCCGCAGGCCGGTGAGCTGCGAGACCCGCTCCTCGTCGCCGCGCAGCCGGTCGCAGATGCCCGTCGTCCGGCGGTCCTGCCAGACGATCGCGGGGCGCGGGGAGTGCAGGGTGCGCCGGTCCCAGACGACGGCGGTCTCCCGCTGGTCGGTGATGCCGACGCAGGTGGGCTCGGCGTCGGTGCCGGCCAGCGCCTCGCGGCAGGCCGCCACGGTCGCCGTCCAGATGTCGTCGGGCTCGTGCTCGACCCAGCCTGGCCGGGGGAAGAGCTGCGCGAACTCGCGGTAGCCGCGGGACAGGACGTCGCCCTGCTCGCCCACGACCAGCGCGGTCACCCCGGTCGTCCCTGCATCGATCGCCAGCACCGGCATGGGGCGAACCTATCGACTCCGGGCGGCACGCGGCCCGCCGGTGGCCCATGATCGGCCGGTGACCACCGGGATCGAGCTCGTCCGACCGTCCTCGCTGGCCGGGACGGCCCCCTACGCGTACGCCGCGGTGACCGACCCGGGGCGGATGGTGTTCACCGCCGGCGCCTGCCCGCTCGACGCCGACGGCGCGACGGTGGCCGTCGGCGACGTCGCGGGCCAGGCGCGCCAGGTCATGGAGAACCTCGAAGCCGCGCTGCGGGGAGCCGGCGCGGGGCTGGGCGACGTCCTCAAGACCACCGTGTACGTGGCGACGACCGACCGCAGCGACCTCGTCGCCGCGTGGGACGTCGTCCGCGCCGCGTTCGGCGAGCACGACGCGCCGAGCACGCTGGTGGGGGTCACGGTGCTCGGCTGGCCCGACCAGCTGGTCGAGGTGGAGGCCGTGGCGGTCCGCGACAGCTGGCAGGAGCCGGCCCCACCGCACGACGCGCCTACGGTGGGCGGGTGACCCGGCGCTTCTTCTACGACACCGAGTTCATCGAGGACGGCACCACGATCGACCTCGTGTCCATCGGGGTCGTCGACGAGACCGGCCGCGAGTTCTACGCGGTGAGCACCGAGTTCGACGAGCGCAAGGCCATCCCGTGGGTCCGGCGCAACGTGCTCGACCAGCTCCCGCCCCCGGCGGACAAGGCCTGGCGCAGCCGCGAGCGGATCCGCGAGGACCTCCTGGCCTTCCTCACCGGGCCCGGGGAGGAGATCGAGCTCTGGGCCTGGTTCGCCGCCTACGACCACGTGGCCCTGGCCCAGCTGTGGGGCGCGATGCCGGCGCTGCCGCGCCCGATACCGCGCTTCACCCGGGAGCTGCGCCAGCGCTGGGACGACCTGGGGCAGCCGCCGCTTCCGCCCAAGCCGAGCGGCACGCACGACGCCCTGGTCGACGCCCGCTACAACCTCGAGCGCTGGAAGGCGATGGCGGCCGCCCGCGCCTGAACGTCTTGGCGCCCGGGCGGCGTTCCGCCAGGCTGCCCGCCGTGGCCGACCTGACCGCCGTCGAGGCGCGCACCCTGCTGGCGCGCGCGTTCGCCGCCGACCCGCTGATGGTGTGGTTCTTCCCGGACGACGACGTGCGCCCGCACGCGTGCGCGGCGATGTTCGGCCTGTTCGCCGAGCACTACCTCGAGGCGGGACGGGTCGACTGCGTCCACCGCGACCGGCCGGTGGCGGTGGCGATGTGGCAGTGGCCCGGGCAGCCCGAGCGGGACGGCGACCGGCTGCCGACGCTCGGCGGGCTGATGACGGCGCTCATGGGCGCGGACCGGGCGGCCGCGATCGGCGGCGCGATGGCGGTGCTGGGTGAGGTGCGGCCGCCCCGGGCGCACGCCTACCTCCACCTGCTGGGCGTCGACCCCGCCTGCCGGGGCGAGGGGCTGGGCGGGGAGCTGCTCGACCGGGGCGTCGCCGCCGCCCGGAAGGCGGGCCTGGTGGCCTGCCTCGACACCATGAACCCGGCGAACGTGCCGTTCTACGAGGCGCACGGCCTGGCGGTGCGGCACGAGCTGGCGCTCCCCGACGGCGGACCGACCGTCTGGTCGATGGCGACGGGCTGACCCGCACGCGGCTGTGCGCCGGCCACCTCATCGGGGCGCGATGAGGTGGCCGGCGCACAGCGACCGTGCGTCAGACGGTGAAGACCCCGAGCAGCCGGTTGAGCTCGCGGGAGAGGCCGTCGAGCTCCCGGGCGGCGGCCCGCGCCCGGTCGACGTCCGCGGCGCTGTCGTCGGCGTCCCGGCTCACGGCCGTGAGCGTCGTCGTCACCGAGCCGGCGCCGTCGGCGGCGGCCGCGACGCTGCGGGTCAGCTCGCTGGTGGTCGCGGTCTGCTCCTCCACGGCGCTGGCGATCGTCGTCTGGTGGTCGTTGATCGCCCGGACCACCTCGGCGATCCGCGAGATCGCGCCCACCGCGGCCGATGTCTCGCTCTGGATGCCCTGCACCCGCTGGGCGATCTCCTCGCTGGCCTTGCCGGCCTCCTGGGCCAGCTCCTTGACCTCGTTGGCGACGACCGCGAAGCCCTTGCCCGCGTCACCGGCGCGGGCGGCCTCGATGGTGGCGTTCAGCGCGAGCAGGTTCGTCTGCTCGGCCACCCCGGAGATCACCTTCACCACGTCGCCGATCTCCGCCGAGCTGGCACCCAGGGCGGCGATGGTCGCCTCGGTCTGCTGCGCCAGGTCGGCCGCCTGGCGGCCCACCTCGGCCGCCTCGGTCGCGCTGCGGGCGATCTCGGAGATGGAGGCACCCATCTGCTGCGCGCCCGCGGCGGCCGAGCTGACGCTCGAGCTGATCTCCGCGGCCGAGGAGTGCGCGCCCTGCGCCTGGTCCCGGCTGCGCGACGCCCGCTGGGCGAGCCCGTCGGCGACGGTGGCCACGCCGGCCGCGGAGGAGGCGACCTCCTGGGCGCAGCGGCCGATGTCGCGGATGGTGCCGGCCACCTTGTCGACGAACCGGTTGAACGCCGCCGACAGCTGGCCGACCTCGTCCGAGCGGGAGTCGTCCATCCGCTGGGTCAGGTCGCCCTCGCCGTCGGCGATCTCGGCCATGCGGTCGCGCAGGTGGTGCAGGGGCCCGGTGAGCCGGCGGCCGATCCCGTAGGCGACGAGCCCGCCGAGCACGGCGATGACGAGTCCGGCGACGAGCAGGGCGCTGATCATGGACGAGCGGCCGTCCTCCATCGACTCCACCGGCCCGGAGAAGTCGCCGTCACGCGCGACGGTCGCGATCACCCAGTCCCAGGGCGCGTAGTAGGTGAGGCGCACCGTCGTCGGCCCGGCGTCGGGGTCGACGTAGTGCACCGTGGCCTGCTCGCCGGCCTCGAGGCCGACCGCGGCGTCCACCATCTCCTGCACGTACGGGGTGCCCTCGGCGTCGGTCGCCTCGAGCATGTTCTCCCCGTCCCGGACGCCGTCGGGGCTGATCAGCACGGTCCCGGCCCGGTCGCCGGTGCCCCCGTAGACCTCGATGTGCCCGGTGTCGCCGACGGTGGTGGCGTTCAGGCTCTCCCGCAGCGCGGGCAGGTTCTCCTGCTTCACGCCGACGTAGAGGACGCCGACGACGTCCCCACCCGGGCCGGTCAGCGGCGCGTAGGCCGACACCAGCCACGAGTCGACGACGAACGCGTTGCCGCGGTAGGTCTCGCCCCGGCTCACCGCGGCGGCCACCGGGTTGGGCCGGCCGTCCGGGTTGACCGCCGGGATGTAGGTGCCGATCGCCCGGGCCCCGGACGCGGCCTGGACGTTGGTGGCCACCCGCAGGTAGTTGCCCTCGGGAGTCTTCTGGAAGATCGTCACGGTGGCGCCGACCATCGACTTGATGGTGTCGACGACGGGCGTGGGCACGTTCACGTCGGCGTTCTTGCCGAGCCACCGCCCGCCCACGAGGACCTGGGGCAGCTGGACGGGGCTGACCTCGCCGGACAGCTGGTTCTTCGCGTCCCACGGCACCAGGTTCTTGCCGGACCCGTCGATCGAGAAGCCGCCCGCCTGCTGCAGGACGTACTGCGCGGTCGCGAGGTCCGAGTCGACCTTCGCCGACGTGGACGCGCCCTGGGTGGAGACGACGTCGTGGACACCCGCGGCGGTGCGCGAGATGTCCTCCTCGACCAGCGCGCGCACGTCCTGCTCGGCGTCGTCGGCGAACCGGCCGCTCTGCCAGGCGCTGACCCCGCCCATCGCCACGCCCGTGACGGCGACGCTGGCCACCGCCAGCGCCACCACCTTGGTCCGGATGCCCCAGCCGCTGGGGGCGGCCCAGCCCGGCACTGCGATCCCGCGCATCTGCCCCGTCGTCCTCCGTGTCGTCCGCAGCACTAATGGCTGCTGTCGTTCCGTTTCTCGGCAGGCGGGGCGCGGACCGGTACCCGACGGGGCCTTCGTGACCGGACCGACATCCGGCCGACAGGATGGCCCGATGACCGACGGACGGACCGAACCGCCGCTCACCGGCGGGGAGCGCGAGACGCTGCGCGGCTACCTCGACTGGCACCGGGCCACCCTGGCGCTCAAGTGCGCCGGGCTCTCGGACGACGACCTGCGCCGGCGCTCCATGCCCCCCTCCACGCTGTCGCTGCTCGGCCTCGTGCGGCACATGGCGGAGGTCGAGCGCTCCTGGTTCCGCCGGGTCGTCGACGGGCAGGACGTGCCGCTCGTGTGGTCGGCCGAGCGCGACTTCCAGGTCGCCTACGACGCCGCCGACGCCGACACGGCCGAGGCGTTCGACGCCTGGGAGGCCGAGATCGCGCACGCCCGCCGGATCGAGGAGGCGGCGCCGTCGCTGGACGTCACCGGGACCGACCGGGACGGGACCGCCTACTCGCTGCGGCTGGTCCTGCTGCACGTGATCCAGGAGTACGCGCGGCACAACGGCCACGCCGACCTGCTGCGCGAAGGGATCGACGGCGCCACGGGGGTCTAGCGCAGGTGCGCCCAGTCCTCCGGGTGCGCGCGCAGGTGCTCGGCGACGGTGCGGGCGGGGTGCCCGGTGAGCCGGGGGACGGCGTCGGTGACATCGGCCAGTTCGCCGGCCGCGATCGCGAGGTAGCTGGTCACCCAGCCCTCGATCTCCCAGTCCGGGTGGCCGGAGGGGCGCCGCGTCGCCCACGCCTCGTCGGTCGTCTGCGGCCGGTACTTCGCGGGGACGCCGGTCACCTCCGTCAGCACCTCGGCCGCCTCGGCGAGCGTGAGCGCCTCCGGTCCGGTCACCTCGAGGGCCCGGCCGTCCAGGTCGCCGTCGTCCCGCAGCAGGACGGCGGCGGCGACGTCGGCGAGGTCGTCCCGCGAGACGAACCCGGTCCGGCCCTCACCGGCCGGTGCCGCGATGACCGCCCGGTCGCCCTCGCGCACGGCGAAGAAGGGGACGAAGTCGGCGTACATGCTGTGCCGCAGGAACGTGTGCGCGAGCCCGGTGCCGCGGATCGCCTCCTCGGTCGCCCGGTGGTGGCGGACCAGCGTGAACGTCGGGTCGGGGCGGTCGGCGCCGACGAACGACGTGTAGACGATCCGCCGCACGCCCGCCGCGGCGGCGGCCTCCACAGCGGTCAGGTGCTGCTGGAGGCGGTCCTCGGCCTCCGCGGCGGAGACGAGGTACAGGATGTCGGTCCCGGCGAGCGCGGCCCGCAGCCCCTCGCCGTCGGCGTACCCGCCGGGGTTCTCGACGACCTCGGCACCCGGGAGCCGGGGCGCGCGGCCGGCGTCGCGGACGACCAGGCGGAGGGGAGCGGTGCCGGCGGCCGCCAGCCGCGCGGCGACCCGTCCGCCGAGCGTTCCGGTGACCCCGGTGAGCGTGATCACGAAGAAGTCCCCGGTAACGCTGTGACCTGCGGCATCATGACGCCGTCCAACCACGTGGGGGCCCGACTCCTTCCCGGAGGAACAGCATGCGGATCGGCATCCTGACCGGCGGCGGTGACTGCCCCGGGCTCAACGCCGTGATCCGGGCGGTCGTCCGCAAGGGCATCGCCGAGCACGGCGACGAGATCGTGGGCTTCCGCGACGGATGGCGCGGGGTCCTCGAGGCGGACACCGTCGCGATGGACCTCGCGGCCGTCCGCGGGATCCTGCCGCGCGGCGGCACCGTGCTCGGGACGTCCCGGACCAACCCGTACGCGGTCGACGGCGGCCCGGAGCGGGTGCTCGCGACCCTCGAGCGGCTGGGGATCGAGGCCCTCGTGCCGATCGGCGGCGAGGACACCCTGGGCGTGGCGACCAAGCTCGCCGACGCCGGCGTGCGCGTGGTCGGCGTCCCCAAGACGATCGACAACGACCTCGACTCCACCGACTACACGTTCGGCTTCGACACCGCCGTCGGCGTGGCCATGGAGGCCATCGACCGGCTGCACACCACCGGCGACAGCCACCACCGCACCCTGGTCGTGGAGGTCATGGGCCGGCACGCGGGCTGGATCGCGCTGCACGCGGGCATGGCCGGCGGCGCGAACGTCATCCTCATCCCGGAGAACCCGTTCGACGTCGACGGCGTGGTCGAGCACTGCCGGCACCGCTTCGAGTCCGGCTACTCGCCGATCGTCGTCGTGTCGGAGGGCGCCAAGCCGAAGAACGGCGACATGGTGCTGTCGACGGGGGAGAAGGACGCCTTCGGGCACGTCCGCCTCGGCGGCATCGGCGCCGCGCTGGCCTCGCTGATCGAGGAGCGCACCGGCCGGGAGGCGCGGGCCGTCGTCCTCGGGCACATCCAGCGCGGGGGCACCCCGTCGCCGTTCGACCGGGTGCTGGCCACCCGGTTCGGGCTGGCCGCGGTCGACGCCGTCCACGACGGGCAGTCGGGCGTGATGGTCGCCCTGCGCGGGACCGACATCGTGCGGGTGCCGCTGTCGGCGGCCACCGCGCAGCTCAAGCTGGTCCCCGCCGAGCGCTACGCCGAGGCGGAGGTCTTCTTCGGCTGATCGGGGGCGGCACGGCCGGGAAGTACCCTCGGTGCCGTGAGTCTCCCCGAACCTGCTGAGCTGGTGCCCGGTCTCGACCGGTGGAAGGACCTCCCCGCCGCCCAGCAGCCGCAGTGGCCCGACCGCGCCGCCCTGGACGCCGTCCTCGGCACGCTGGCAACGGTGCCGCCCATCGTCGCGCCCGCCGAGATCGACGGCCTGCGGGCCCAGCTGGCCGAGGTGGCGCAGGGCAAGGCGTTCCTGCTCCAGGGCGGCGACTGCGCGGAGACCTTCGACCTCAACACCGAGCCGCACCTGCAGAGCACCACGCGGACGCTGCTGCAGATGGCCGTCGTCCTCACCTACGGCGCCAGCGTGCCGGTGGTGAAGGTCGGCCGCGTGGCCGGGCAGTACGCCAAGCCCCGCTCCTCGGACACCGACGCGCTGGGCCTGCCCTCCTACCGGGGCGACATGGTCAACTCGCTCGAGCCGGTCCTGGAGAAGCGCATCCCCGACCCGAACCGGCTGGTGCGCGCCTACGCCAACTCGGCGGCGGCGATGAACATGATCCGGGCGTACGCGCGCGGCGGCCTGGCCGACCTGCACGCCGTCCACGACTGGAACAAGGACTTCGTCGCCAGCTCGCCGGCCGGCGTGCGCTACGAGGTCATCGCCCGCGAGATCGACCGCGCCCTGGCGTTCATGAAGGCCTGCGGCGTCGACTCCGAGGCGCTGCGGGCGGTCGAGCTCTACAACTCGCACGAGGCGCTGATCCTCGACTACGAGCGGGCGCTGCTGCGGGTGCACGACGGGCGGGCCTACGCGTCGTCGGCGCACTTCGTGTGGGTGGGGGAGCGGACCCGCCAGATGGACGGCGCGCACATCGAGTTCGCCTCGAAGCTGGCCAACCCGATCGGCGTGAAGATCGGCCCGACGACGACGCCCGAGCAGGCGACGGAGCTCGTCGAGCGCCTGGACCCCGACGGCCTCCCCGGCAAGCTCACGCTGATCAGCCGCATGGGCAACGGCAAGATCCGCGACGTCCTGCCGGCGATCGTCGAGAAGGTGACCGCGTCCGGCCACCAGGTCGTGTGGCAGTGCGACCCGATGCACGGCAACACCCACGAGTCCTCCACGGGCTACAAGACCCGCCACTTCGACCGGGTGGTCGACGAGGTGCTGGGCTTCTTCGACGTCCACCGCGCGCTGGGCACCTGGCCGGGAGGCATCCACGTCGAGCTGACGGGCGAGGACGTCACCGAGTGCCTCGGCGGCGCCATGGAGATCAGCGACGAGGACCTCAACAGCCGGTACGAGACCGCCTGCGACCCGCGCCTGAACACCGGCCAGTCGCTGGAGCTCGCGTTCCTGGTCGCGGAGATGCTCCGTGGCTGAGTGGGTGGACCTCCGCTCCGACACAGTCACCAAGCCCACCCCGGCCATGCGCCGCGCCATGGCCGAGGCCGAGGTCGGGGACGACGTCTACGAGGAGGACCCCACCGTCCGCACCCTCGAGGAGCGGACGGCGGAGCTGTTCGGCCACAAGGCGGCGCTGTTCGTGCCGTCCGGGACGATGGGCAACCAGATCGGGATGCGGCTGGTCTGCGAGCCCGGCCAGGAGATCCTCTGCGACGCCGACGCGCACGTGGTCACCTACGAGATGGGTGCCGCGGCCGCCATCTTCGGCATCTCCACGCGCACGGTGGTGTCCGACGGCGGCCGGCTGGACGCCGCGCAGCTGATCGAGCAGGTGCGGCCCAAGGACAACTGGCACCTCACCGCGACCGCCGCGATCGCCGTGGAGAACTCGCACAACCGCGGCGGCGGGCTCGTCCAGCCGCTCGACCAGCTGCAGGAGCTGTGGGACTGGTCGCGGGGGGCCGACGTCGCCGTGCACCTCGACGGCGCCCGCATCTGGAACGCCCACGTCGCCTCCGGCGTGCCCCTGTCGACCTACGGCTCGCTCGCCGACACCGCGTCAGTCTGCTTCTCCAAGGGCCTCGGGGCGCCGGTCGGCTCCGTGCTGGTCTCGTCGGCGGAGCGGATCGCGACCGCGCGGCTGTGGCGCAAGCGGCTCGGCGGGGGCATGCGGCAGGTCGGCGTGCTCGCGGCGGCCTGCCTGTACGCGCTCGACCACCACCTGCCGCGGCTGGGCGAGGACCACGAGCACGCGCAGCTGCTGGCCAAGCGGCTGGGCATCGACCCGTCGACGGTGCCGACCAACATGGTCGTGCTGGACGACGTGGAGGCCCCGCTGGTCGCGGAGGCCGCCAAGGCGCAGGGCGTGCTGGTGTCGCAGGTCAGCGCGCGCAAGATCCGGCTCGTCACGCACCTGGACGTCGACCGCGCCGCGATCGACCGCGCCGCCGACGTCCTGAGCGAGCTCCTCGCCCGCTGACCCCCTGTGCCGAGATCGCGTGATCTCGGCACATCAGGGCCGTCGGAGCGCCGAGATCACGTGATCTCGGCGGGCTCGGTCAGGCGGCGCGGGACTCCACGGCGGGGACGACCAGCGAGCGCAGCAGGTCGATGTCGCGCTTGTGCCCCAGGCACGGGGAGCCGTCCAGCTCGCTCGGCGTCTCGACCACCAGCGGGACGCCGGCCACCGAGGGGTGCGCCAGCAGCTCCGCGAACGGCGCCACCCCGATCGAGCCCTCGCCGATCGTGGTGTGCCGGTCCCGCTTGGAGCCGCACTCGTCCAGCGAGTCGTTGGCGTGCACCAGGCCGAGCCGCCCGGGCCCGACCGTCGCCGTCAGCGCGTCGAGGGTCGCCGTCATCCCGCCCGGCGTCGCGAGGTCGTGGCCGGCCGCCCACACGTGGCAGGTGTCGAAGCAGACGCCGAGCAGCGGGTGGTCCTCGAGCGCGGCGAAGTAGGGGCCGAGCTCCTCGACGGTCGCGGCCAGCGCCTTGCCGCCCCCGGCGGTCGGCTCGATCAGCAGCCGCGGGCCGTCGGCCGGCGCGGCGTCCAGCACCGGCAGCAGCCGCTCGTGCAGCTGGCGCAACGCGTCCTCGTACCGGTCCTCGCCGACCGCCGACCCGGCGTGGACGACGACGCCGGCGCACCCGAGCTGGGCGGCGCGGGCCAGGTTGTGCCGGATGGAGGCGATCGACTGCTCCACGGTCGCCTCCGTGGGCGAGCCGACGTTGACCAGGAACGGCGTGTGGACGAACGACGGCACCCCGCGCTCGGCGCAGCCCTCGACGAACAGCGCGTCCTGCTTCGGGTCCCCGTCGGTGAGCTTCCACCCCCGCGGGTTGCCGACGAACACCTGGACGGCGGAGGCGCCCACGGCGTCGGTGTACGCCAGCCCGCCCTTGGCGAGGCCACCCTTGATCTGGATGTGCGCCCCGATCGCGGGCGCGGGAGGAACGGGTCGCACCGCTAGAAGGCCACCAGGATCTTGACGGAGGTGCCCTGCTCGACGCTCTCGCCCGGGGCGGGCGTCTGCTGGCGCACCTTGTTGCCGAAGAACTTCGTCGCGTCCACGGTCAGGCCGACGGCCTGCAGCGCCGCGGTCGCCTCGTCCTCCTTCATGCCCGTCACGTCGGGCACGGTCACCAGCGGCACGCCGGCGGAGACGACGATGGTGACCTGGCTGCCGTAGGGCGCGGGACCGTCGGCCGGGCCGGGGCTGACCGCCATGACCTCGCCGGCGTCGACGTCGGCGCTGCGGCCGTCCTCGCCGCGGGCGACGGAGAAGCCGAGCGCCTCGAGGTTGGCCTGCGCCTGCTCGGGGCTCTGCCCGGTGACGTCGGGGACGGCGACGGGGGAGTGGCCGAGGCTGACGACCACCTGGACCACCTCGTCCCGCTTCAGCTGCGTTCCGGCGGGGGGCACGAACCCGATCACGAGGCCCTCGGCGACGCTGTCGTCGTACTCCTCGCCGCGGGTGAGCTGGACCGGGACGCTCTCCTGGAGCTGGGCCACGACGTCGTCGTAGGGCCGGCCGACCAGGTCGGTGGGCACGGTGAAGCGCTCGGGGCCCTGGGACACCACGAGCCGGACGTCGGTGCCGCGGATCGCCTCGCCGGGCTCCGGGTCGGTCGACATGACGGTCCCGGCGGGGAACTCCTCGCTCCACACCTCCTCGCAGCAGTCCGGGGTGAGGCCGGCCTCCTGCAGCAGGTCGATCGCGGCCGCCTGGTCCTGGCCCACGAGCTGGGGGATCTGCGTCCACCGGCCGCTGCCCAGCCACCAGCCGATGGCGCCGATGGTGACGGCCAGCAGCAGCACGACGGCCACGGCGAGCCGGGCCCGGCGACGGCGGATGTGCTGCGGCACGCCGGGCCGGGGGCGCTCGAGCCCCGCGGGCCGGCGGCCGTTGACGTTCATCGTCGGGCCGCCGCCCATCGCCGGCATCATGCTGGTCCGGCCGGCCCGGTCGGTGCGCTGGCCGTTCAGCACGGCGGTGCCCGGGTCGCTGGGGTGCCGCGGGCGCGTGGGGCGGTTGGTCGGACGAAGGGTCTGCGGACCGGCGGTGCTGCGGCCGGTGGGCACCGGGACCGGCTCGATGCCGAGGTCCTTGCGCACGTGGCCGAGCTCGGCGAGGAACGCACCGGCGTCCAGCGGTCGGCCGGACGGGTCGCGGCGGGTGGTGCGGGCGACCAGCTCGTCGACCGCCCAGGGCAGGCCCGGGACCTCGTCCGACGGCGCCGGGACGTCGTGGTGCACGTGCTGGTAGGCGACGGCCAGCGGCGTGTCCCCGCCGTACGGCGGGTGGCCGGTCAGCATCTCGTACAGGACGATGCCGGCCGCGTAGATGTCGCTGCGCGCGTCGGCCTTGCCGCGCTCGAGCTGCTCGGGCGACAGGTAGGCGACGGTGCCGATGAGCACGCCCCCGGTCTGGCTGGCCTGGGCGGTCCCGGTGCCGACGACGGCACGCGCCAGCCCGAAGTCGGCGACCTTCACGACGCCGTCGACGCCGATGAGGACGTTCTCCGGCTTGATGTCGCGGTGCACGATGCCGGCGCGGTGGGCGGCGGTGAGCCCGGCCAGCACCGGCTCGAGCACGGCGAACGCCTCGGCCACGGTCAGCCGGCCGCGGGCGGTGAGCAGGTCGCGCAGCGTGCGGCCGCGGACGAGCTCCATCACCAGGAACACCAGCCCCTGGTCGCTGCCCTGGTCGCTCACCCCGACGACGTTGGGGTGGCTGAGCATCGCGGCGGCCCGGGCCTCGCGGGTGAACCGGTCGACGAACGTCGGGTCGTGCGCCAGGTGCTCGGCCATCACCTTGACGGCGACGGTCTTGTGCAGCCGGAGATCCGTGGCGGCGTAGACGGTCGACATGCCGCCGCGCGCGAGCCGCTCCTCGAGGCGGTATCGCCCCTCGAGGACCAGGCCCACCACGGGGTCGGTCACGGCGGTGTCCACCCGAGCGAGTGTAGGAGCGTCATCGGCGACGGTCGCCCAACCACGCGGTACGGGGGGCCGCCGGGGCCGGTGGTGCGGATGAAATGCGGCGGGCCGCTCAGCCCAGGTCCAGTCCCGGGTACAGCGGGTGGGCGTCCAGCAGCTCGGCCGCCGCGGCGCGGGTGCGCTCGGCCAGCCCGTCGGCCAGCACGTACTTGGCCCGGGACGGCTCGCCCGCCGAGGTCGTGGTCGGCGTCGTCGCGCCCAGGACGCCCGCGATGAGCTCCGCCACCTGGTCGAACTCCGCCGCGCCGAAGCCCCGCGTGGTCAGCGCCGGTGTGCCGATGCGCACGCCCGACGTGTACCAGGCGCCGTTCGGGTCGGCCGGGACGGCGTTGCGGTTGGTGACGATGCCGGCGTCCAGCAGCGCGGACTCCGCCTGGCGGCCGGTGAGCCCGAAGGAGCTGACGTCGAGCAGCACCAGGTGGTTGTCGGTGCCGTCGGTGACCAGCTTCACGCCCCGGCGCTTCAGCCCGTCGGCCAGCGCGACGGCGTTGTCGACGATGTCCTGCGCGTACTGCGCGAAGGCCGGCTGACGGGCCTCGGCGAACGCCACGGCCTTGGCGGCCATCACGTGGGGGAGCGGTCCGCCCAGCACCATCGGGCAGCCCCGGTCGACGGCGTCGGCGTACTCCGGCTGCGCGAGGACGAAGCCACCGCGCGGGCCGCGCAGCGACTTGTGGCTGGTGCTGGTGACGACGTGGGCGTGCGGCACCGGGTCGAAGTCGCCGGTGAACACCTTGCCGGCGACCAGGCCGGCGAAGTGGGCCATGTCGACGACGAGCGTGGCGCCCACCTCGTCGGCGATCTCCCGCATCGTCGCGAAGTTCACGCGGCGCGGGAAGGCGGAGTAGCCGGCCATGAGGATCAGCGGCCGGAACTCGCGGGCCTTCTCCCGGACGGCGTCGTAGTCGAGCAGGCCGGTGGCCGGGTCGGTGCCGTAGGAGGACTGCTCGAACATCTTGCCGCTGATGTTCGGGCGGAAGCCGTGGGTGAGGTGACCGCCCGCGTCGAGGGACATGCCCAGCATGCGCTGGTCGCCCAGCGCGCGGCGCAGCTCGGACCACTCGGACTCCGAGAGCTCGTTCACGTGCTTCACGCCGGCCTTCTCCAGCGCCGGCGACTCGATGCGCGAGGCCAGCACCGCCCAGAAGGCCACCAGGTTGGCGTCGATGCCGGAGTGCGGCTGGACGTAGGCGTGGGGCGCCCCGAACAGCTCGCGCGCGTGCTCGGCGGCCAGCGCCTCGACCGTGTCGACGTTCTGGCAGCCGGCGTAGAAGCGGTGCCCGACGGTGCCCTCGGCGTACTTGTCGCTGAACCAGTTGCCCATGGTCAGCAGGACGGCGGGGCTGGCGTAGTTCTCGCTGGCGATCAGCTTGAGCGAGGCCCGCTGGTCGGCCAGCTCCTGCCCGATCGCGTCGGCGACGCGGGGCTCGACGGAGCCGATCACCTGCAGGGCGTTGCGGTAGGCGGCCGAGGCCGCACTGGCATCGAAGGAGGTCATGTGGGGCTCCTGCGCGAGACGTCGGGAAGGTGCCCAGGCGCACGGCGGGATGCTGCAGACCGCTCCCCGGTGGTGGCCCACCTCGACGCGCCAGTCACGGCCCGTGCAGAGGTTATCGCGCCGGCCTGACCGTGTCGCGGGGCACCGACCGGACGTCGTCCAGGCCGCACAGCGCCATCGTGTGGGCGAGTTCCCCGGCGAGGCCGGTGAGCACGGCCGCCACGCCGTCCGCCCCGCCGGTCGCCAACCCCCAGATCGTGGGCCGGCCGACGAAGACGGCGCGGGCACCCAGCGCCAGTGCCGTCAGCGCGTCGGACCCGGAGCGGATGCCGCCGTCGGCGTAGACCTCCACCTCGTCGCCCACGGCGTCGGCCACCTCGGGGAGGGCGTGCGCGCTCGCGACGGCGGGGTCCACCTGCCGCCCGCCGTGGGTGGACACCCACACCGCCGAGGCCCCGGCCCGCACGCAGGTGCGGGCGTCGTCGCCCCGCAGCACCCCCTTCACCACGACCGGCAGGCCCGACAGCTCGCCGAACCGCCCGATGTCGTCGAACGTCCAGGTGGCCGTGGCCAGGTCGTCGAGCGTCGGTCGGTCGTCGGCCGCGGGGTGGTTGGCCATCCGCAGGTCCGCCGGCAGGGCGAAGTCGTTGCGCAGGTCGCGGTGCCGGCGGCCCAGCAGCGGCAGGTCGACGGTGAGCACCAGGGCGCGGTAGCCGGCCGCGCCGGCGCGACGGGCGAGGTCCTCGGTGTGCGCGGTGGAGTGCAGGCGGTAGAGCTGGAACCACGCCGGCGACCCGTTGCTCGCCGCTGCGACCTCCTCGAGGGTGTGCGTCGCGCTGGTCGAGACGGTCATCAGCGAGCCGGCGGCCGCGGCCCCCCGGGCGGTGGCGAGCTCGCCGTCCGGGTGCGCCATGCCCTGGTACGCCCACGGGGCGACACCCACCGGGCTCCCGACCGGGGTGCCCAGCAGCTCGGTGGCCAGGTCGACGGCGGTCACCCCGCGGAGGACCCGGGGCCGCAGCCGCCAGGACCGCCACGCGCCGGGCGCCTCGGCCAGCGTCGTCTCGGTGCCGGCGCCGCCGGCGTAGTAGTCGAAGACGTCGGCCGGCAGCCGGTCGCGCGCGCCGGCCTCGAGCGCCCCGAGGTCGAGGAACGGCGGCTCCCGGTCCTCCGGCGTCTCCTCGCCGACGGCACGCCGCCGCTGACCGGGCACCGGGCTGTCTGCTGGTCCGACGGTCGCCATAGGCTCGCACCCTATGGACACGCTCACCCCCGCCGAGGTCGCCCAGCTCCTGGGCACGTCGCCCAACCGGGTCCGGCAGCTGCTGCGCGACCGGAAGCTGATGGCGGTCCCGGGCAGCGGCAACGGGAAGATCCCGGCCGACTTCGTCCAGGACGGCGCGATCCTCAAGCACCTCCCCGGCCTGCTGACCGTCCTCAAGGACGGCGGGTTCAGCGACCAGGAGGCGTTCGACTGGCTGTTCCGCGAGGACGAGTCGCTGCCGGGCACGCCGGTCCAGGCGCTGCGCGACGACCGGCACACCGAGGTGACGCGCCGGGCGCAGGCCCTGGCGTTCTGAGCGCGGTGCATCCGGCCGGGGGTCCCGGGCCGAAGCTGGTCCCGTGGGCTCCCTGACGTACCTGGCGCTGCTCGCCGGGTGCCTGGTGGTGACCGCCCCGCTCGAGCTCGTCCTCCGGGTGCGGGTCTACGCGCGCTGGCGCCGCCTGCTGCTGGCGGTGCTGCCCGAGTTCGCCGTCTTCGTCGCCTGGGTGCTCTACGCGATCGCGCAGGGCCACTGGAGCTACAGCGACGAGCTCACCCTGGGCGTGCGCCTCCCCGGCGGCATCCCGGTCGAGGAGGTGCTCTTCTTCCTCGTCGTCCCGCTCTGCTCGGTGCTGGCGCTCGAGGCGGTGCGGCGGGTGACCGGCTGGGACGCCGGCTACCCGGTGGAGGAGGAGGCATGAGCTACTCCGCGCTGGCCGTGCTCGCCGTCGTCTGCGTCCTCGTCGTCGACCTCGCCGTCTACCGGACGCGCATGGTCATCCGGAAGGTCTTCTGGACCGCCTACGCGATCATCGTGACGTTCCAGCTGCTGATGAACGGCGTCCTCACCGGGCTGGACGTCGTCACCTACGACGAGCGCACCATCTGGGGCCCGCGGATCGCCTACGCGCCGGTCGAGGACCTGCTCTTCGGCTTCGCCATGGTCACCCTCACCCTGGCCACCTGGGCGGCGGTCAACCGGCGCGCGAACACCGCCAGGCGGCGGGGCTTGGACACCGACACCCGGCCGTCGAGCACGCGGTAGCCCGCCCGCTCGATCTCGGTGAGGATCCCGCCGTACAGGTCGGTCGCGGCGCGGACGCAGTCCCGCGACTCCGGCGCGAGCAGCGGCGTGCCCGGTGCCGCATCGTCGTACCGGCGGCGGACGACGGCGACCATCTCGCGCATCAGCGCCTCGAACCGTGCGTCGTGCCGCTTCTCGGCCAGCTGCTCACGGGTCACCCCGTGGGCGGCCATCGCGTCCTCGGGCAGGTAGACCCGGCCGCGGTCGACGTCCTCCGCCACGTCGCGGAGGAAGTTGGTCAGCTGGAACGCCTCGCCCAGCGCGATCGCGTGGGGTGCCGCCTCCTCCCGCGCCACGCCGGGCGCGGTCCCGAGGACCGGCAGCACCTGCAGGCCGATGACCGAGGCCGACCCCCACATGTACCGGTCCAGCGCCGCCAGGTCGGCGTAGGAGTCGACGTCGAGGTCGCTGGTCATCGCGGCGAGGAAGTCGACCAGGTGCTCGACCGGGATGTCGTAGCGGCGGTAGGTGTCGACCAGCGCCAGGCGGACCGGGTCCTCGGACCAGCCCGTCTCCAGCTCCTCGAGCACCGCCCGCGACCACGCGGCCAGGTCGCCGGCCGGGTCGGCGCCGGGCAGGTCGACGAGGTCGTCGGCCGTGCGTGCGGCGGCGTAGAGCGCGTGCACCGCCGGCCGCCGGTCGGGGGTGAGCAGCCGGGTGGCCAGGTGGTAGCTCTTGCCGTGGCGGGCGGCGATCGCCGCGCAGTGCCGGTAGGCGGCGGCGAGCTGCTCCTGGCGTGCGGCGACGGCGGTCATCCGGTGATCCTCTCCGCGGCCAGCCGCCCGCTGATCAGGACCATGGGCACCCCCACGCCGGGCTGCACCGACGAGCCTGCCAGGACGACGTTCTCCGGCCCGCGGCGTGGCAGCGTGGACGGCCGGAACGGCCCGGTCTGCCCGAACGTGTGGGCCAGCGCGAACGGCGTGCCGGCGGCCATGCCCTGCGCGGCCCAGTCGAGCGGCGTGGCCATCTCCTCCACCTCGATCCCGCCGGTGAGGCCGGTCCAGCCACGGGCCTCGAGCGTCGCCAGGACTTCGTCGCGGTAGCGGGGGCCGAGCGTCGTCCAGTCCAGGTCGGGGTTGCCGCCGCTGCGCCGGTCGAGGTTCGGCGTGGGCGCCACGATGCTGAGCACCTGGCCGCCCTCGGGCGCCAGCCCGCGGTCGGTGCGCGAGGGCATGCTCACGAGGAGGCTGGGGTCGCTCATGGGCCGCCCGTCCCGGGTGAGCTCGTCGAACACCCCGCGCCACGAGTGCCCGAAGCTGATCGTGTGGTGCGCCTGCCCGGGCAGCTCGGCGCGGACGCCGACGTGCAGCGCCACGCAGGACGGCGAGTACACCGGCCGGCGCGGTCCCCGCAGGCCGGGCACCAGCCGCCACGGCTGGTCGGTCGTCACGACGACGGTGTCCGCGGGCAGCCGGTCGCCGTCGGCGAGCCGCACCGCCGTGACCCGCCGTCCGGAGGTCTCGAGCTCGTCGACGGTCGCGCCGTACCGGATCGCGACCCCGGCGTCGGCGGCCGAGGCGGCGAGGGCGTCCGGGACGGCGGCGATCCCGCCCATCGGGTGCCAGACGCCGGCGCCGATGTCGAGCTGGGCGATGACGGCGTAGGCCGCGATGGCGCGGAACGGCGACACCCCCGCGTAGAGGGCCTGGAAGCTGAACAGGCGGCGCAGCCGGTCGTCGGCGAAGTAGCGCTCGACGTGCCGGGACAGCCGGCCGAACCCGCCCCGGCGGGCCAGCGCCACGAGCTCGGGGCCGAGCAGGTCGAGCGGCGAGTCGAGGTTGCGGTCGATGAAGGTGCTCAGCTGGAGGCGGTACAGCTCGGCGAGGTCGGCGAGGTAGCGCCGCAACGCCGTGGCCTCCGCGGGGCCGCAGAGGGCGGCGACCTCGGCGGCGAAGGCCTCGGGGTCGGCGTGCACGTCGAGGTGCGTCCCGTCGGCGTACTGCGCCCGGTACGTCGTCTCCAGCGGGACGAGGGTGAGCCGGTCCTCGAGCTTGTCGCCGACCGCGCCGAGGGTGTCGGCGAGGATCTCCGGGGCGGTGAACACCGAGGGTCCGGTGTCGAGCGCGTAGCCGTCCCGCTCCACCCGGCCCGCACGTCCGCCGGGGCCCGCGGCCCGCTCGACGACGGTGACCTCGCGGCCGGCGCCCCGCAGCCGCAGCGCGGTGGCCAGCCCGGCGAGACCGGCGCCGACGACGACGACCCGGTCGGTGCGCCCGGGAACCGTGCGCGGCATCAGGCGGTGCGCGACGTCGCCGCGACGGCGAGCGCGTCGAGAGCGGCCCGGGCGTCGTGGGCGAGCGGGGCCGCCGCGATCGCGGCCCGGGCCAGGGCGGTCCGCTCGGTGATGCGTTCCTCGACCCGGGCCCGGGCGCCGGTCGACTCGAGCAGCGCCCGCAGCGCGTCGAACTCCTCGGCGCCGGCGTCGCCGTTGCCGAGAAGCTCGTCGAGCAGCTTCCGGCCGGCCGCGTCGGCGGCCTCCTCGGCGAGCGCGATGAGCAGCGTCTGCTTGCCCTCGCGCAGGTCGTCGTCCGCGGACTTGCCGGTCACGGCCGGGTCGCCGAACACCCCGAGGACGTCGTCGCGCAGCTGGAACGCCTCGCCGAGAGGCAGGCCGATCGCCGTGTAGGCGTCGGCGACCTCGGGGCCCGCCCCGGCGATGGCCGCACCCAGCTGGAGCGGCCGCTGCACGGTGTAGCCGGCGCTCTTGTAGCGCGCCACCGTCAGGGCGCCGTCCGGTCCGGGGAGGCCGCCCGCGGCGCGCAGCAGGTCGAGGTACTGGCCCGCGGTCACCTCGGTCCGCATCGTGTCCCAGACCGCCCGGGCCCGCCCGAGGGCCGGGGCGGAGATGCCGGAGCGCCGCAGCAGCTCGTCGGACCACACCAGGGCCAGGTCACCGACGAGGATCGCCGCGCCGGTGCCGAAGAGCTCCCGGTCGCCGTCGAGCCGGTGGGCGGAGTGGCGGGCGGCGAAGCCCACGTGGGTGGCCGGCCGCCCCCGCCGCGTGTGCGCGCCGTCCATGACGTCGTCGTGCACCAGCGCGCTGGCGTGCACGAACTCCAGGGCCGCCACGGCACGGAGCACCGCGTCCTCGTCCTCCCCGGCGGAGGGCTTGCGGGCGCCGCGCCAGCCCCAGTACGCGAACGCCGGGCGCAGCCGCTTGCCGCCCTCGGCCAGCGCGCACACCTCGTCGACCACCGGGATGAGGCTGGGGTCCATCGCGGCCAGCGTGTCGCGCTGGCGGTCGAGGAACTCGGAGAGAGCGTCGCTCACCGCCGACCGGAGCCGGTCGAGCCCGGCCGCGGCCAGCGGTGGAGCGGTCGCAGGGTCGCGAGCCTCGGTCCCTGCGGTCACCAGCCCAGTATCGCCCAACCCGGTGGTGCGCGATCGCGGGAGCAGGGCGGGTCCGGTGCTCCGGGTCATCGTCTCTCCATCTGTCTCGCGCGGGTGCCGTCCCCGTTCCTTCCGCCGCCGACGCCGTCCCGGATGCGCCCGGACGTGAGAAATGTCGTGCTCTCGGCGTCCTGGTCCGCCCGTACCCTGGGTGTCCGTGACCCCGACCGTGCGGGAACTGCTCGCCACCGACCAGCCGACGTGGTCGTTCGAGTTCTTCCCGACCAAGACGCCCGAGGGCGAGGCGCAGCTGTGGACGACGCTGCGCCAGCTGGAGCGGCTGCAGCCGTCGTTCGTCTCGGTCACCTACGGAGCCGGCGGGTCGACCCGCGAGGGCACGCTCGCGGTGACCGAGCGGATCGCCCACGAGACGACGATGACGCCGCTGGCCCACCTGACCGCCGTGGACCACAGCGTCGCCGAGCTGCGGCACGTGGTCAGCCGGCTGGCCGACGCGGGCGTCCGCAACCTGCTCGCGCTGCGCGGCGACCCGCCGGGCGCCGACCCGCAGGCGGAGTGGGTGCCCCACCCGGAGGGGCTGCAGTTCGCCGCCGAGCTGGTCGAGCTGATCAAGTCGATGGGTGACTTCTGCGTCGGCGTCGCGGCCTTCCCCGAGACCCACCCGCGGTCGCCGGACTTCGAGACCGACGTCCAGATGTTCGTGGACAAGTGCCGGGCGGGCGCGGACTTCGCCATCACGCAGATGTTCTTCCGCGCGGAGGACTACCTGCGGCTGCGCGACCGGGTGGCCGCGACCGGCTGCGACGTCCCGATCATCGCCGGGGTCATGCCGGTGACCAACGCCCGGCAGATCACCCGGATCGTGGAGCTGTCGGGTCAGGCGTTCCCGCAGGAGCTGGCCGACCGGTTCGCCGAGCTGGACGGGGAGCGGCCCGAGGACAAGGCCGCCGTCCGGGCCTACGGCGTCGAGGTGGCCACCGAGCTGTGCCGCACGCTGCTGGCCGAGGGCGTGCCCGGCATCCACTTCATCACCATGAACCGCTCCACGGCGACCCGTGAGGTGTACGCCAACCTGGTGCCCCAGACGGCCACCTCCTGACGGCTACCGGCTGACCGGGCGCCCGTCGAGGACGGCGGCCGCCTCGGCCGCGGCCCGGCGCAGGCCCTCGCGCTCGGCGGCGTACCCGCCGAACACGCCGACGACCGGCAGGTTGGACAGCGCGCGGTGCCGCAGCTTCCCCTTGGGGCGTGCGTCGAGGAGGTCGTCGATGCGGCCGAGCAGGCCGGCGGCCCGCCACAGGGTCCGGAGGTTGCCCCGCAGGCCGCCGCGGGTCTCGCGGGCACCGAGCGCCTCCTCGGCGTAGGTGCCCCGCGCCCGCTCGAGCAGCGGCTCCACCTGCTCGGGGCTCAGCTCGCGGCGCAGCAGGACGCGGCTGAGCAGGGAGATCCGCGCGGCCTTGTCCTCCACGCCGTGCTCCGACGCCACCCCGAGGACGACGGCGCACTGGACCGCCGCCCCCACGGTGTTCTGGAGCGGGAGGAGATCGGCGAGCTTGCCGGCGAACCGGGGGGCCGCCGAGAGGCCGGCGACGACCCGGGAGACGCGGTCGGCCCACCACTGGTCGCGCTCGGCCTGCGGGAGGGCCGGCGGCCGACCGGCCCGGCGGAGGACGGGCGCGGTGAGGGAGTCGATGCGCCGGAGGACGTCGACGACCACGGCGTCGCTGATCTGTGCCATGCCCCTCCCATGCCCCGCTCCCGTCCGCGGCCAACGCGAGGAGGCTCACGGTCACCCGCTAGCGTGCGCTCGTGATCTTGGTCGCGGCCGTGGTTGCCTCCGTCCTGCTCGCCGCGCTGGCCGTCCTCCAGCTCCTGCTGGTCACCGGCCGGCCGCTGGGGAGGTTCGCGTGGGGTGGGCAGCACGAGGTGCTGCCGCGGGGGCTCCGGGTGGGCAGCGCGGTCTCCGTCCTCCTCTACGCGGCCGTCGCGTGGCTGCTCTGGCGGGAGGTGGACCGGCCCGGGGAGGCGGGGGCCTGGGCCTGGGTGATCACCGGGTACTTCGCGCTCGGGGTGCTGGTGAACGGGATCTCCCGCAGCCGGCCCGAGCGCCTGGTCATGACGCCGGTCGCGCTCGTGCTCGCGATCTGCGCCCTTGTCGTGGCGCGAGGATGACGCGTCTGGTCGACTGCGCGGGTGACCGCGGGGGAGGGGCAGTGCTGAGCCGGGACGAGTACCTCGCCGCCTGGTCGCGCTGGCACGGGAACACCCCCACCGACAGCCCGCTGGTCCGCGGCTGGCTGAGCATCGCCTGGAGCCTGGCGCGACCGCTCGCCGGGCTGCCCCCGCTGGCGGCGACCGCGCTGGGGCTGCTCGTGGCGGCCGCCGCCGTCCCCGTCGCCGGCGCCGGGGGGACCTGGCTGATCGCGGCCGGGCTGCTGGTCGGGCTGTCCGGGCTGCTCGACTCGCTCGACGGGGCGCTGGCCATCGGCACCGGCCGGGCGTCGCGGCGCGGCTTCGTCCTCGACTCCGTCGTCGACCGGCTGACCGAGGTCGCCTACGCACTCGCCCTCTGGGTCGCCGGGGCGCCCGGCTGGCTGGCGGTCGCCTTCGGCGCGCTCTGCTGGCTCCCCGACTACCTGCGGGCCCGGGCCGGGCAGGCGGGGGTCGAGGAGACGGGCCTCCTGTCGGTCTGGGAGCGGCCCACCCGGGTGGCGATGACCGGCATGACCCTCGGGGGCGCCGGCGTCGTGGCCGGTCTCGACCTCGTCGGGGAGGTCGTCACCGCCGGCGCGGCCGTCGGCACGGCGCTCGGCGCGGTCGCCGTCGTCCAGCTCGGGCTCTCGCTGCGCCGGATGCTGGCCGGCTGACGCCGTCGAGCCGCTGCGCACCGCGGCTCCTAAGCTGTGCGGTGCCCCGGCCGTCGTCCGGGCACCCGACATCGTGCGGCCGTTCCGCCGATCCGCTCCCGGAGGACCGCCCCGTGCCCGTCGCCGTCACCGGCTCCATCGCCACCGACCACCTGATGACGTTCCCCGGGCGGTTCGCCGAGCAGTTCGTCGAGGGCCAGATGGAGAACGTCTCGCTCTCCTTCCTGGTCGACGACCTCGTCCAGCACCGCGGCGGAGCCGGCGCCAACATGGCCTACGGGCTGGGACTGCTCGGGCTGGCGCCGATCCTCGTCGGCGCCGTCGGCAGCGACTTCGCCGAGTACGACTCGTGGCTGACCCGGCACGGCGTGGACACCGGCAGCGTCCACTGGTCGGAGCTCAAGCACACGGCCCGGTTCGTCTGCACCACCGACGCGGCGAACAACCAGATCGCCTCGTTCTACTCGGGCGCCATGTCGGAGGCGGGCAGCATCGAGCTCGGCCCCGTCGCCGACCGCGTCGGGGAGTTCGACCTCGTGGTGGTGGGCCCGAACGACCCGAGGGCCATGGTGCGGCACACCGACGAGTGCCGGCAGCGGGGCTACCGCTTCGCCGCCGACCCGAGCCAGCAGTTGGCCTGGGCCGACGGCGAGATGATCCGCGACCTGGTCGACGGCGCGGACCTCCTGTTCACCAACGAGTACGAGTCCCACCTGCTCCAGCAGAAGACCGGCTGGGACGAGGGCGAGGTGCTGGCCCGGGTGGGCACGTGGATCACCACGCGGGCCGCCGACGGCGTCCTGGTGCGGCAGGCCGACGCCGAGCCGATCTCGGTCATCGCCGTCCCGGAGACCAAGCCGGTCGAGCCCACCGGCGGCGGCGACGCCCTCCGCGCCGGGTTCATCGCCGGTCGCATGTGGGGGCTGGACCTGGAGCGGGCCACCCAGCTCGGCTCGGCCGTGGCCACCGCCGCCGTCGAGGTCATCGGCACCCAGGAGTACGACCTGCCCAAGGAGAGCTTCCTCGAGCGGTTCGCCGACGCCTTCGGCGCGGACGCCGCGGACGAGGTCGCGCCGCACCTGCCCTGACCGGCGTCAGCGCGGCCGGGCCGCCAGCGCCTGCTCGACGGCGGCCGTCGAGGCGTTCGACAGCGGCATCCGGACGTCGGCGGTCGGGATCCGGCCGTCGGCGTGCAGCAGCGCCTTGATCACCGCCGGGCTGGGCTCGGCGAACAGCGCCCGCACCAGGGGCAGCAGCGCCTCCGCGTGCGCCCGCCCGGGCGCGACCTCCCCGGCCAGGCCGTGCTCGACCATCGCCACGAAGCGCTGGGTGCACAGGTTCGCCGAGGCGGCGATCGCCCCGGGCGCGCCCATGAGGGTCAGCGGGAACAGGTAGGCGTCGTCCCCGCCGAGCAGCGCGAACCCCTCGGGCGCACCGGCGAGGACGGTGAGCGTGTCGGCGTCGATGCCGTCGACCGCCTGCTTCACCCCGGCGACGTTCCCGGTTCCGGCCAGCTCCAGCAGCGACGCGGCGCCGAGCCCCCGTCCGGTGCGGTAGGGGACGTTGTAGGCGACCAGCGGGACCGGCGAGCGGGCGGCCACGTGCTGGAAGTGCGCCACGATCGCCGCCTCCGTCGGGCGGACGTAGTACGGGACGACGACCAGCGACGCGGTCACCCCGGGCACGTCGGCGAGGGCCTCGTGCCGGGCGAGCGTGGTGCGGGTGTCGTTGGTGCCGGCGCCCACGAGCAGCCCGGCTCCGCGGTCGGTGCAGACGCGGCTGCAGGCGTCCAGGACGGCGGCGCGCTCGGCGTCGTCGAGGGAGGACGGCTCACCGGTCGTGGCGAGTGCCACCAGCCCCGCGGCCCCGGCGTCGAGCACGTCGTGGGCCAGGCGCTCCAGGGCGTCGAGGTCCACCTCGCCGCGCTCGTCGAACGGCGTCACCAGCGGGACGAAGACACCTCTGAGCTGCAGGTCGGCCGCCACGCGGCCACCCTAGCCAGGGTCAGTCGGTGCGCAGCCGCTCGCCGATCGACGGGTCCTCCGCCCAGTGGCTGTACGGGATGCGGGGGATCTCCTTCACCTCGCCGATCGTCGACCACTCGTTGCCGCCGAGCCGGGCCAGCGGCTGCAGGTGCTCGATGCGGGGACGCCCGTCGCGCACCGCGCCCTCGCGGACGCTGATCAGCCGCACGCGGCCGAACACCACGGTGCTGTCACCCAGGCGCACCGTCGAGTGCAGCGTGCACTCCACCGACACCGGCGACTCGGCGACCCGCGGCACGCCCACCCGGTCGCTGTCCTCGAGCCGCACGCCGACCTGCTCGGCCTCGCTGACGCCCGGCGGGAAGTCGGTGCCCGTGGCGTTGATCTGCTCGAACAACCACTCCGGGGTCAGGCTGACCGTGAACTCCCCGGTCGCCTCGATGTTGCGCAGCGAGTCCTTGCGGCCCACCGAGGTGAACTGCACGACCGGCGGGTCGACGCACGCCACCGTGTAGAAGGAGTGCGGCGCCAGGTTGAGCACCCCCTCGGCCGACCTGCTGCACACCCACGCGATGGGCCGGGGGACGACGACGGAGTTGAGCACGCGGTAGAACGCGCGGCCCTCCATGGCGGTGGGGTCGAACTGCACGCGGTCGCTCACCGGGCCATCGTCGCGGGGAGCCCGGGGCCGGGCGCGGGCGGGGTGGGGGCGGCCACCTAGGGTGCCGGCCGTGACCAGCCTGCAGATGCAAGCCGTCGCGGCGTTCGTGCGCCTGGCCTACAAGCGGCGGATGGCGACCGCCGAGCGGGGGCGCGCCCGGCTCGCGGAGCCCAAGGGCCCGTCCGGACCGCCCGCGAAGCTGCGGCGGCGGCACGACGTCAGCAGCCGCCGCATCGGCGACTTCGAGTGCCACACCGTGGCGCCCCGCGGCCGGACGGCCGAGCGGGCGGCGGTCTACCTGCACGGCGGGGCCTACATCGGCGAGATCTCCCCGCAGCACTGGGCGCTCGTCTCGCGCATGGCCGACGCCGGCGTCCGCGTCGAGGTGCCGAGCTACGGGCTCGCGCCGCAGCACACCTACCGCGAGGCCTATCCCTTCGTCACCGCCGTGTACCGGGACCTGGTCGCCGCGTTCGGCGCGGAGGCGGTCACCGTCGCCGGGGACTCGGCAGGGGGCGGCCTGGCCCTCGGCCTGGCGCGGACGCTCGAGGGGGCGGGGCTGCCGCAGCCGCGCCGGCTGGTCCTCATCGCCCCGTGGCTGGACCTCACGATCAGCAACCCCGACGTCCCCGCCGTCGAGGCCCGCGACCCGTGGCTCAGCGCCGCGGGTCTGCATCCCGCGGCCGAGGCGTGGGCCGGGGGCGACGACCCCACCGACCCGCGGCTGAGCCCGCTCAACGGCCCGCTGGCCGGCCTGGCGCCGATCGACGTCTACGTCGGCACCCGGGACATCTGCCTGCCCGACTCCCTCCTGCTCCGCGACCGGGCCGAGGCCGAGGGGGCGCCGGTGCGGCTGAGCGTCTGCGAGGGCGCCGTGCACGTCTACCCGCTGGTCCCCGCGCCCGAGGGACGGGCCGCGGCGCGGGCGATCGTCCGGGACGTCGCTACCGGACCCGCGGCGCCCCGGCAGCGGGAAGGCGCCGATCCCGCCAGGTGAGCGTGCCGCGCCGGTGCCCGGCCACCGACCGCACCACCAGGACGTCGAGCAGCAGGACCGACAGCGGGTGGGCGAGCGGATCGGGCCAGACCCGGCTGCCGGTGGCCGCGGCGACGACCGCGCGCCCCGCCGCCCCGGCGAGCCAGCCGACCAGCCCCGCCCGTGATCCGCGCAGTGCGGCGAGGGCCGGCACCACCCACACGGCGGTCAGCCCGGCGGCTGCGGCGACACCGGCCGCGGGTGTCCCGCCGACCGCGGCCCACAGCGACTTGGCGTAGCCGTCGCGCAGCGCCGGCCACCCGTCGTACATGCGGCAGGCCGCCAGCCGTGACCCGTCGACGGGCACCCCGCGCCCCCCGGCGCGCTTGACCGCCCGCAGCAGCGCGATGTCCTCGAGCACCTCGCCGCGCACGGCCGCGTGGCCACCGGCGCGGTCGTACCCGCTCCTGCTCAGCACCAGGAACTGCCCGTTGGCGGCGGCGAGCGACGGGTTCCCGCGGCGCTCGGCCAGCCGGAGGGGGAGCGTCGTCGCCCAGAGCCACGGTGCCAAGGGCTGCACCAGCCGCTCGGCGGCGCCGTGCGCGACCGGCCGGGGCCAGGGCGAGGCCAGGTCCAGACCGTGCCGGTCGAGGACCGCGACGGCCCCGGCGACGGCGTCGGGGAACAGCCGCACGTCGGCGTCGACGAAGACCAGGACGTCGGCGTCGCCCGCCTCGGCGGCCCCCGTCGCGCACGCGTGCGGCTTGCCCAGCCAGCCGGGCGGGAGCGGGGCGGCGCGCACCAGGCGGACGCGCGGGTCGGCCACGGCCGCCACCACGTCCGCCGTCCCGTCGGTCGAGCCGTCGTCTACGACGACGACCCGGAGGTCGGGGACCCCGCGCTGGTCGAGCAGCGCCGCCAGGCAGCCGCCGATCTCCGCCTCCTCGTCGCGCGCGGGCACGACGACGGTGACCGGCCGCCGCACCGGCGGCGGGTCGGCCGGCGGGCGGCGGAGCAGGGCGACGTTGAGCGCCGCGTGGAGGGCGCCCGCCACCGAGAGCCCGGCGAGCGCGCGGACCGCTCGTCCGCTCACCGGCGTCGGGCGGCCCGGACGCCCAGCACCGCCAGGACGGGGACGGCGAGGCCGGCGCCCCAGGCCGCCGAGCCCGGCAGCCCCAGCCAGCCGGCGTGCGCGAGGGCGCCGCCGAGGGTCATCCAGCCCAGCGCCAGCAGCGGCGCCGCGTCGCCGATCCGCGGGGCGCCCGGCACCGAGGTCCGCGCGACCAGCCGGTCCAGCAGCGCCATGAGCACCAGCCCGGCGAGCAGCCATCCGGCCAGGTTGGTCAGCGGGACCGTGTCGATGCCGGGCAGCCCCGGCTCCGGGTCCGCCCAGGTCCAGTAGCCGGCCTGCACCATCTGGGGGTCGAGGACGACGTCCCAGGCGGCGAAGACCGCGGCCGCCCAGACGACCCGCGCCACGGGGTGCGCGGCGAGGTGCCCCGCCAGCACCCAGCTCGGCCAGGCCATCATCAGCCAGGCGAGGGGGACGAGGAACGGCACGCCGAGCAGGGTGGGGCCGAGCGCGTCGCTGTACTCGTACCTGCCGTACGGGAAGCCGGTGGCCAGACCGACGGACTCGAACGCGACGGCGGCGACCACGACGAGCACGAGCAGCCCGACGGCCGTCCGCCGGCCGCGGCTGAGGCCCGCGTGGACCACCGAGAGCAGCGACCCCAGCACGACGATCGTCCAGCTGACCCCGTCGCGGGCGGCGCCGGCGGTGAGCGGGTAGGCGATCGCGGTCAGCACGAGGGCGACCGCCAGCAGCAGCGGGACGGCCCCGGCGACGCCGGGAGACCACCTCCGTCCGACGACCGCCGTCGTCATGCCGGCGTCCGGCGCAGCCGTGCCGCCACGCCGCGGACGGTCCGGCGGACACCACGGCGGTCGGCGAGCAGCACGCGGGCCGCCGTCCGCCCGGAGTTGCCCGACACCCCGCCGCCGGGGTGGGTGGAGGCGCCGGCCAGGTAGAGACCCGCCAGGCCGGGGACCGCGTAGCCGGACAGCGCCGGGGTGGGCCGGAAGGCGAACATGCTGGCCAGGCCCATCTCCACGTGCATGACGTTGCCACGGAGCAGTGACAGTTCCCGCTCGAGGGCCAGCGGCGTCTGGACGTAGGTCTCCCGCACCGAGGCGGCGAAGCCGGGCGCGAAGCGGTCGACCTCGGCGATCAGGCGCCGCGCCTCGGCCTCGGCGAGCTCGTCCCAGTCGGCGCCGTCGGCGAGCTCGTAGGGGTACCACTGCCCCCAGATCGTGACGACGTGCCGGCCCGCCGGCGCGAGGGTGTCGTCGCTCGCGGAGAAGCACATCCCGAGGGGGACGGGGACCCGCGGGAGCCGGCCGGCGGAGAAGTCGCCGTGGGCCGCCGCGAGGTCGGCGCGGTCGGTGCAGAGCAGCTGGAGGCCGGACAGCGCCTCGTCGGCGCCGACCCCGGGGTAGATCGGCGGTGCGTCGGTCAGTGCCCGCACCACCAGCCCGAAGCCGTTGCCCAGCGGCGGGGCGGCGTCGGCCAGGGCCGGCGGGGCGGCGTCCCCGGCCAGGCGCCGGGTCACGTCGACGTGGCAGGCGGCGACGACGGCGTCGGCCGCGATCCGGCGTCCCGAGACCGTCTCCACCCCGGTGACCCGGCCGTCGCGGGTCAGCAGCCGGGCAGCTCCGTCGCCGAGCACCACCCGCCCGCCGTCGGACTCCAGCCGCCGGCGCAGCGCCGTGGTGAGCCCGCCGGAGCCGCCCACCGGGTGCCCCGGCGGGATGTCGTGCAGCAGCGCGACCCAGGCGACCATCGCGGCGGTGCCGGGCTCGGACATGGGCGGCCCGGACTGGGCGCCGAACCACGCCAGCGCCGCCTTGAGCCGCTCGCTGGCGAACCAGCGGTCGAGCAGCGCGTCCCCCGACCCGAGGAAGTCGACCGCCAGCTCGCCGCCCGGCGTCCGCGGCCGCCCGCCGGCGGGCGCCCCCAGCGGCCAGAACGAGCGGATCAGGCCGGCCGGGTTCGGCCGCCGGCCGAAGGACGCGACGACGGCGCGGCTGCGCGGCCCCCACACCTCGACGAACCGCCGGTAGGCCGCGGCGTCGCCCGGACCGCACGCCTCGGCGATCGAGGCGCACGTCGCGTCGAGGTCGACGGAGAAGACCAGCGGGCGGCCGTCGGGGCCGGGATCGCCGGGGGAGGGGGCCGGCGCGAACCCCCACGGGTCGCAGTCGAGGTAGCGCAGGCCGTGGGCGGCCAGGTCCAGCTCCTCGACGATGCCGCTCTGCCGGATGATCACGTGCGCGCTCGAGCCGCGGTCGACCCGGACGCCCGGCCAGCGCTCGACCGTCGACACCGCCCCGCCGAGCACGGTGTCGGACTCGACGACCTCGACCGAGAGGCCCGCGCGGGCCAGGTAGCAGGCGGCGACCAGGCCGTTGTGGCCCGAGCCGACGACGGCCACGTCGACACGGACGTCGGCGTCGGCCGGGGGAGGTGTGCTCACGCTCAGCTGTTCGCCGGCGCGCGGTCCTGCGGATGCAGCGGGAGGCGCGCGCCGAGGATGGCGAACGGCCGCGAGTCGCCGGGGAAGTGGTAGCCGCGCGCCAGGTCGACGAAGCCGTCGGCGTGGTAGAGCCGGAAGGCCTTCGTGTCGGCGTCGGGCGTGGAGAGCAGCGCGGTCGGCTGCGGGATGCCGGCGACGAGGGCGTGCAGCAGCCGCCGGCCCAGGCCGCGGCTCTGGTGGTCGGGGTGCACGTGCAGCTCGCACACCTCGAAGGCGTCGGGCAGCCACTTCTTCGCCGTCCGCCGGTCGAGGGCGGCGCGCACCTGGTCGTGCCACCACTGGCCGGGGGCGACGACGTAGCCGTAGCCGAAGCCGACCAGCTGCTCACCGTCCGGCGTCTCGGCGAAGGCGCCGACGGCCTTGAAGCCGGGCCGCTCGGTGTGCTGGATGGCGTAGCCGTACCGGCCGGCGACGACGGCGGAGTCGTAGCCCATGGCGAGGCCGTAGATGATCAGCGCCTCGTGCATGTGCTCGCGCAGCCACTCCGTGGGCAGCTCGATCACGCGGGTGGTGGGCCGGGTGTCGGTCATCGCACGGCCGCCTCGGTCGTCGTCGGGACCTCGGACGGCCCGGGACCGACCTCGGCCGCCGTCCCGCCGGTGAGCCGGAGCAGCTCGTCGTAGGTGGTCGGGAAGACGGTGTGCGGGTGCCCGGCGGCGGCCCAGACCTGGTCGTAGCGGGCCAGCTCGACGTCGACGAGGGTGCCGATCGGCTCCGGGTGGCCGATCGGGGCCACGCCGCCGATCGCCTGACCGGTGTGCCGGCGGACGAAGTCCGCGTCCGCGCGGTCGACCCGGGGGACGCCCAGAAGGCCGGCGACCAGCTCCTGGTCCACGCGGTGGGCGCCGCTGGTCATCACCAGCAGCGGGTTGCCGCCGACGTCGAACACCAGGCTGTTGGCGATCGCACCCACCGGCACGCCGAGCTGGGCGGCGGCCGCGGCGGCTGTCCGCGCGCTGTCGGGGAGGTGGCGCACGGTCCCGGCGGCTCCCGCCGCACGCAGCAGGCGTGCGACCTCGGCGACCCGGGGGTGCTCCGGCTCGGTCGCGGGGGTCGGCGGAGGCATGCGCCGATCCTGCCACCGGGCCGGGACCGGTGCCGCCGCGGTTCCGGTTCCGGAGGCCCGGCGACACGACGGCTCCCGTCTTGACGACCGCGAGCGGCTCCGGTCTACTGGTCCGTGTTCGAACAGACGTTCGAACAGCGTCGCTCCTCCACCGTTCCCCGGCCCTTCCCCGTCCGGAGCGGTGGCCGGGAGCGGCGCGTGGTGTGGCCAGAGGTGGGGAGGGTGTCATGAGCCGGGTGCTCGGTGAGCTCGCGGGACGGGTCGGCGAGGAGGTCCAGGTCGAGCGGGGTCCGCTGGGCCCGGTGCAGTTCTGGCGCGGGCAGTCCCGGTACCTCGTGGGCGAGCTGCTCGACTCGTGGGTCGAGACCGCGCCCTGGTGGCGGCAGGACGCCGGTCCCGGTGGGGCCTCCGCGGAGCTGGTCTCCACCCAGGAGGTGTGGCGGGTCGAGGCGGTGCGGGCCGGGCGGTCGCGCACCAGCTTCGCCGGCGTCTACGACCTGACCTGGGACGCCGCGGGCAACCGCTGGTGGCTGGTCCGGGTGCACGACTGATGGGCGCCCTCCGAGCCATGCCCGACCAGGTGCCGGCCACCCAGCTGCCCCTCCCTCCGGCGCTGCCGCCCGCGGCCACCCAGCTCCTCGACCAGGCGCACCGCGCGCTCCGCGAGGCGACCGGGCACACCGATCCGCGGCAGCGGTACGCCACCGCACACCTGGGTGCGCTGCGCGCGGCCGCGGGTGTGCTGGCCGCGCGCACCCGGCCCGAGCCCGCCCGGCGCCGGCCGCGCAGCGCCTGGGTGCTGCTCGGCCAGGTCGCTCCCGAGCTGGGGGAGTGGGCCACCTTCTTCGCCGCGGGTGCCTCGAAGCGCGCCGCGGCCGAGGCGGGGCTGTCCCACGCGGTGACCGAGCGGGAGGCCGACGACCTGGTCCGCGACGTCGGGGCCTTCCTCGTCGTGGTGGAGAACTTCCTCGCCACCCCGCCCCCGCCCGAGCCCACCCGCTCGCCGTTCACCCGTCCGCGCGGGGCCGGCGGTCCCGGCTCGCGTTCCCGGCGGTGAACGACCCCTTCGTCCACCTGCACGTCGCCTCCGGCTACTCGATGCGGTACGGGGCCAACCACCCCGCCGACCTGGTGGCCCGCGCCGCCGAGCACGGCATGTCGGCACTGGCGCTCACCGACCGCGACGGGCTCTACGGCGCGGTGAAGTTCGCGCTGGCCTGCCGGTCGGCCGGGGTGCGGCCGATCTTCGGGGTGGACCTCGCCGTCGCGCCCGCGCTCGACGCCACCGTCCCGCCGGCGCTCGCGCACGCACTGGGCGGGGAGGAGTCCGGCGCGCGCCCGCCGCGGCTGCGCACGGTGTCGTCCCGCACGGTGCCCTCCCGCAAGGTCCCGGCCCGGGGCGGGGCGAGCGTCGACCCGCGGCTGCCGCGGGTCACCTTCCTCGCCCGGGACGGTGCCGGCTGGCGTTCGCTGTGCCGGCTGACCAGCGCCACCCACCTGCGGGGCACCCGCGGGGAGCCGGTGAGCTCGCTGGCGACCGCCGCCGAGCACGCCGGCGGGCTGGTGGCGCTGCTCGGCCCCGACTCACCGGTCGGGCGGGCGCTGCTCACCGGCCGGACCGACCACGCCGCCGCGCACCTGGACGCCTGGCGGGCCGCCTTCGGCCCCGGCCAGCTGGTGCTCGAGCTGGTCCACCACCGCGGCCGCGGTGACCGTGCGCGGGCGCAGGCGATGCTGCGGTTCGCCGCCGAGCAGGGCGTGCCGGTGGTGCTCAGCAACGCCGTCCGCTACGTCGACGCGCTGGACGCACCGACCGCCGACGTCCTGGACGCCTCCCGCCGCCTGGTCGCGCTCGACGAGCGCCACGTCGACCGGCGGACCGCCGAGGGCTACCTGAAGTCGGGCAAGGAGATGGCCGCGGTGGCCGAGGACGTCGCCGGTCCCGACCGGGACGCCGCCCTGCGCCTGCTCGAGGGCACCGCCCGGCTGGCCGAGCAGTGCGTCGTCGACATCCGCGAGGACCTCGGCATCGGCAGCGTCCGCTACCCCGAGCTCGACGTCGTCACCACGCCGGCCGAGCGGGGGATGGGTCCCTCGCAGGTGCTGCGGGCCCGGTGCGAGGCGGGCATGGGCCGGCGCGGGATGGCGCCGTCGGAGCGGGTGCGGCAGCGGCTGGACGAGGAGCTCGCGGTCATCGACCAGCTGGGCTACCCGTCCTACTTCCTCACCGTCGCCGACGTCGTCGACCTCATCAAGAGCTTGAGGGTCCGGGCGGCCGCGCGGGGGTCGGGCGCCGGCAGCCTGGTCACCTACCTGCTCGGCATCTCCGACGTCGACCCGTTGCGGTACGGGCTGCTGATGGAGCGCTTCCTCTCCCCGCTGCGCCACCAGCTGCCCGACATCGACATCGACGTGGAGTCCGCGCGGCGCATGGAGGTCTACGACGCGGTCATCGACCGCTTCGGCGCCGACCGGGTCAGCTGCATCTCGATGATGGACACCTACCGGGTGCGGCACGCCATCCGCGACGTCGGGGCCGCGCTCGGGCTACCGCCGGCGGAGATCGACGCGGTCGCCAAGGCGTTCCCGCACATCCGGGCCAACCAGGTGCACGCCGCGCTCAAGGACCTGCCGGAGCTGCGCGCCAGCCGGCTGGGGTCCAGGCGCTCCGGCGGCAGCGGCGATCTCGACCTGGTGTTCGACCTCGTGGCCCGGCTGGACGGGCTGCCCCGGCACATCGCGCTGCACCCGTGCGGGGTGCTGCTGTCCGACGCCACGCTGCTGGACCGCACGCCCGTCGAGAACAGCTACCTCGGCTACCCGATGAGCCAGTTCGACAAGGACGACGTCGAGGAGCTGGGGCTGCTCAAGCTGGACCTGCTGGGTATCCGGATGCAGTCCGCGATCGCGCACGCCCTCGACGAGGTGGCCCGGGTGGACGGCGAGACCGTCGACATCGACGCGATCCCGCGGGACGACCCGACGACGTTCGAGCTGATCCGCAGCACCCGGACCCTCGGCATGTTCCAGATCGAGTCACCCGGGCAGCGGGAGCTGGTCGGCAAGTTCGGCCCGCAGACGTTCGAGGACATCGTCATCGACATCTCGCTGTTCCGGCCGGGGCCGGTGAAGAGCGACATGGTCACCCCGTTCCTCATGGCCCGGAACGGCTGGCGGGAGGCGGAGTACCCGCACCCCGACCTCGAGTTCTGCCTCGCGGAGACCGCCGGGGTGGTGGTCTTCCACGAGCAGGTGCTGCAGATCGTGGCGCGGATGGCCGGGGTGTCGCTGGCCGAGGCCGACGAGGTGCGCCGCGCGCTGGGGGAGAAGGACGCCCACCCCGAGGTGCGGGCCTGGTTCGTGCCCCGGCTGCTCGACAACGGCTACCCGGTCGAGGTGGCCGAGCGGGTGTGGGAGGTGCTGGCCGCCTTCGGGTCCTTCGGCTTCTGCAAGGCCCACGCGGCGGCGTTCGCGCTGCCCACGTACCAGTCGGCGTGGCTGAAGACCCACCACCCGGCGGCCTTCCTCGCCGGCGTGCTCACCCACGACCCCGGCATGTACCCGAAGCGGCTGATCCTCGACGACGCCCGCAACTTCGGGATCCGGGTGCTCGGCCTCGACGTCAACGCCTCGGCCGGCACCTACCGCGTGGAGCGGCTGGAACCCGACCCTGAGGCTGAGGTCGAGGTGGAGGGTTGGCCGCGCCCGGAGTGGATGCCGGCGGACATGCGCGACCCGTCCCGCTACGGGATCCGGCTGGCCCTGGCCGACGTGAAGGGCATCTCCGAGGACGAGGTGGCCCGGATCGTCACCGGGCAGCCCTACCGGTCGCTGACCGACTTCTGGCACCGCGCGTCGGTCTCGCGGCCGGTGGTGGAGCGGCTGGTGCTCGCCGGCGGCTTCGACTCCCTCTACGGCTTCGGGGTGCGCGACCGCGAGGCCGGCCGGCCGACCCACCGCCGCAAGCAGGTGACCCGGCGGGACCTGCTGCTGCAGATCGGCGAGCTCGACCGGTGGAGCCGCAGCGGCGCCCGGGCGAGCTCGAACGGGCAGCTGAGCCTCGACCTGATGGGGCTGGAGCTGGCGGAGGAGGAGGAGGAAGGACCGGAGGAGACCACCCTGACCTGGGCGGAGGGGAGCGGGCTGCCGGAGTTCACCGACGCCGAGCTGGTCCGCGCCGAGCTGGAGGTGCTGGGCCTGGACGCCAGCCGGCACGTCGTCGACTTCTACCGGCCGTTCCTGTCCGCCCTGGGCGCGGTGCCGGCCGGCGAGCTGCTCGGCTGCCGCAGCGGTGCGGAGGTGCTGGTCGCCGGGGTGAAGGTGGCGACCCAGACCCCGCCGATCCGCTCGGGCCGGCGGGTGGTCTTCGTGACCCTGGACGACGGCACCGGCTGCACCGACTCGACCTTCTTCGAGGACGCGCAGGGGCCCTACGCCGCCACCGTCTTCCACTCGTGGCTGCTGGTCATCCGCGGGGTGCTGCGCCGCACCGGCCCGCGGGGGGTCTCGCTGCGGGCGACCGGCGCGTGGGAGCTGCCGGCGCTGCACGAGGCGTGGGAGGCCGACGGTCTGGACGGCGTGCGCGAGCTGATGGCCGCGCCGGGGGAGTTCACCGAGCAGGCGATCGCCGGGGCCGCGGCCTCGCACGGCTCGCGGCCGGTCATGGTGCGGCCGGTGCTGGTTCACCCGACCGGCTTCCGGATGTCTCCCTACGCCGACATCAAGCCGGCCGGGGAGGACTCCAAGGTCGCGGCGAGGCGGGCCGCGTCAGGGCCGCCCCGCAAGCTGTGGCACTCCAGCCCCGGCAGCTCCGGCCACTGACACGGCGCGAGCGGACCCCGCACCGATGAGTCCGCCGCGCCGGCACGGTCAGCACGAGTACCGGGGGAGCCGGACGCGAGAGAGGACCCACCATGCCCAAGCAGATCCCGTGCCTCTGGATGGACGGGACGGCCGAGGAGGCCGCGCGGCACTACACGTCGATCTTCCCGAACAGCTCGATCGGTGCCGTCACCCGCTACGGGCCCGACATGCCCCCGCCGATGAAGGAGGGCGACGTCCTCACCGTCGACTTCACCCTCGACGGCCAGCCGTACACCGCCCTCAACGGGGGGCCGCAGTTCCCGTTCACCGAGGCCATCTCCTTCCAGATCGTCTGCAAGGACCAGGAGGAGTCCGACCGCTACTACGACCGGCTCGTCGAGGGCGGCGAGGAGAGCATGTGCGGCTGGCTCAAGGACAGGTTCGGGGTCTCCTGGCAGGTCTTCCCGGAGGAGCTGATCGAGCTGACCAACGATCCCGACCCCGCCCGGGCGGCGCGCGCCACCCAGGCGATGCTGCAGATGCGCCGCATCGACCTGGCCGAGATCCGGCGGGCCGCCGACGGGGTGCCGGTCTGACCAGCGGCGACACCGCGCGGCGCGCACCCACCCTCGCCCCGGGTGCGGGATGATGCAGGGGTGACGGACGAGGCGGGCGCTCGATGAGCCGGGACGAGCGCCGCCCCCTGCCCGCGCACCTGGACCCCCGCGCGGGCAGGGAGCCCCGAGGCGGCCGCCCGGCCGGTCGGCCCGCCTCCGGGCGGCCGGCCCGCCCCCGGACGTCCGCGCGGGCCACCGTCATCGCCCGGTCGGTGGCCGCGGTGCTCGCCGTCCTCGTGCTCGCCGGCAGCGGGTGGGGCTGGTACCTCACCAAGGTCGCCGAGGCCAGCGTGAGCCGCACCGACGCCATCCCGGACTCGGGCAACTCCGACGTCAACGGCAGCGACCACGCCGGCTCGGAGATGAACCTGCTCCTGGTCGGCATGGACTCCCGGGACGGGCTCACCGAGGAGCAGAAGGCGCAGTTCAGCACCGGTGACGCCGACGGCGTGCTGAACACCGACTCGATGATGCTGGTGCACGTGCCCGCCGACGGGTCGGCCGCGTCCTTCGTCTCGCTGCCACGCGACACCTACGTCGACATCCCCGGCTACGGCGAGGGGCGGCTGAACTCCGCCTACGCCCGCGGCTACAACGACAACCAGGGCAGCGACGAGGAGAGCGACGCCGCCGGCGCGCAGCTGCTCGTGCAGACGGTCAGCCAGTTCACCGGCCTGCAGATCGACCACTTCGCCGAGATCGACCTGCTCGGGTTCATCAACCTCAGCGAGATCGTCGGCGGGGTGGAGGTCAACCTCTGCCAGGCGACCAGCGACCCGCTCTCCGGCGCGAACTTCCCGGCCGGCGTCCAGACCATCAGCGGCGCGGACGCGCTCAAGTTCGTCCGGCAGCGGCACGGCCTGCCCGGCACCGACCTCGACCGCGTCGTCCGCCAGCAGGTCTACATCGCCGGGATGCTGCGCAACGTCCTCTCCACCGACCTGCTGTTCGACCTCGGCAAGCAGAAGCAGATCGTCGAGCGGGTCGGCAGCAGCATCACCTTCGACCGGGGGCTGGACATCTTCGACCTGGCCGCGCAGATGCAGAACGTGCAGCCGGGCAACATCACCTTCCAGACGGTCCCCGGCCTGACGCCGGTCCGGATCGACGGCGCCGACGTGCTGGAGCCGTCGAGCGAGGCGGACGTGCACGCGTTCTTCGCCGCCCTCGCCGCCGAGCCGGCGCCCGAGCAGGAAGCACCCGCGGAGGACGTCCCGGAGGTGCAGCCGGCCGACGTCACGGTCAGCGTCCTCAACGGCTCGGGCATCTCCGGTGCGGCGGCCACCGCCGCCACCGCGCTCGCGGATGCCGGCTTCGACGCCAGCAGCGGCGGGAACGCCGACTCCACGGAGAGGACGACGGTCCTGCACGCCCCCGGCGACGAGTCCGCGGCGGCGCTCGTCGCGGCGCAGGTCCCGGGCGCGGCCGTGGCAGTCGACGACAGCCTCGCCGCCGGCACCGTGCAGCTGGTCATCGGCGGCGACTGGAACGGCGTCGGCCAGGGCGTGACCCCGCCGGAGGAGACATCCGGCGGCGAGCCCGAGACCAACGAGCGGACGGCGACCGACACCGCCTGCATCAACTAGGCGTCCCTCCGCGGCCCGCCACTAGGCTCCCTGGGGTGCCGACCGCCCCCGCTTCGCCCGCCTCGGAGCAGCTGCCCGCCCGGACCGCTGCCGTGTGGGCCGCGCTCGACCCGCTGGTCGGTGCCGGCACCCCGCTGCGGGTCCTCGACGTGGGGGGCGGCAGCGGCATGTTCGCCGTCCCGCTGGCCCGGCTCGGCCACGACGTCACCGTCGTCGACCCCAGCGCCGACGCCCTCGCCACCCTCGGCCGCCGTGCCGAGAACGACGGCGTCGGTGCCCGGGTGCGCGGGGTCCAGGGCGACGGCGACCTCCTGCACGAGGTCCTGCCCGCCGCCGACGACGCCGCGGCCGGCTACGACCTGGCGCTGTGCCACTACGTGCTCGAGGTGGTGGACGACCCGGCCGTCACGCTGCGCGAGATCGCCCGCGTGCTGCGGCCGGGCGGCCAGGTGAGCGTGGCGACGGCCAACCGCGCCGGCGCCGTCCTCGCCCGCGCCGTCGCCGGCCACCCCGTCGAGGCCCTCGCGCTGGTCGAGGACCGGGACCCCGAGCCCGGCCGCGCCAAGCCCGCCCGGCGCCGCTTCGCCCCCGGGGACCTGCTGGCGCTCGCCGAGGGCGCCGGTCTCCGTCCCGGCCCCTGGCGCGGGGTGTCCGTCGTCGCCGACCTGCTCGACGCCACGTCGGGGGCCGACCCGCAGGCGGTCCGCGCGCTCGAGGTCGCCCTCGCCGAGACCTCGCCCTACCGCGACATCGCCACCGCGCTGCACGTCCTGGCCGCGCGCGCGTGAAGCCGCTGCCACCGGACCTCGCGGCCCCCCGGTACGGCACCGCCACCCTCGCCGACGTCCTCCCCGGTGCGGCCAGCGCCGTCGGGGTGCCCGTCGAGCGCGGCGGCCTCCCCGCCGACCCGCTGGACCTCACGGTCGCCCTGGGGGGTGCCCGCCGGGTCGCGGTCCTCCTCGTCGACGGTCTCGGCGCCGACCTCGTCCGCGCCCACGCCGATCTCGCGCCGACCCTGGCCGCGCTGAGCAGTCCGGCCGGTGACCTGTCCGCCCCGTGCCCGAGCACGACCCCGGTCAGCCTGGCCACCCTCGGGACGGGCCTCCCACCCGGCGCCCACGGCATCCTCGGCTTCGTCACCGCCGTGCCGGGGGAGGAGCGGGCCCTCAACCACGTCCAGTGGGCCGACGACCCCGACCCCGACGTCTGGCAGGCCCGCCGCACCGTCTTCGAGCAGGCCGAGGCGGCGGGTGTCCCGGCCACGGCGGTCGGCCCCTACGCGTACGCCGGCTCCGGCCTCACCCGCGCGGTGTACCGCGGCGCGACCTACGCCGGCGCGGTGAGCCACGGCGACCTCTGCGCCCTCGTGCTCCGCTCCCTCGCCGCGACCCCGCGCGCGCTGGTCTACGGCTACATCCCCGAGCTCGACCTGACCGGGCACGTGCGCGGGATCGGCTCGGCCGCCTGGCGCGCGCAGCTGGCGTTCGTCGACCGCGTCGTCGAGGAGCTGGTAGGGGGCCTGCCCGACGACGCGGCCCTCGTGGTCACCGCCGACCACGGCATGCTCGACGTCCCCGACGACACCCGGTTCGACCTCGACGAGGAGCCCGCGCTCGCCGACGGCGTCCGGCTCCTGGCCGGGGAGCCGCGGGCCCGCTACGTCCACGCCGAGCCGGGCGCGGCCGACGACGTCCTGCACCGGTGGCGCGAGGTGCTGGGGCACCGGGCCTGGGTCGCCAGCCGGGAGGAGGCCGTCGCCAGCGGGGTCTTCGGTCCGGTCGGCGACGACGTGGCGGGCCGGATCGGTGACGTCGTCGCGCTCGCGCGGGGCACGTGGGCCCTCACGACCCCGCGGTTGGAGCCCGGCCCCAGCAGCCTCGTCGGCTACCACGGCTCGCTCACCGCCACCGAGCTCGCCATCCCGCTGCTCACCGCCCGGGGCCGCGCCCTCGGGTGATCAGGCCGCGAAGGTCACGTGCCAGGTGCGCGAGTGCGCCGGGTGCGTCGCCCGGCAGGTGAGGCGCGCCGCGACGGCGGACGGCCGGCTCTCGACCCGCGTCACGACCTCGCCGTCCGGCCCCGCGAGGGTCACCGTCCACCGCTCGACCTCGGCACCCGGCGGTGTCTCCTGGGCCACCGCGAGCACGGGCAGGGCGTCGACCTCGAGCAGCCCCAGCTCACCGCGGGCGAAGTGCTGGGCCGCCTGGCCCGGGATGGGGACGCCCGCCCTGCCCCGCAGCCACGGCAGCGCCACCCGTCCGCCCGCGTGCGCGGCGACGATCTCGGCGCCGTCGCCGGGCACCTGGCCGTAGTAGAAGCCGTGCGGCAGCACCAGGACGTTCGCGGCGAACCTGTCGCCGCCCAGGTGGCTGCACTCCCACACGTCGGCCGGCCCCGGAGCAGGCAGCGCGCGCGCCAGCGGCCGGCCGCGCAGGGCGCAGCAGGCGTCGTGCCCGCCGTGCGTGCAGACCAGGTAGGTGGGGCCGACGGCCGGCTCGCCGACGGAGCCGTCCCACGGCGCGGTGAGCAGGTCCGCGTCGGTGGACCGGACCGACCACCACAGGCCCTCGTGACCCGGCCGCCCGTCGACGTAGGCCCATCGGCGGCCGGAGTCGGCCAGCCGGTCGCCGGGACGGCGGACCAGCAGCAGCCGGACGCCCTCGGCGCGGGAACGCCGCGCGAGCGACGGGGCGACGGCGGCGTCGAACCGGGACTCGGTCAGCGCGTCCCGGCCCCACGGCCCCGGTTGCTCGATGAGCAGCCACCGCTGCGCCGGTGAGGCGGTCGCGACGGGGGAGTCCCCCCGGGCCAGGGCCTGCACCGAGCAGCGGGTCTCGTCGAGCCGCCCCACGGGGCGGGCGGGGGCCTCCGTCCGGCAGAAGTCGTCGGAGGCGGTCGGAGGGCTGTCGCTCACGGGGCGGGGACGGTCGCGATCGCCTCGGTGACCAGTCGCCGCGCCAGGGTGATCCGGTCGGCCGGCTCCAGGCCGGGCAGGTCGCCGACCTTGAGCTCCCCGACGTCGAGGAGCGCCTCGAGCGCCGGCCGCACGTCGCCCGGGAAGGAGTGCGACCGACGGCCGGCGACCAGCGTGATCCGGCCCTCGGCGCCGTCGCGGAGCGTGCACCGCAGCCGCCGGCGCAGCCGGAGGACGGAGTCCGGACCCAGCGCGGCGGCCGCGGCCGACTGCGCCAGGGGTGCCACGGGCTCGGGGCGCACCTGGGCCCAGGTGGAGGCCCGCAGCCGGTCGGCCACGTCGGCGGGGTCGACGCGCCCCAGCCAGTCCCGCAGCCCCGCGACGACGGCGGCGACGTCGTCCCGCACCGACTCCGGGTCGCCCAGGTCGAGCCCCAGGGGCAGCGAACCGCGCAGCTCGGGGTCCTCGGCGGCGAGGGCCCGGACCAGGTCGAGAGCCGACTCGGCGGCCGCCCAGCGGGTCACCGGGTGGACGCCGATCGTCAGGTGCGCGCTGATCTCGCCCAGCGCCACGGCCGAGTGCAGGAAGCCGCGCGGCAGGTAGAGCGCGTCCCCGGGGCGCAGCACCGCGTCGATGACCGGCTCGCGCTCGGCCGCGGCGGCCACCTCGGCGGCGCGGTCGTTCCACGGCTGGGTGCGCAGGGGGTCGCGCAGCACCGGCTCGTGGATCGTCCAGTGCTTCTCGCCGGCCACCTGGAGCACGAAGACGTCGTGCACGTCGTAGTGCGGGCTGAACCCGCGGGAGGACGGCGGCGTGATGTACGCGTTGACCTGCGTGGGGTGCCCGAGGTCGGCGGCCAGCTGGTCGGCGAACTCGATCAGCGGCGGCCAGAGCCGGTGCAGACCCTGGAGCACGACGGTGCTGCCGTCGGCGAACAGGCGCAGCACGGCGTCCGAGGACACCTGGTCACCGATCTCGGCGCCGGCGCCTCCCGACGTGGTGAAGCGCTTCGGGTCGACGACGGCGCCGTCCTTGGCGATGCGCAGGAAGGGCGTGCGCAGGCCACGGGTGGAGAGCAGCTCGTCGACGGCCGCGAGGTCGAGCAGGTCGGCGAAGGAGCGGCCGGGGGCCCCGCTCCCGAGTTGCTCGGCGCGGGTGAGCAGGGGGCGCCGGGCCCAGTACTCCTCGGCGAAGACCTGCGGGTCGATGTCCGTGCACCGCCGCAGGGCCGGGCGGAGCTCCTGCTCCGCCCGGCCCTGCGTGGTCGGGCTCTCGCTCAGGCCGAACCGTCCGCGCCGCCGTCGGCACCGCCGTCCGCACCACCATCGGCACCACCATCGGCGCCGCCGTCCGCGCCGCCGTCCGCGCCGCCGTCGGCCCCGCCGTCCGCGCCACCATCGGCACCGCCGTCGGCGCCACCGTCGGCCGGGCCGTGGGAGGCGCCGCCGTCGGCCCCGCCGTCAGCACCGCCGTCGTGCGTGCCCGGGGTGCCGGACGCGCCGCCGTCCGCGGGACCCTCCGTGCTGGTCATGTCGTCGTCGTCGAGAGCCATGCCGTCTCCGTCCAGGTCGATCCGGGGCTGCCGGACGGCAGCCCCCCGTCGCTGCTTACCTCGCTCATCCTCGTCCGACACCTGCCTGCCCACCAGCCCCGACCTGCGGCGACGTCGACCGGTCACGGGAGGACACGACACGGCGGAGGGGTGCGCGCCCGGTGGGCCGCGCCGGTAGTGTCCGGCAGGGGGATCGAACACGTGTTCGACACCGGAGGGAGGACGAGGTGGGCTCGGGCCGGGCGGAGGGCTGCGGCGTCCTGCACGTGGACATGGACGCGTTCTTCGCCAGCGTCGAGGTGCGCAAGCACCCCGAGCTGGCGGGCACCCCCGTGATCGTGGGTGGGTCGGGGAACCGGGGCGTGGTCACCTCGGCGACCTACGAGGCGCGCCGCTACGGGGTGCACGCGGCGATGCCGACAGCCCGGGCGCTGCGGCTGTGCCCGACGGCGACGGTGCTGCCGGGGGACATGGCGCTCTACAGCGAGGTCTCCCGGTCGGTGATGGCGCTGTTCCGCTCGATCACCCCGGTGGTCGAGCCGCTCTCGCTCGACGAGGCCTTCCTCGACGTGTCCGGCGCCGGGCGCCGGCTGGGGGACGCGGCCGAGATCGGCGAGTACATCCGCGCCCGGGTGTTCGACGAGCAGGGGATCACCTGCTCGGTCGGGGTGGCCGGCACCAAGTTCGTGGCCAAGCTCGCCTCCACCCGGGCCAAGCCCGACGGGATGCTCGTCGTCCGCCCGGCCGAGGTGATGGACTTCCTGCACCCGCTCCCGGTCGGCGCCCTCTGGGGCGTGGGCCCCAAGACCGAGGAGCAGCTGCTCCGCCTCGGCCTGCGCACCGTCGGCGACCTGGCGCACGTCCCGGCCAAGACCCTGCAGCGGGCCGTGGGCGCGGCCGCCGGCAGCCACCTGCACGAGCTGGCCTGGGGCCGCGACCCGCGCCGGGTCGTGCCGGACGAGCCCGAGAAGTCCACCGGCCACGAGGAGACCTTCGGCACCGACGTCGACGACCCGGCGGTGATCCACCGGGAGCTCCTCCTGCTCGCCGAGCGGACGGCGGGGCGGCTGCGCGCCGGGGGCTGGCTGGCCCGCACGGTGACCATCAAGGTCCGCTTCGCCGACTTCGCCACGATCACCCGGAGCCGCACCCTCGACGTCCCCACCGACGTCGGGCAGGAGCTCTACGAGACCGCCCGCGCCCTCTTCGACGCGCTCGGGCTGGAGCGGGCGCGCATCCGGCTGGTCGGGGTCCGGGCCGAGCGCCTGGTCGAGGCCGGCAACGCACCGCAGCAGCTCGAGCTCGGCGCCCGGGAGCACGGCCGGCGCGAGGCCGAGCTGGCCGCCGACCGCGCCGCCCGCCGCTTCGGGGCCGGCGCGGTCCGCCCCGCGACGCTGCTGCACCGGGTGGGGCGGCCGGGCAGCAGCCGCCCCACCAGCGCGGATGCGGCGTCGCGGGCGGCGCGGAACCCCGGCGCGGGCCCGGCCGTTGGCTACCCGAAGGAGTGATCGGACGACGATCCCGACAGGTCGCCGCGCGGTCGCCTTTCGCACCCTGCGAAGGGCTCGTATCCTCGATGCCACCGTCGGCGGATGCCTCCGACGGCAATGGCTAGGCCCTACTGGAGGTCGACGTGCCGCTCTCCGAGCACGAGCAGCGTCTGCTGGAGCAGATCGAGCGCGCCCTCGTCGATGACGATCCCAAGTTCGCGTCGTCCGTCCGCACCGGCGATCGCCGGCTGAAGGCCCGGCGCAAGCTGCAGCTGGGCGCCGTCCTCGTCGTGGTCGGCCTCGCCGTCCTCGTCGGCGGAGCCGTCGCCCAGTCGGTGCTGATCGGCGTGCTGGGCTCGCTCATCGCCTTCGGCGGGCTCGCGCTCGGCGTCCTGAACTACAAGACCGCCACCGGCGCGGTCGAGGCCGGGAGCGCGCCCTCCGGGACCCGCGGCCCGGCCGGGCCCGGCCGCCCCGGGCGGAGCGGCCGCGCTGGTCGCCAGCCGCTGAAGAGCCGCCTCGAGGAGCGCTTCCGCCGCCGCTACGACCAGTAGCCCCCCGCACCCACCGAGAGCCGCCGTCCTCCGGGACGGCGGCTCTCGTCGTCCCGGGAGGTGGCCGGGTCACACGGCGCGGGTACCGCCCCGCCGCACGGGGCGCGGGAGCCGTCGGCTCAGCGACTCGACCACCCGGCCCGCCGCTCCCGACACCAGCGAGGCCGGCCACAGACGGGCCCGCAGCCGGTCGCGCCGCGGCAGGGCGGCCAGCAGGGTCCGACGCGCGGTCCGCAGCGCGACCGGCAGGTCCGGGTGCACCCGCTGCGCGCCCGCCGGGGCGTAGCTGGCGGTCTCCTCGGCCAGGGCCAGCCGCAGGACGGCGTCGGCCCCCTCCTCGGACGTCGCGGAGCGGCCGATCACGGTGCCCAGCTCGCGGGCCACCTGCCGCGGCGTCCACGCGGGCTGCAGACCCAGGCCACCGTCCAGCGCGGTCGCGGTCAGCTCGTCCCACAGGGAGCCAGCCGTCCCGGTGGCGACCCGGCGGCGGCGCTGGAGGACGCGGACACCCGCGGGGGCCGCGACCACTCCGGCGGCCAGCAGCGCCAGGCCCGCCCAGCGGGCCACCGGCCACAGGAGGCCGTCGTCCGACCCGCCGGACCCGCCACCCGGGGCGCCCTCCGCCGCGCGGTCCCGCTGGGTCGTGGGGACCGGCTGGGACGGCGCCGTCGGCACCGGCACCTCGGCCTGGCTGTCGGGCTGCTCCTCCTCGCCGGCCCGGGGCGCCCACGGCAGGTCGACGGCGCGGTCGCGGGCGATGGGCGTGGGGTCGAAGGGCACCCAGCCCAGGTCCTCGAAGTAGACCTCCACCCACGCGTGCGCGTCGTCGCTGGTGATCAACCGGCTGCCGTCGCTCTGCTCGGTGCCCGGCGTGTAGCCCAGAGCCACCCGCGCCGGCACCCCCACCGCCCGGGCCATGACCGCCATGGCGCCGGCGTACTGCTCGCAGTAGCCGCGGCGCAGCCGCAGGAAGTCGACCAGGTCGTCGCCGCTGGTGCCCGGCTCGGTGGAGAGGCTGTAGACGAAGCCGTTCCCGCGGTCGGTCAGGAACTCGAGGATGGCGCGCACCCGCTCGTAGGGGGTCCCCGCACCGGCGGTCACCGCGGCCACGACGTCGGTGACCGCGGGGTCGAGCAGCGGCAGCGCGGTGAACTGCTGCTGCACCGGGTCGTCCGGGGGGAGCTGCGCGGCGCCCGTCAGCTGGGCCTGCGTCGGCCGCGGCTCGCTGGCGGTCACCGAGTACGTCAGGCCCCCGCTGGTCACGTCCCGGCCGTAGACGGTGCCCGTCTCGGGGTCGAACCGCCAGCCCTCGTCGCCACCGCCGGCGAGCTCGACCGACTGCGGGGAGAACAGCGTCGGCAGGAACCTGTCGTCGTGCTGGAGGACCGAGATGTCCGCGCGCACCGTGCGCGAGGACTGGCGGCCGGGCAGCGGGGCCAGCTCGCCCTCGTCGGCGATGGACTCCTCGCCGCGCAGGTTGGACAGCGTCCAGCCGGCCTCGTTGTCGTACTCGTCGATCGCGACCGCCCGCAGGTACCCGGGGTCGGCGACGGAGGCGTCCAGGCGCAGCAGGTCGATCGGCTCCGGCAGGGTGAGCTGACCCGACATCGTGGCGACCGGGTCGAGCGAGGTGCCGGTGGCCCCGCCGGCCCCGCCGCCGAGCCCCGTGGCGAGCGAGCCCTCGGCGAGCACCGGGACGAAGGAGCCGAGGACCAGACCGGTGGCGAGGGCGGCCACCCCGATCCGCAGTGCGGCGAGCCCGCCCGTGGGCCCGGTGCGGCGGGTGGTCCGCCCCGCCGCGGCCAGCCGGCGCCGCTGGTCGGTCCACATCAGCAGGGCGAGGCCCGCGGCCGGCGCGGCCACGGCGACCAGGCCGATCGTGCCGGTGACGGTGGCCACCGGCACGCAGTAGAGGACCAGCAGCCCCAGCCCGGCGAGGGTGGCCTGGCGTCCGGCGACGGTCACGAGATCCACCAGGACGGCGGTCAGCCCGACGAAGACGGCGGTGAGCGCGAGCAGCCCGGTCAGCGGCAGCGCGGGTGTCGCCTGCTCCTGCAGCTCGGCCGTGCCCTCGGTCAGGACCGCGTACAGGTCCGCGAGGCTGCCCGGCGTGGGGATCAGCCCCACGAAGGCGTCGCCCGGCGCGAAGAGGGCGGTGAGCACGACCAGCAGGAGCAGCAGCTGCCCGGCGGGGACCAGCGCGGTGGCGATCGCGGTCGCCGCCGCGCCCGGGGCCCGCCCGCGGGTGACGGCGGCCCACAGGGCGGCGCCCCCGCTGCGCAGCAGCAGGCCACCGGCCAGGACCGTGAGGACGACGGCGAGCACCGGGCCGAGCCAGGCGCCGGAGGTGTAGACGGGGGTCAGCGCGGCCGCGCCGAGCAGCGTGGCCAGCGCCGCGGCCACCGCCGGGCGGACCTCCACCTCGGTCACGCCGGCACCCCCTCCCGGCCGGCGAACGGCGCGGCCGGAGCGGGCCCGCCGAGCGCCGCCCACACCTCCGCGACGGTCAGGTCGGCGCGGGCGACGGCGACCCGCCAGCCGGCGGCGCGCAGCAGGGTGGCGGCGTCCGCCCGCTGGGTGGCCAGGGCGCCGCGCGACGCGGCCGACATGGTCCGGCGGCCGCGGGCCGGCGCGGGGTCGGCCCAGCTCTCGATGTCGGTCAGCACCGCCAGGTCGGTGGTGGGCCCGGAGCGGCTGCGGATGAGCTCGCCGACGTCGTCCGGCCCGACCGCCCCCAGCAGGCAGACGACCGGGCCGTCGCCGGCGGCGCGGCAGACGTGCTCGACACCGACCCCCAGCCCGGGCATCCGGGACGGCCCGATGGCCGCCAGGCGGTCGAGCAGGTCGTCGGCCGAGAGTCGGCCGCGGCCGCCGGCGGGGACGAGCTCCCCGGTGTCCGTGACCGCCCGCAGCACCGCGCCGCGGCGGGCCAGCTCCGTGCCGATGCTGGCGGCCGCCTCCACCAGCCACTCGAAGCTGTCCGCCGGCGGTGCGTCGTCGCCGGCCGGCCTAGGGTGCAGGGCAGCCGCGTCGCGGGTGCGCGGCGCCACGAGGTGGGCGCGCGCACGGGTGTCGAGCAGCAGCGTCGCCTGCGCGCGCCACGGGCGTTCCTCGAGCCGGACCATCAGCTCGCCGGTGCGGGCCGTGGCTCGCCAGTGCACCTTCCGCAGGTCGTCCCCGTGGCGGTACTCCCGGGTGCTGACGTCGTCCTCGCCGTGGACGGCGATCGTGCGCCGGCTGCCCTCGCCGCCGCCGCCCTGACCACCGGCCGGGCCGCCCTCACCGAGCGGCTGGACCCGCGGGACGACGAGCAGCGGCGCGCTGTCGGAGCCGACGGCGCTGCGCTCGACCAGGCCGAACGGGTCGACCAGACGCAGCCGCACCGGGCCGAGTACGTGCCGCCCGCGCCGGTGCCCCTCGACGCGGTAGTGCAGCGCCGACCGCGCGCCCGGCGCGAGGTGGTCGACGACGAACCGCGGGGACGCGCCCAGGTCGCCCGGGAGCTGCTCGGTCAGCACCCAGAGCCCACCGGGGCGGGTGTCGGCGTTGGCGATCTCGAGGACCACCTCCGCGGACTCGCCGCGGGGGACGCGCGGCGGGGAGACGCTGCGGCGGGCGCTGATGCGGAACCGCTGCCGGGCGACGGCCACGGCCGACAGCAGGGGTAGCGCGAGGGTGAACACCGCCAGCTGCACGAGCGGGCGCTCACCCAGGAGCGCCCCGACGAGGAGCAGCGCGGCGGCGGCCGCGACGACGCACCGGCCGCGGACGGTCAGGGAGGAGAGGACCCGGCCAGCCTGCGTCGGCACGGCGGCTCAGCGCCCGCGGGGGACCGGGACGGTGGACAGCAGCTCGGCCACCACCTGCTCGGTGCTGCGCCGGCCCAGGGCCGCGTCGGCGGTCAGCAGGAGCCGGTGCGCCAGGACCGGCGCGGCCAGCTGCTGGACGTCGTCGGGCAGCACGTGGTCGCGCCCCGAGAGGGCGGCCGACGCCCGGGCGGCGCGCAACAGCTGCAGGCCGGCCCGCGGCGAGGCGCCCAGCCGCAGGTGCGGTGACCGCCGGGTGGCCTCGACCAGCCCGACCACGTAGCGCCGCACGGCGTCGGAGACGTAGAGGGTGCCGACCGCCCCGACGAGGTCGCGCACGGTGGCGGCGTCGGCCACGGGGGAGAGGGAGGCCAGCGGGTCGGCGGTCGAGCGCTCGTCGAGCATCGCCAGCTCCGCCTCGCGGCCCGGGTAGCCCATCGACACCCGCGCGGTGAACCGGTCGCGCTGCGCCTCCGGCAGGGGGTAGGTCCCCTCCATCTCCAGCGGGTTCTGGGTCGCCATCACCATGAACGGGCGGGCCAGCTCGTAGCTGACGCCGTCGACGGTGACCTGCCGCTCCTCCATGCACTCGAGGAGGGCGGACTGGGTCTTGGGCGAGGCGCGGTTGATCTCGTCGGCCACCACGACATTGGCGAAGATGGCGCCCGGCTTGAACTCGAAGGCCCGCGACTCCTGGTCGTAGACCGCGACGCCGGTGACGTCGCTGGGCAGCAGGTCGGGCGTGAACTGGATCCGCCGCACCGTCGCGTCGACGGAGGCGGCCAGCGCCTTGGCCAGCGTCGTCTTGCCCACGCCCGGCACGTCCTCGATCAGCAGGTGCCCCTCGGCCAGCAGCACCACCAGGGCCAGCCGCACCACGTCGTCCTTGCCCTGGACCACGCGGCCGATGTTGGCCGCGATCCCGGCACCTGTCGCCGCGACATCGAGCGACGGATCGGCCGCTCCGTCGGCGGTGCGTGTCGCCTCCGTCACCTCTCCACCGTACGTGGCGAAACGGTTCCGCGACCGGCGCTCGCCCCCGCGTCCCACCGCGCCCCACCCCGGGACCCCCGACCGCCCCGTGACCTGCGCGCTCACCCCCGCCGGGCAGGGGCCGGCAGCCGGTGGGAGGACCAGGTCACGACACGGCGTCGAGTGGTGTCGAGTGGGGGCTGGTGGGTTACTGTGTCGCCCGGTGGGGAGGCAGGGACCGGCCAGGGGTCGCTGCGGAGCCAGTGGAGGACAGATGCGGGAGGTGATCCGGTGTTCGTCGGCAGCTATCCGCTGCGGCTCGACGAGAAGGGCCGGCTCGCCCTCCCCGTCCGGTTCCGCGACCAGGTGGCCGACGGCATGGTGATCAAGAAGGGCCAGGAGCGCTGCATCTACGGGCTGACCATGGCCCGGGTCGCCGAGCAGAGCGCCGCCATGGCCGCCATGGCCCCCTCCGACACCGCCCGGGCGCGCATGGCCGCCCGCATGAGCTTCGGCTCGATGGTGGAGCTGGAGCCCGACAAGACCGGCCGCATCACCATCCCGGCCAGCCTCCGCGAGTACGCCGGGCTCGACCGCGACGTCGTCGTCGTCGGTGTCGACACCCGCTTCGAGATCTGGGACGCCGCCAACTGGGAGGCCTACGTGGCCGAGCTGGAAGCGGCCTACGCCGACATGGAGAGCGAGGGGATGCCGACGCTGTCGTGATCCCGGGAACGCCTCCACCCGTTCGCGGGCGCTCGAGGACACCTCCCGTTCGAACCGCCTTCCCCGCGGCTCGACCGGCCCGGGCCCCAGCCGCCTTCCCCGCGGCTCGGTCCCACGTCCTCGCCCGACGCCCGTCCCGGGTGGGCGGACCACCCCGAGCCCCCGCGGGACGCCTCCTGACGCTCTTCCCCGACGCCAGGCGGCCCCCGCGGGGGACGGGCTCCCGCCCCGAGGTCTCCACCACGCCCCACTACCTCCACCCCGCCCCACCAGCCCCAGGACCGAACCCCTCGCTCACCCCGCTCCACCGGAACCGCTGCGTCCCACCCCCGGGCCCGTCAGCGCGGCACCATTCCGGGAAGCACGCCCGGATCCCCTCGGAAGGCAGTCACGATGAGCAGCACGGATGCTGCGTTGCCGGAGCCCGCCCGCCCCGAGCCCGCGCGCCCCGTCCACGTGCCCGTGCTGCTCGAGCGGGTCACCGAGCTCCTCGGCCCCGCCTGCGCCGCCGACGGCGCCGTGCTGGTCGACGCCACCCTCGGCCTGGCCGGCCACTCGCTGGCGATGCTCGACGCCCACCCCGGCCTCCGGCTGATCGGCCTGGACCGCGATCCGGACGCCCGCGCCGAGGCCGCCCGCCGCATCGAGGCCGCCGGCCACTCCGACCGCGTCACCCTCGTCCCCGCCGTCTTCGACGAGCTGCCCGACGTCCTCGACCGCCTCGGCATCGACGAGGTGCAGGGGGTCCTGTTCGACCTCGGCGTCTCCTCGCTGCAGCTCGACCGCCCCGACCGCGGCTTCAGCTACTCCGCCGACGCCCCGCTGGACATGCGGATGACCCCGGGCACCGGCCGGACCGCCGCCGACATCGTCAACACCTACTCGCCGAAGGAGCTGACCCGCGTCCTGCGGGTGTACGGCGAGGAGCGTTTCGCCGCGCGCATCGCCGCCGCCATCGACCGCGAGCGCGCCCGCGAGCCCTTCACCAGCACCGGCCGGCTCGCCGAGCTGGTCCGGGAGGCCATCCCGGCGGCCACCCGCCGCACGGGCGGGCACCCGGCCAAGCGGACGTTCCAGGCCCTGCGCATCGAGGTGAACGACGAGCTGGGCGCCCTCGAGCGCGCGCTGCCCGCCGCGATCGACGCCCTCGCCGTCGGCGGCCGCCTCGTCGTCATCACCTTCCACTCGCTCGAGGACCGGATCGTCAAGCAGACGCTCGCCGCCGACGCCGTCGACCGGACCCCGCCGGAGTTCCCCATGCCCGTCCCCGAGCTGGGGCCGGTGCTGCGCCTGCTGACCCGCGGCGGCGAGGCCCCCTCCGAGGCCGAGCTCGCCGCCAACCCCCGGGCCGCGTCCGCGCGCGTCCGAGCCGCCGAACGCATCCGGAGGGCCGCATGACCCGCGCCACCGCCCGAGTTCCCGCGAGCCCGCGCGTCCAGGCCCGCACCGCACCCCGGGCCACCCCGCGTCCCGAGCTGCGCCTGGTCCCGTCGGCGCCCGCCGCGCGCACGCGCGGCCGGCGCGCGCCGCGGGCGCTGCGCCACCCGCGGGCGCCGTTCGTGCTCCTCGTCGTGGCGATGCTCGTGGGCACCACGCTGGGCCTGCTGGTCCTCAACACCGCGATCGCCGTGGACTCGCTCAAGGCCACGGACTTGCGGGCGGAGAACGCCGCCCGCGCCCAGGAGGTGCAGCGGCTCGAGCAGCAGGTGGTCAGCGGCGGCACGCCGGCCGAGATCGCCGCGGCGGCCGTCGCGGCCGGCCTGGTCCCCGCCGGACCGGCCGCCTACCTCGTGATCGACCAGGACGGCGGATCCGTGCTGCGCGGCACGCCGGTGCCCGCCGAGGGCGCCGACGGCGAGGCCGCCCAGGGCGGGAACTGACCGGTGCCGACTCCTCCGCGCGGCAGCGGCCCCCGGCCGATCGGCCGGCCCGGTCCCTTCACGCCCCGCCGGGCTCCCGGCAGCCGGCGCAGCGGCGTCGGCCTGTCGGTCGGTCAGCGGACCCTGCGCAACCAGTGGGGCCTGGCCTTCATGGTGCTGCTGCTGGTCCTCGTCGTCGGCCGGCTGGCGATCCTCCAGGGCGTCGACGGGGCGGCCTACGCCAACGCCGCCGAGCAGGACCGCCTGCAGACCTACCCGGTGGCCGCGCTGCGGGGCGCCGTCCTCGACCGGGACGGCCACCCGTTCGCCTACACCGTCGACGCCTCGAAGGTGGTCGCCGACCCCGAGGTCGTCGAGGACCCCGAGCGGACGGCCCTGGCGCTGACCACGCTGCTGGGCACGCCGGTGCCCGAGCTCACCGAGAAGCTGTCGGCCGACAGCCGCTACGTCGTCCTCGCCACCCAGGTGCCGCCGGAGACCTCCGACGCCATCGAGGCGCTGGAGCTGTTCGGCATCTTCCTCGAGGACGACCCGGTCCGGCTCTACCCGGCCGGCACCGTCGGCGGGCAGGTGGTCGGGTTCGTCGGGCGCGACGGCGCCGGGCTGGCCGGGATCGAGCAGACCTTCCAGGACGAGCTGGCCGGTACGCCGGGCACCCGCCGCGTGGAGGTCGGCAGCGGCGGCAACCCGATCCCGTCCGGCATCGACGAGTCCACGCCGGCCACCGACGGCGACTCGGTCACCCTCACGCTGGACCAGGACCTGCAGTACGTCACCGAGCAGCGGCTCGCGGAGGCCTGCGCCGACGGCGCGACGACCCGGGCGTCGGCCGTGGTGCTCGACGTCCGCACCGGCGAGGTCGCGGCCATGGGGTCGTGCCCCGGGTACGACCCGGGCAACTACTCGCAGACCGACCCGGACCTCCTCGGCAACCCGGTGCTCTCCGACGTCTTCGAGCCGGGCTCGGTGATGAAGGCCGTCACCATGTCGGCCGCGCTGGAGGAGGGTGTCGCCGAGCCGGACACCGTGCTCTCCGTCAACGGCCACATCGAGGCCGGCGACAAGGTGGTCACCGACGCGCACGACCACGCGCCGATCGACTGGACGGTCACCGGCATCCTGGCCAAGTCCAGCAACGTGGGCACGATCATGCTGGCCCGCGAGGTCGGCGACGAGAAGCTCGAGCACTACCTGCGCGCGTTCGGCATCGGGGACACCACCGGCATCGAGCTGCCGGGCGAGAGCGCCGGCATCCTGCAGGACTCCGACGACTGGAGCGGCATCCGCGCCGCCAACGTCGCCATCGGCCAGGGCGTCTCGGTGACGACCCTGCAGATGGCCTCGGTCTACCAGGCCATCGCCAACGACGGCGTGCGGATCGCCCCGCGGATCGTCGAGTCGGTCACCGACCCGGACGGCCGGGTGACCGAGACGCCGGACCCCGAGGGCACGCGGGTGATCAGCGAGGACACGGCGCGCGAGATGGCCTACATGCTCGAGGCGGTCGTCGGGCCGGAGGGAACCGCGCCCCGCGGCCAGATCGAGGGCTTCCGCGTCGCCGGCAAGACCGGCACCGCGCAGCGGGCCAACCCCGAGTGCAACTGCTACGCGGGCGGCGGCTACGTGACGACGTTCGTCGGCTTCGCGCCGGCCGACGACCCGCAGTACGTCGTCGCCGTCGACCTGGAGCGCCCGACCAGCGAGGCGGAGGGCGGTCAGGTCGCGGCGCCCGTGTTCGCCGACATCATGCGGTTCGCGCTGACTGCCGACGGCGTCGTCCCGTCCGGCGCCGCGCGACCGGACTTCGTCATCACTCCCACCCCCTGAGCCCCACCCTCCCCGCACGCCGCCGCGCCCGGCGTCCGCCACGGGCGCGACGGCCCTGCTGTGCGGGCCCGCCGGTGTCCCGCCGGTAGATTGGAGTCCCGTGACCCCGGCCCACCCCGTGACGCTGGCCGACCTGGCCGATCTCGTCGGCGTCCCCGCGACGGGGGGCGCGGAGGGCACGACCGTCACCGGCGTCACCCTCGCCTCCGGCGACGTCCGGCCCGGTGACCTGTACGCCGCCCTGCCGGGCGCGCGGACCCACGGCGCGCGGTTCGCCGCCGACGCCGCCGGGCGCGGCGCGGTCGCCGTCCTCACCGACCCCACCGGCCTGGACGCCGCGCGCGCCACCGGGCTGCCGGTGTGCGTGGTCGACGACCCGCGCGCCGTGCTCGGCCTCGTGGCCGACCGCGTCTACGGCGAGCCGAGCCGCGCGCTCCGCGTCATCGGCATCACCGGCACCAACGGCAAGACGACGACGGCCTACCTGGTCGAGGCCGGGCTGGCCGCCGCCGGGCTCGGCACCGGCCTGATCGGCACCGTGCAGACCCGCACCCGCGGCCGCGCCTCGGACGGCACGCCGACCGAGACGGCCTTCCCCAGCGTGCGCACCACCCCCGAGGCGCCGGCCCTGCACGGGCTGCTCGCCACGATGGCCTCCTCCGGGGTGACGGCCGTGGTCATGGAGGTCTCCAGCCACGCGCTGGTGCTCGGCCGCGTCGGCGGGGTCCGGTTCGCCGCCGCGGGTTTCACCAACCTCGGCCGCGACCACCTCGACTTCCACGAGACCCTCGAGGACTACTTCCAGGCCAAGGCGATGCTCTTCGACGGGCGGGCCGCCCGCGAGCTGGTCACCGTCGACGACGAGGCGGGCCGCCGGCTGGCCGTGCTGCGCCCGGACGCCGCCACCGTCTCGATCACCGGCGGGGCGGACTGGACGGCGACCGACGTGGCGCCGGCCGCCGACGGGGGGTCGACCTTCACGCTCACCGCTCCGGACGGCCGCACCGTGCCCGGCCGGCTCCGGCTGCCGGGGCTGTTCAACGTGGCCAACGCCGTCCTCGCCGTGGCCCTGCTCGACGCGGTCGGCGTCGCCGTGGAGGACGCGATGACCGGGATCGCCGCCACCGTCGTCCCGGGCCGGATGGAGCCGGTGGAGGCCGGTCAGCCGTTCGTCGCCGTCGTCGACTACGCCCACACGCCCGACGCCGTCACCACGGCGCTGGACGCGCTGCGGGCCGCGACGACGGGGCGGCTGATCACCGTGCTCGGCTGCGGTGGAGATCGCGACCCGGGCAAGCGGGCCGCGATGGGCGCGGCCGCCGCGGCCGGCAGCGACGTCCTCGTGGTGACCGACGACAACCCGCGGTCGGAGGACCCGGCGGCGATCCGCGCCGCCATGCTGGCCGGTGTCCAGGACGTGCCCGCCGACCGGCGGGCCGAGGTGCACGAGGTGGCCGGCCGCAGGGACGCCCTCGCGGTGGCGGTCGGCCTGGCCCGCCCGGGCGACACGCTGCTGGTCGCGGGCAAGGGTCACGAGACAGGTCAGGAGATCGCGGGCACCGTGCACCCCTTCGACGACCGCGACGTGCTCCGCGAGGTGCTGGCGGGGGCGCCGGCATGATCGAGCTCTCGCTGGCCGAGGTGGCCGACCTGAGCGGTGGCCGGCTGACCGGTCCCGCCGACGTCCGCGTGACCGGCAAGGTCACCCTCGACTCGCGCACCGTGGGGGACGGGGACCTGTTCGTCGCCGTCGCGGGGGAGCGGGTCGACGGCCACGACTTCCTCGGCGCGGCGTCCGCGGCCGGTGCGGTGGCGGCGCTGGCCACCCGGACCGACGACGCCCTGCCGACCGTGGTCGTCGACGACCCGGTCGCCGCACTCGGCCGGCTCGCCTCGGGGGTGCACGCCCGGCTCGTCCAGGGCGGCCTCGTCACGCTCGGGATCACCGGCTCCTCGGGCAAGACGTCCACCAAGGACCTGCTGGGCCAGGTGCTGGCCACGGCCGGGCCGACCGTGAGCCCGCCCGGGTCGTACAACAACGACATCGGCCTGCCGCTCACGGTGCTGGACGCCGACGCCTCCACGCGCTTCCTCGTCCTGGAGATGGGCGCCCGCGGGGTGGGGCACATCGCCCGGCTCTGCCGCGTCGCCCGCCCGCGCATCGGCGTGGTGCTGAACGTGGGGTCGGCCCACCTGGGCGAGTTCGGCAGCCCCGAGGGCACGGCACAGGCGAAGGGCGAGCTGGTGGAGGCCCTGCCGGCGGACGGCACCGCCGTCCTCAACGCCGACGACCCGCGGGTGATCGGCATGGCCCCGCGCACCGCCGCGACGGTCGTCACCACCGGGCTCGGCGAGGACGCCGACGTCCGCGCGACCGGCATCGCGCTCGACGACGCCGCGCGACCCCGGTTCACGCTCGTCACCGCGGGTGAGGAGCACCCCGTGGCGCTGCAGGTCGTCGGTCAGCACCAGGTCGCCAACGCGCTCTCGGCCGCCGGAGCGGCGATCGCCGCCGGCATGGCCCCTGCCGACGTCGCCGCGGCGCTGTCGGCCGCCACCGCCCGCAGCCGCTGGCGCATGGAGGTCGACCGGCGGGCCGACGGCGTGACGGTGGTGAACGACGCCTACAACGCCAACCCCGAGTCGATGCGGGCCGCGCTGGCCGCGCTCGTGGGGATGCCCGCGACCCGCCGGATCGCCGTGCTGGGCGCGATGGGGGAGCTGGGGCCCGGCGCCCCGGCCGAGCACGAGCGGCTGGGCCGGGACGCGGCCGCCGCGGGCGTCGACCTGGTCGTCGCCGTGGGCGCCGATGCGGTAGGCATAGCCGAAGGCGCGGCTGCCGGGGGCCGCCGCGCAGGAGAGGAGTCGGTGCACGTGCCGGACCGGGCTGCTGCCCGCGAGCTGCTCTCGGAGGTGCTCCGTCCCGGGGACGTCGTCCTCGTGAAGGCCAGCCGCGCCTACGGGCTCGAGCTGCTCGCCGCCGACCTGCTGACCGCCGACGTCCCGACGGGTGGGGCCGGCGCATGAGGTCGGTCCTGATCGCGGCCGGGTTCAGCCTGATCATCTCGATCCTGCTCACGCCGCTGGCCATCCGCGCCTTCCGCCGGCAGGGCCTCGGCCAGGAGATCCGCGACGACGGCCCCGAGAGCCACCTGTCCAAGAAGGGCACGCCCACGATGGGCGGCACGGTGATCGTCGGCGCGACGGTCGGCGGCTACGTGATCGCCCACCTGTTCCTCGGCGACCAGGACAACTGGGGCTTCACCGCCAGCGGGCTCCTGCTGCTGTTCCTGATGGTCGGCATGGGCACCGTCGGGTTCCTCGACGACTACCTCAAGATCCGGCACCGGCGCAGCCTCGGGCTGAACAAGACGGCCAAGCTCGTCGGCCAGCTGGTCGTCGGCGTGGCCTTCGCGGTGATGGCGATCAACTTCCCCAATACCGACGGCATCACGCCCGCCTCGACGGTCGTCTCCTACGTGCGGGACATCGCCCCGTTCGCGCTGGGCTCGATCGCGTTCGTGATCCTCGCGTACCTGTTCATCGCCGGCTTCTCCAACGCGGTGAACCTGACCGACGGGCTCGACGGGCTGGCGGCCGGCGCGTCGGCGATGGTGTTCGCCTCCTACGTCTTCATCTCGTTCTGGCAGTTCACCCACGACTGCGCCAACGAGCTGATCGAGGGCTGCTACACCGTCCGCGACCCGCTCGACGTCACCCTGGTGGCCGCCGCGGGTCTCGGCGCCTGCCTCGGGTTCCTGTGGTGGAACACCAGCCCGGCGCGGATCTTCATGGGTGACACCGGCTCCCTGGCGCTCGGCGGCCTGCTGTCCGGGCTGGCCATCGTCACCCGGACCGAGCTGCTGCTGATCGTCCTGGGCGGGCTCTTCGTCGCGGTGACCCTGTCGGTGGTCATCCAGGTGGCCTTCTTCCGCGCCACCCGACGGCGGGTGTTCCGGATGGCGCCGCTGCACCACCACTTCGAGCTCGCGGGCTGGACGGAGAACACCGTCATCGTGCGCTTCTGGCTGGTGACGGCGATGGCCGTGGCCTTCGGGATCGGTCTGTTCTACGCCGACTGGCTCGGCTTCGTCGGACTGTGAGCGGACAGGGACGTGAGCATCGCAGCGAGCGCCAGCGAGCGAGGAGCGGAGCGTCCCGCGGCAGCGAACGGGGCACTGTGAGGGGGCCGTCACCGGCCCTGTTCCTCCCGCGACACGCGCGGGGGTTCGCGGGGACCGCGAGTCACACCCGTCACGATGGGCCCATGCGTCGCGCCGGGTCGGGTGGTCCCCGATGACCACGAGCACCCGTCCGCGCCCCACGGGCAGCGAGCGCACCGCCGCCCGGGAACGGGCTACGCCGACCCGTCACGAGCGCGAGCCGCGCTTCCGCGGACCCGCCTGGCTCGACGGGCCCATGACCAGCTCGCACCTGGTGCTGGGCTCCGCCGGTCTGCTGCTGGCGATCGGCCTGGTGATGGTCTTCTCCGCCTCTGCCATCGAGGCGGCCCTGGCCGACGAGCCGGCGTGGGCGCCGGGGGTCAAGCAGGTGGCGCTGGCGTGCGTCGGCCTGGTGGCCATGTTCGCCGCCCTGCGCATGCCCGTCGGCTTCATCCGGCGCTGGTCGCCGATCGCCCTGCTGGCCAGCTTCGGGCTGCTGCTCGTCGTCCTGATCCCCGGCATCGGCGCCGAGCTCAACGGCGCCCGCCAGTGGATCGACCTCGGTGTCACCTACTTCCAGCCCTCCGAGCTCGCCAAGCTCGTCTTCGCCCTGTGGGGCGCCCACGTCCTCGCGCTGCGCGAGCGGTACCTGACGACGACGTCGCTGCTCGTCCCGGTGCTGCCGGTGTTCGGCATCCTCTCGCTGCTGCTCATCGCCGAGCCCGACTTCGGCGCGGTGGTGAGCCTCGGCCTGGTGCTCGTCGGCCTGCTCTGGGGCGGGGGGATGCCGCTGCGCTGGTTCGGGTGGTTCGTCGCGGCCGCCGCCGTGATCCTCGCCGCGATGGTGAAGCTGGCGCCCTACCGCATGGCCCGCATCACCGCGTTCATGGACCCGTTCGCCGATCCGACCGACGGCGGCTTCCAGGCCATCCGCGGCATGTACGCGCTGGCCACCGGCGGGTTCTGGGGCGTCGGGCTGGGCAACAGCGCCATGAAGTGGAACCTGCTGCCGCACGCGGAGTCCGACTACATCTTCGCGATCATCGGCGAGGAGCTCGGCTTCCTCGGCTGCCTGGTGGTCGTGGTCCTCTACGGCGTCCTCGCCTGGGCCGGCTTCCGGATCGCCTGCCGCTCCGCCGACCGGTTCGTGCAGCTGGCCAGCGTGGCGATCACCGTCTGGCTGGTCGGCCAGGCCGCCATGAACATGGGCTACGTCGTGGGCCTGCTGCCGGTGACCGGCGTGCAGCTGCCCCTCATCTCGGCCGGCGGGACGTCGCTCGTGCTCACCCTCTTCATCGTCGGGCTGCTCGCCCGCTTGGCCCGCGCCGAGCCCGCCGCCATCGAGTTCCAGCGCCGCCAGGAGCGCGGCCGGGTGGCCCGCTTCCTGCTGCCCGTGCCGGCCGCCGCCGTCGACCCGGTCCGGCCCCGCCGCCGGCCGGAGGACCGCGAGCCCGCACGCACGGTCGGCGGGCCCGGCCGCACGGTGGTGCACACGCGGTCCGGTCCGCCGCGCCGCGTGCCCCCGCGCGACCTCCCGCCGGCGCCCGTGCCGGTCCGGGACGAGCCGCGATCTCGCGTGGTGACCCCGCGCGAGCGCCGTCCGGTCGGCCCGGGTTCCGGTCGCCGGCTGCCACCCTCGGGGGCCCCGCGCCGGCCGGGAGGTCCCCGATGAGCGACCTGTCGAGCGTCGTCCTCGCCGGGGGCGGCACCGCCGGGCACATCGAGCCGATGCTGGCGCTGGCCGACGCGCTGCGCCGCCGCGACCCGGAGCTGCGCATCACCTGCCTGGGGACGGCCCGCGGCATGGAGACCCGGCTGGTCCCGGCCCGCGGCTACGACCTCCGCCTGATCCCCCCGGTGCCGCTGCCGCGCAAGCCGACCCTCGACCTGCTGCGGGTCCCCGGTCGCGTCCGCCGAGCTGTCGCCGACACGCGCGCGCTGCTCGACGAGCTGGCCGCCGACGTCGTCGTCGGGTTCGGTGGCTACGTCGCCCTGCCGGCCTATCTGGCCGCCCGCCGGTCGAAGGTGCCGGTGGTGGTGCACGAGCAGAACGCCCTGCCGGGGCTGGCCAACCGGGTCGGGGCCCGGCTGGCCGCGCGCGTGGGCGTGACGGCGCCCGGCACACCGCTGCGCCACGCCGAGCACGTGGGCATGCCCCTGCGGCGGGCCATCGCCTCGCTCGACAGGTCCGCCCTGCGCGCCGAGGCGCGGGCCGAGTTCGGCCTGGACGCCGACCGGCCCACGCTGCTGGTCTTCGGGGGCTCGCAGGGGGCCCAGACGCTGAACCGGGCCGCCGTGGCCGCGGCGGATGCGCTCACCGCGGCGGGGGGGGGGGGGGGGGGGGGGGGGGGGGGGGGGGGGGGCCGCGGCCGGGGGGGCGGGCGCGCCCGCCCGCGGGGGGGGGGGGGGGGTCGGGCGCGGCGGCTGGG